>NZ_CP186283.1:1575000-1950000 GCF_049331905.1 Pseudomonas cimarronensis | reverse complement strand
GGCTGCTCGGTGGTTTGCAGGCTGCCCTGGGTGAAGATCTTCTGCGTACCGACCACCCGCACGCCCGTACCCAGCTGCAGACCGGATGGCAGCTGGCTGTCCTGGCTGGACTGACCACCCGGTTGGCGACGGATCTGATACAGCAGGTCTTCGAACTCGGCGCGATCACGCTTGAAGCCGGTGGTCGAGACGTTGGCCAGGTTGTTGGAAATAGTGGTCAGGTTCATGTCCTGAGCGGACAAACCGGTTTTGCTGACCCACAGTGACGGAAGCATATCGATTCTCCTCGGACGCCGTTTTAACGGCGTCGCGTGCTGGTAATTAGGTCATCTGCAAGACGCGCGCCATGGCCGACGAATTGTCTTCGGCGGTACGCATCATCTTCACTTGCAACTCGAATTGGCGGGACAGAGAGAGGATCGCAGTCATCTCTTCCACAGCATTGACGTTGCTCGACTCGAGGAAGCCCGAGGTCACTTCGATGGTCGCATCCGCCTGTACCGGATCCTGGCCCTTGAAGCGGATCAGGCCGTCAGTGCCTTTCTCCATCTGCTTAAGATCCGGATTGACCAGTTTCAGGCGGTCCACTTCGGCCAGCACGCTGGGCGCCTCACCGAGAGCGCGGATACTGATGGTGCCGTCCTTGCCGATCTCGATTTTCTGCTCCGGGGGTACCGCTATCGGCCCGGCATTGCCCATCACCGGCAAGCCATTGCCAGTACGCAACATACCCAGCGCATCAACATTCAGGCTGGCAGTGCGCACGTACGCTTCGCTGCCATCGGGGGCCTGCACGGCCAGCCAGCCTTTGCCGCCTACGGCTACATCCAGATCACGTCCGGTTTCCTGCAGCGAGCCCGGGGTGAAGTCGGTCCCGGGCCGCTCACTCATGGCATAGACACGCGCCGGATAACTGTCACCAAAGATCGGCATCGAGCGGGCCTGTTCAAAATCCCGGCGGAAGCCATTGGTGGAAATATTCGCCAGGTTGTTGGCGTGGGCACGCTGAGCCAGGGTGTTGTTGTGGGCCCCAGTCATGGAAACGTACAGCATCTTGTCCATGGTTATTCTCCGAGTTGGGCTTGCCGCCCGCTGCTCTATGCAAGCTATAAAGCAATGGCTATGCCAGCATTCGGAAAATAGAAGCAAGATATTGATATATATGAATTTTTAAAAATAAAAGGGCTCCACATGGAGCCCTTTGCGCAGCCAGGCGGCGTAGTTTTGCCGCCTGCGGCAGACCTCGCGCCTGCCTACTGACGCCGTATCAACGCAGGTTGATGATCGTCTGAGTAACCGCACTTTCGGTTTCAATGGTCTTGGCGTTGGCCTGATAGTTACGCTGCGCAACGATCAGGTTGACCAGCTGGTCCGACAGTTCGACGTTGGAATCCTCCAGAGCGCCGGACTGCAGCGCACCCAGGGTGCCACTGCGCGGAGTTCCACGTACCGGCTCACCCGACTCGAAGGACTGCACCCAGGCAGTCTTGCCCACCGGCGTCAGACCTTGCACGTTGGCAAAGTTGGCCAGAATCACCTGCCCCTGCACCTTCGACTGACCGTTGGTGTAGCGCGCGAAGATCACCCCGGTGTCGTCAATTTCCAGGCCCGCCAACTGGCCAGTGGTGTAACCGTCCTGGCTGACGCGGTTGACCGCAAAGTTGCTGGCAAACTGCGTTGAAGCGCGCACATCAACTGCCACACCGGCAGCGCTGGCAGTAGCACCGTTGGCACCCCACACTGGCGGGATGGAATTGTCCGGTGCAGCCGGCACCCAAGTGGTCAGATTGATAAGGCCATTGGCGTCAACAGTGAAACCGGTCGGCGTCGAGGCGATCAACGCGGGGATATCCAACTGCCCGGCTGTGGTGAACTGCAGATCCACTGAAGACGGCGTGGTCAGCGTCGGGTCATCCGGGTTACGCCCGTCAATCAGCACATTCATCTGCCAGGTGTTCGGCCCGGTCTTGAGGAAATACTGGGTAAAAACGTGGGAGTTACCCTGAGAGTCGTAAATATTGGTCGAGGTCGACGAGTTGTAGGTTGTTGGATCCGCCGGATTGAACGGTACGGTAGTCGGCACTTGATTAGTCGAGTTCAGGTTGAACACCTGCTCAAGGCTCTCGGTTGCCCGAGGCTCCTGGCTGGCTGTCTCGATACGCAGGTCACTGACCACACCATTCTGCAGGTTGCCTGCCGCATCAACGGCATAGCCCTGCAGGCGATAACCGAAGTTGTTGACCATAAAACCATCACGGTCAGTCCCGAAGTAGCCCGCACGGGTGTAACTGATATCGCCATTATTGCTGGTCTGGAAGAAACCGTTGCCGTTGATCGCCAGATCCAGCGCGTTCTGCGTGTAGTTGATGTTGCCCTGGTTGAACAGCTGTGACACATCAGCCAACAGCACCCCGCTGCCCTGCGCGTTTTTCCCGGTACCCAGTACCGAGGCCGCATACACATCGGCAAACTCGGCCCGCGACTGTTTGAAGCCTGCAGTGCCTGCGTTAGCGATGTTGTTGCCGGTCACATTGAGGTCGCTGGTCGCGGCACGCAGACCACTCAGACCGATATTGAAACCCATGGAAGACTCCTTTGCCGGGCAACCGGCGGTTAAAACCTGTTAGTTACTGACCAATAACCTGCACTTGCGACATCGGCACACTGCCGAGCCCTGCCAGGTTCAACATCAACTCTTTGCCGCCCAGAGTCACACTGTCGACGTTGGCCGGCAGCAAGGTGTAGAGGCCCTTGGTGCCATCGGCGTAGGTAGCCTGTGCTTCGAATTTGTAGGTGCCAGGCGGCAACAGATTGCCGCTGGCATCCTTGCCATCCCAGATAAAGCTGACATTGCCAGCCGCCTGCTCACCCAGGTTGACTCGCCCTACCGCCGCGCCAGCCTTGTCATAAATGTTGACGTAGACGTTGCTGCTGCTGGTCGGCAGTACCAGGCTGGCCTTGAAACTTTCGCTGGTATCAACCACTGCTTTCTCGCTTGGAACGATGACCTTGCGCCCGACCAGAGACGAGGCCTGCAATGCCTGGGAAGACTGATAACCGGTGAGCAGCGAGCCCATGCTGGTGTTCAACTTCTCGATCCCTTCCACCTGGCTGAACTGCGCCAGCTGGGCAATAAACTCACCATTGCCCTGCGGCTCCAGGGGGTTCTGGTTATTCAACTGGGCCACCAGCAGGTTGAGAAACTCATTCTTGCCGAGGTCCTTGTTCGTCTTGGTTTCGTTCTTGATCTGGTATTTATCCAGTACCGAACCCGCTACATCGCCAACAGTGCTCATAGGTCTGCGCTCCTTATCCGCTGGCTTACTGACCGAGGGTCAGCACGCGCTGCATCATCTGCTTGGCGGTGTTCATCATTTCGGTGTTGGTCTGGAAGGCCCGGCTGGCAGAAATCATGTCCGCCATCTCTTCCACCACATTGACGTTGGGGTAGTACACGTAGCCGTTTTCATCAGCGGAAGGATGATTAGGCTCATAGCGCGGCATCAGGGTGCTCTGGTCCTCGACCACACCCAGCACCTGAACCCCTACCCCTGCATTGTCCTGATCGGCAAACAACGAACCACGGTCACCGCCCTGCGCCGACTGGAACACCGTGGCAAACACCGGATGGCGCGCGCGGTAGGTCTGATCAATGCTCGAGGAAACCGTCTCGGCGTTGGCAATGTTGCTGGAGATGGTGTTCAGACGCGTGCTCTGCGCGCTCATCCCCATTCCGGCGATATTGAAAACACTGGCAAGTGACATGGCATCAGGCTCCTGTTATTCGCCGCGCAGGGCGTTGACCAGCCCTTTGAACTTACTGTTGAGGAAGGTGAAGCTGGCCTGGAACTGCACCGAGTTTTCGGCGTAGTTGGACTGCTCGATCTGCAGGTCGACGGTGTTTTGATCAATAGATGGATGCAGTGGCGTGCGGTACGCCAGACTGGCGTCGCCAATAGCAACGCCATCAGCCGGGATATGCTGGCTGTTGGTGCGGCTCAGGCTGACCTGGCCACGCTGGCTCTTGGCGCTCTGCTCGGCCAGCACGCTGGCGAATTCAAGATCACGCGCCTTGTAGTGCGGCGTGTCGGCGTTGGCGATGTTGTTGGCCAACACTTCGGCACGCTGAGCGCGAAAGCCCAGTGCCTTTTCGTGAATACCGAGTGCCCGATCGAAGCTGATGCTCATGGTCAGAAACCTTTGCCAGTTGGCGTTGCTGTTTTCCGTGCAAGACCATAAGCAAGGCGTGTGCCATTTTATTTTTTAACTATAAATCAATTATTTATATAAAAACAGCAGCCCTTTTAGCGGCAAAGCGGCAAGGGTTTTCCGCCTGCTGGCAAGCAAAGCGGCAATGTCCAGACAGCACATGCCATACCTCGGCAACCGGCCTTGACCAGGCGCCTCTCAGCGAAGGTGCCTGCTAGAGGCGCATTGCCCAGCAGGCCTGCGAAGCACAATCAGGGCACAGATGAGCGTTGCGCGCTTGGCATCGCAACAGACTGACACACACCACTCATCAGACAATCACATTCAGTTTTGACAAGCATTCTCATTAACATTAGTATCTTTCGCATCTTAACTGCCTGCCACGAGCCTCAATCATGTACGTCTGTCTCTGCGAAGGTGTAACTGACGGTCAGATTCGCGAAGCCATCTACGAAGGCTGCTGCAGCTACCGTGATGTACGGGCCACCCTTGGCGTCGCCAGTCAGTGCGGCAAATGCGCTTGCCTGGCCAAGCAGGTCGTACGTGAAACCCTCAGTGAAGTGCAAAGCAGCCAGGCCGCCCTCGCCTATCCGACAAGTTTCGTCGCCGCCTGATTCGGAGCCCTGTAAAAAACCGGACCTTGAGTCCGGTTTTTTTATGCCTCGTCATTTATTTCAACTGCCCTTCAAGCCGCTATTACACAGGCCAAATGCACTCGCAGTGTTTTTATGGCTTTAATTCAATACCTTAGCGCCGAGATGCAGAACTTAAACATTCGTATTCATATTAATTTTAGCTTTGGATTCAATCACTTAGGTTTGACAGTGGAAAATCATCGGCCCAGAATTTGGAGCTAACTCACCTTGCAAGGCAGACGCAGACATGAAAGGCGACAAGAAAGTCATCCAGCATCTGAACAAGATCCTCGGTAACGAGCTGGTCGCGATCAACCAGTACTTCCTGCACGCGCGCATGTACGAAGACTGGGGCCTGAAGAAACTCGGCGAGCACGAGTATCACGAGTCCATCGACGAGATGAAGCACGCGGACAAGCTGATCAAGCGCATCCTGTTTCTCGAAGGCCTGCCGAATCTGCAAGACCTCGGCAAGATCCTGATCGGTGAAAACACCAAGGAAATGCTCGAGTGCGACCTGAAGATCGAACACAAGGCGCATATCGACCTGAAAGCGGCGATTGCCTACTGCGAAAGCATCGGCGACTACGCCAGTCGCGAATTGCTTGAAGAAATCCTCTGCTCCGAAGAAGACCATATCGACTGGCTGGAAACTCAGCTCAGCCTGATCGAGGCCGTGGGCCTGCAAAACTATCTGCAGTCGCAGATGGACGAATAAGCCAAACGCTTACGCCATAAACAACAAACCCCGCACTTGGCGGGGTTTGTTGTTTATGTGGTCTGCTTAGCTTAAGCGTCGGCTTTCTGCACAGCGTCCTTGATCAGGGTTTGCAGCTCACCTTTTTCGAACATTTCCACCAGGATATCGCTGCCGCCGACCAGCTCACCACCGACCCACAGCTGCGGGAAGGTTGGCCAGTTGGCATATTTGGGCAGATTGGCGCGGATTTCCGGGTTTTGCAGAATGTCGACGTAGGCGAATTTCTCACCACAAGCCATCACAACCTGCGCAGCCTTGGAGGAAAAGCCGCACTGCGGAGCGTTCGGCGAGCCTTTCATGTACAGCAGAACGGTGTTGTTGGCGATCTGCTCTTTGATGGTTTCGATGATATCCATTGGGCACCTCAGGACTTAACTTCCCGACTCACGGGTCGGCACGGTGGCGGCATTGTAGCGAAAAGCCGAGCGCAATGCTCGGCCTTCCCAGGCACTTTCCTCAAGCCAGATAAGACCTGCTCAAGCAGCCTCAACCTGTACCGGCACACCATTCAATGCCGCATTGCCGGACAGAGCATCAAGCTGCCGCTCATCGGTCAGGTCATTGGCACTGGCACCTGGTTGCTCGCTGGCAATCGCCATCTGCACGCCCGGCCGCGCATGCCCCCAACCGTGCGGCAGACTGACCACCCCTGCCATCATTTCATCGCTCGCTGCCACTTCCACCTCGATCACCCCCACCCGCGAGCGCACCCGCACCAACTGGCCATCGCTCAGCCCACGCTGGCTCAGATCCGCAGGGTGCATCAGCAACTGATGACGCGGCTTGCCTTTCACCAGACGGTGATAGTTATGCATCCAGGAGTTATTGCTGCGCACATGCCGACGACCGATCAGCAGCAACTCGTCAGCCTTGGCAGTCGGCTGTTCGGCAAAACGCTGCAGGTCAGCCATGATCACTGCCGGCGCCGCCATTACCTGTTTATTGATGGTTTTCAGACGATTAGCCAGGTTGGGCTTGAGTGCGCCCAGATCGAGGCCATGCGGGTGCTCGCGCAACGCGGCCAGGGACAGCTTATGTTCCGACTTGTCGCCGTAAGCACCAAAACGCAGGCCCATGTCGATCATCTGCTCCGGGGCCATGGTCGGCTTGAGTTCCACGCCGGTCTTGGCGGCAAAGGCTTTGGCCAGACCGACGAAAATCTCCCAGTCATGCAGCGCCCCCTCCGGCTTGGCCAGTACTGCCTCGTTAAAGCGGGTGACGTTGCGCACCGCAAACACATTGAAGGTGGTGTCGTAGTGATCGTGCTCCAGCGGCGCCGTCGGCGGCAGGATCAGGTCGGCATAGCGGGTGGTTTCATTGATGTAAAAGTCGATACTGAGCATAAACTCCAGCCCATCCAGCGCCTGCTCCAGCTGACGGCCATTGGGCGTGGACAGCACCGGATTGCCCGCCACCGTCACCAGTGCTCGTATCTGCCCTTCGCCGGCCGTGAGCATCTCCTCGGCCAGAGCCGACACCGGCAACTCACCGCCATACTCCGGCAAGCCGGATACGCGGCTCTGCCAACGATTGAAATGCCCACCGGAAGTCGAGGCCACCAGATCCACGGCAGGCTCGGTGCACAGCACACCGCCCACTCGATCCAGATTTCCGGTGACCAGGTTGATCAGTTGCACCAGCCACTGACACAGCGTGCCAAACGCCTGGGTGGAAACGCCCATGCGGCCATAACAAACAGCCGACTCGGCCGCGGCAAAGTCGCGCGCCAACTGACGAATCGTTGGCGCCGGCACGCCACAGCGGGCGCTCATGGCTTCGGCAGTAAAGCCGGCAATCCCCTGGCGCACTTCATCCAGCCCATCGACGGCCAGATGACTGGCGCGGCCCAGGTTTTCTTCAAACAGGGTATTGAGCAGGCCGAACAGCAGCGCGGCATCCTGCCCCGGACGGACAAACACATGCTGATCAGCAATTGCGGCGGTTTCACTACGGCGCGGGTCGACCACCACCAGTTTGCCACCGCGTTTCTGGATAGCCTTCAGGCGCTTCTCCACATCTGGCACAGTCATGATGCTGCCGTTGGAGGCCAGCGGGTTACCGCCGAGAATCAGCATAAAGTCGGTGTGATCAATATCCGGAATCGGGATCAGCAGACCGTGCCCGTACATCAGGTGGCTGGTCAGGTGATGCGGCAACTGGTCGACCGAGGTCGCGGAATAGCGGTTGCGGGTTTTCAACTGGCCGAGAAAGTAGTTGCTATGGGTCATCAGGCCGTAGTTGTGTACGCTCGGGTTGCCCTGATACACCGCCACGGCGTTCTGCCCATGCGCGGTCTGAATCGCACTCAGGCGCTCGGCCACCAGCTCAAAAGCTTCATTCCAGTCGATGGCCTGCCACTCATTGCCGACGCGGCGCATCGGCTGACGCAGGCGATCGGGATCATTCTGAATATCCTGTAATGCCACGGCTTTGGGACAGATATGGCCGCGACTGAAACTGTCCTGGGCATCGCCCTTGATCGAACGGATCTGCGTGGAACCGTCGTCCTGCACTTCGGTTTCAATGCTCAGGCCGCAAATGGCTTCGCACAGGTGGCATGCACGGTGGTGGAGGGTCTTGGTCATGGCCGGGCCTCTTGTTTTGGTTCGGCGCGCAAAGCACCGTAAAGCATGAACTATGTCGGCAGATCAGAACCTGCACCAGCAGGGTTCGCGGCGTGAATTGCGCAGCATCAGGTCAGCCGATAGATGCATCTCGCCCCCTGCACCACAGCCCCATAAACCGCCGGCAATTTGCGCCTGATCGGCGTTTGCTTATAAGATCGCGACTTCCCCGTTTCGTCGCATTGTGCGGCCCCCCAGCCGCAGGTTCTGCCGTTTCTTGCATTTCACCAGGCCATTGAACCTGCGCCCTGCTGTCAAAAGGTAGTTGATGATGAGCGCAAGACACTTTCTCTCGCTGATGGATTGCACACCGGATGAACTGGTGGGGCTGATCCGCCGCGGCATGGAGCTGAAGGACTTGCGCAACCGCGGCGTATTGTTCGAGCCGCTGAAGAATCGCGTACTGGGCATGATCTTCGAGAAAGCCTCGACTCGCACCCGCCTGTCGTTCGAAGCCGGCATGATTCAGCTCGGCGGCCAGGCCATCTTCCTCTCACCGCGTGACACCCAGCTGGGCCGTGGCGAGCCGATTGGCGACGCGGCCATCGTCATGTCGCGCATGCTTGATGCGGTGATGATCCGCACCTTCGCCCACAGCACCCTGACCGAATTTGCTGCCAACTCGCGCGTGCCAGTGATCAACGGCCTGTCCGATGACCTGCATCCCTGCCAGTTGCTCGCCGACATGCAGACCTATCAGGAGCATCGCGGCAGCATCAAAGGCAAGACCGTGGCCTGGATCGGTGACGGCAACAACATGTGCAACTCCTATATAGAAGCGGCCATGCAGTTCGACTTCCAGCTGCGCGTTGCCTGCCCCGAGGGCTATGAGCCGAACGCCAGATTCCTCGCGGCTGCCGGCGAGCGTGTGCAGATCCTGCGCGACCCGCGCGCTGCCGTTGCCGGCGCCCACCTGGTGAGTACCGATGTATGGGCCTCTATGGGTCAGGAAGATGAAGCCGCGCAGCGCATCAAGCTGTTCCAGCCCTACCAAGTCAACCGCGCACTGCTCGATGCGGCCGCCGACGATGTGCTGTTCCTGCACTGCCTGCCGGCGCACCGCGGCGAGGAAATCAGCGAAGACCTGCTCGACGACCCGCGCTCGGCCGCCTGGGATCAGGCCGAAAACCGCCTGCATGTGCAAAAGGCACTGCTCGAATTCCTGGTTGAACCGGCGTACCACCACGCATGAGCCAACCTCTGCTGAACCTGCGCGACCTGAGCTGCGGCTACCCCGGACACAAGGTGGTGCAGAACCTTAATCTGCATCTGAATGCCGGCGATATCGGCTGCCTGCTCGGCCCTTCTGGCTGCGGCAAGACCACCACCCTGCGCGCCATTGCCGGCTTCGAGCCGGTGCTGGAAGGCGAAATCCAGCTGGCCGATCAGGTCATCTCCAAAGCCGGCTTTACCCTGGCCCCCGAGAAACGTCGGATCGGCATGGTGTTTCAGGATTACGCATTGTTCCCGCACCTGAGCGTGGCCGAGAACATCGGTTTCGGCATCCGCAAGCAAGCCAATTGCGAGCGGGTTACCCAGGAGCTGATGGAGCTGGTCAAACTTGGCCACCTCGGCAAGCGTTACCCGCATGAACTGTCCGGCGGCCAACAGCAACGCGTAGCCCTGGCCCGTGCCCTGGCACCGGAACCACAATTGCTGCTGCTCGATGAGCCCTTCTCCAATCTGGATGGCGAGCTGCGCCGGCGCTTGAGCCATGAGGTGCGCGATATCCTCAAAGCGCGTGGTACCAGTGCAATTCTGGTGACCCATGACCAGGAAGAAGCCTTTGCCGTCAGCGATCACGTCGGCGTGTTCAAGGAAGGCAAGCTGGAGCAGTGGGACACCCCGTTCAACCTCTACCACGAACCGCTAACGCCGTTTGTCGCCAGCTTTATCGGCCAGGGCTACTTTATTCGCGGCCAGCTGCTCAGCCCGGACTCGGTGCAAACCGAACTGGGCCTGATCCGCGGCAACCGCGCGTATAACTGGCCAACCGGCAGCGCGGTGGACGTGCTGCTGCGTCCGGACGACATCGTGTATGACCCGGACAGCCCGCAAAAGGCCCTGATCGTCGGCAAGACCTTCCTCGGTGCGGCCACCCTGTACCGCCTGCAACTGCCAACCGGCAGCCAACTGGAGTCGATCTTCCCCAGCCACGCCGATCACCTGCCCGGCCAGCAGGTCGGCATTCGTGTCGCCGCCGACCATCTGGTGGTGTTTGCCGCGCCCGGCAGCATCGCCGCCCAGGTCAACCTGGGGGAGTCGGGCGTACGCCGCTACAGCAGTGACAGCTGACCTACTGCAACAGTAACCGGCCACTGGCCATCAACAGCGCCTGGCCGGCGATCTGCACCCGCTCACCAACCAGCTCACAGTGCAACTCGCCGCCGCGCGCCGAACACTGGAAGGCGCTCAGGCGGGTCTTGTCCAGACGCTGTGCCCAGTAGGGCGTAAGGATACAATGGGTTGAACCGGTTACCGGGTCTTCATTGATACCGATGGCCGGGGCGAAGTAGCGCGAGACGAAATCGTGCTGCTCACCCGGCGCACTGATCAACAGGCCAAGCCCCGGCAACCGCGCTACGGAAGCCAGGTCAGGCTTGCAAGCGCGTACCGCCGCTTCCGATGCCACAATCGCCAGCAATTCCTGAATGCCCTGCCCTTCATGCAGCGCCACCACGCTTTCAACTGGCACGCCCAGTGCCTGACTAACCTCTGCGCGCAGCTCACAGGGCTGCGCACGACGCACAGGGAAATCCAGCAGCAGCTGCGTGCCCTGCCGAGTCACGCGCAACGCACCAGACAAACAGGTGAAGTCGAGCACCTCACCCGGCTCGCCATACACCTCGAACAGTACATGGGCGCTGGCCAGGGTGGCATGCCCACATAACGGCACTTCGGCACTCGGGGTAAACCAGCGGATATGCCATGCAGCGCCTTCCCTTACCACAAAAGCGGTTTCCGCCAGGTTGTGCTCGGCGGCAATCTGCTGCATCAGCGCGTCGTCAAGCCAACTGTCCAGGCGATAAACCATCGCCGGGTTGCCGGTAAATGGTTGCGAGGCAAAGGCATCGACCTGGTGAAATTCAAGCTGCATGGGGCGCACTCCGCAGTCATCGTGGGCTGCAGCATGCCGAAAGCACAGCGGACATGCCCACTACAGAGGCAGCCAATTACAGCCATACAGATCGCTGTAATGTCCCAGCCACAGACAACACAGCGTGTGGACTGTCAGGGTGTCTGGACGCCATAAGCGGCCAGCAAGGCCTGCAAACGGCCATTGGCGCGGTAACGCTGCAACCCTTGCTCAAAAATCGCGACATAGCGCGGGCTAGACTCCAGTACCGGCGAAAACGCCAGGTAGATCGGCACATCCGGCGCCCGACAACCGGCCTCGCGCAAATCGCCGGCGCGCCCCTGGCTGGCCAGCATGGCTTGCATGACCCAGGCGTTTTCCAGCACCACATCCACGCGGCCATGGGTCAGCTTGCCGATATTCAAGGCCAAGGCCGTATCACCGGCGGCAATCTGAATGCGTTCGCTGTCGCCGTGATGCAGGGCGATATAGGTGTTCAGCTCATCACCGTAGCTGTAGTCATTAATCACCCCAAGGCGCTGCCCGGCGAGCGATGCGGTGCCGTTAAAGCGCCAGGTGGAATCCGGCAAGGTAAAAAAGCAACTACGTGACGACGCCACGGGCGTGGCACCAAAGAGAAAGTCAGGAGCGTCTTCGACGCCGGCACCGACAGCCGCATTCAACTCGCCACGCCGGACCATCTGCAGGGTACGTGCCCAGTTCAGCGCCTTGTACTGCACCTCGATACCCGCCTCGGTAAAGATTTCCCGAGCCAGTTCCACGAAGATGCCCGGCCGCTCAGAACCAGGCTGGCAATTCACCGGGCACCAGATGTCTCCGGCGATCACCAGTGTCTCGGCCCGCGCCAAGCCGGCCCAGGCAAGCAGCACCAGCATGCATCCACGCGCAACCAGCAAGCGGTATCTCGACATGCAGGGCTCCACGAGCAATAGGGTTGCCGGCAGTTTTACCACCCTCAGCCTTCGCTGCGCACCCTTTTCACCGCATCCAGCCAGCCGTCATAGAGTTTGCTGCGATGGCTGTCAGCCATGCGCGGCTCAAACCGTTGCTGACGATGCCAATGCCGGGCAATGCTGGCCAAATCCTTATAAAGCCCGGCTTGCAGACCGGCCAGGTAAGCCACGCCCAGCGCCGTGGTTTCCGTCACTTCCGGGCGCTCTACCGGCACGCCGAGAATATCGGCAAGAAACTGCATGACCCAGTTGTTCTCCACCATGCCGCCATCGACCCGCAGTGCACTCGGTTCGGCCGCACCGTCCTGGCGCATGGCTTCAAGCAGGTCACGGGTCTGGTAGCACACCGACTGCAGACCGGCGGTGACGATTTCCTTGATCCCGGTGTCGCGGGTCAGGCCGAAGATCGCACCACGGGCCTTCGGGTCCCAGTACGGCGCACCGAGGCCGGTAAACGCCGGCACCAGGTACACGCCGCAGGCATCACCGGTCTGCTCGGCCATCGCCTCGGTATCACGGGCATGGCTGATCAGCTTGATGCCGTCGCGCAGCCACTGCACGGCGGCGCCAGCGACGAAGATACTGCCTTCCACCGCATAGGTGACTTGGCCATTCAGCCGATAGCCAACCGTGGTCAGCAGGCGATTTTTCGAGATAACCGGTGTGCTGCCGGTGTTCTGAATCATGAAACAGCCGGTGCCATAGGTGCTTTTGACCATGCCCGGTTCGAAGCAGGCCTGACCGATCAGCGCCGCCTGCTGATCACCGGCCATGCCCTGCACCGGAATGGCGGCGCCGAGCAGACTGGCGTCGGTAATGCCGAAATCAGCGGCGCAATCGAGCACTTCCGGCAGCAGGCTGGCGGGAATCTCGAACAGCTTGAGCAGTTCCTCATCCCACTGTTGCGTGTGGATGTTAAACAGCAGGGTGCGCGAGGCATTGCTGGCATCAGTCTTGTGCGACTTGCCGCCGCTCAGGCGCCACAGCAGGAAGGAGTCCACGGTACCAAAGCGCAGCTCACCGAGCTCGGCGCGCTCACGGGCACCGGGCACCTTCTGCAGAATCCAGCGCAGCTTGGTGGCCGAGAAATACGGGTCGATCAGCAGCCCAGTTTTGGCCGCTACGGCTGCCTCATGCCCGGCGTCTTTCAGTTCGGCGCAATAGTCGGCGGTACGGCGGTCCTGCCAGACAATGGCCGGATGGATCGGTGTACCGGTCTGCGCATCCCACACCAGGGTGGTTTCACGCTGGTTGGTAATGCCAATGGCTGCCACATCACTGGCGCTCAGGCCGCTCTGTTTAAGCGCCTCGCGGCAGACCTTGAGGGTGCTCAGCCACAGTTCTTCGCCGTCGTGCTCAACCCAGCCATCCTGCGGGAAGTACTGCTTGAACTCCTGCTGAGCACGCGCAACGGGCAGGCCCTGGGCACTGAAAACAATCGCCCGGCTGCTGGTGGTGCCCTGGTCAATGGCAAGCAGGTATTGAGACATACAAGGTTTCCTTATTGTTATGGTGTCGAGCGACGTGTTCAGAGGCGGCCAATGGGGGCGAACACGGCCTGGGTCAGTTGCGCCAACACAGCGGCATCCAACTGCACCTCCAGTCCGCGCCGTCCGGCACTGACATAAATGCTGGGAAACTGCTGCGCCGATTCATCGATAAAGGTACGCAAACGCTTCTTCTGCCCCAGCGGGCTGATGCCACCGAGCAGGTAACCGGTCGCGCGCTGCGCCGCATTGGGGTCAGCCATATCGGCTTTCTTTACCCCGGCGGCCTGCGCCAGAGCTTTCAGATCAAGCGTACCGGCGACCGGCACTACAGCGACCAGCAACTCGCCTTTCTCACTGGCGGCCAGTAGCGTCTTGAACACCTGAGCAGGCTCAAGGTTGAGCTTTTCCGCCGCTTCCAGGCCATAGGAAGCAGCCTTGGGATCGTGGTGATAGCTGTGCACCTGGTGCGCAGCCTTGGCTTTTTTCAGCAGATCGATGGCAGGTGTCATGTTCGAATGTGAAAACAATCTGACAAAGTTGGCGTACCTTAGCCCAATTTGGCCGCGACGACAGCCTATAATGCCGCGCACTTCCGAGGAGTTTTCATGACCCTGCCGCCCCGCCAGCACGATATTCTCGAACTCGCCCGCGAACGCGGCTATGTCAGCATCGACGAGTTGGCTCAGGCATTTGCCGTCACCCCGCAAACCATCCGCCGCGACATCAATCAGCTCGCCGAACAAGGTCTGCTGCGCCGCACCCACGGTGGCGCAGCCAGTGAAAGCTCCAGCACGCAGAACACCGCCTACAGCATGCGCGCCGGGCAGATGCGCGATGAAAAACAGCGCATCGCCGCCGCGATTGCCGCGCAAATCCCCAACCACGCCTCGCTCTTCATCAACATCGGTACCACCACCGAAGCCATCGCCCGTGAGCTGCTCGGCCACAAGGGCCTGAAGATCATCACCAACAACCTGCATGTGGCGGCCCAGCTCAGCGCCAAAGCCGACTTCGAAGTGCTGCTGGCCGGCGGTACGGTGCGCAGCGACGGCGGTATCGTCGGCCAGGCGGCGGTGGATTTTATCCAGCAGTTCAAGGTCGATTTCGCCCTGGTCGGCATCAGTGGCATCGATGAAGACGGCAGCCTGCTCGACTTCGATTACCAGGAAGTGCGTGTCTCCCAGGCCATCATCAGCAATGCGCGCCAGGTATTTCTCGCCGTTGACTCCAGCAAGTTCGGCCGCAACGCTGTAGTGCGCCTGGGCTCGGTCGCACTGGTTGACCGCGTGTTTACCGATGCCGCGCCGTCCGCAGCCATAAACCGCCTGCTCAGCGAGCACAAGGTGCACCTCGACCTGGTGTAAGCCCGCCAGCACTGGCCTGGCACCTGCCTAACCAAATACCCCATTACCGACACCTGACAACCGCCGGGCGCGAAAACGCACTTCGGGGTGGCGAAGCCGTGCATATTCGACTAGCATATTTTCGAAAGTGAACATTTAAAGTTCAATACTGACTTTCTGGTGCCGCCATGCCGACTCGTTCCGCCAGCCTTACCCCACTCGCTGAAGTCTATGACCTTGCCGTGATCGGCGGCGGTATCAATGGTGTCGGGATTGCCGCCGATGCTGCTGGGCGCGGCCTGTCCGTGTTCCTTTGTGAAAAGGACGACCTGGCGCAGCACACCTCGTCGGCCAGCAGCAAACTGATCCATGGCGGCCTGCGCTACCTGGAGCATTACGAGTTCCGCCTGGTGCGCGAGGCATTAGCCGAGCGTGAAGTGCTGCTGAACAAGGCCCCGCATATCGTCAAACCCATGCGTTTTATCCTGCCGCACCGCCCACACCTGCGGCCGGCCTGGATGATCCGTGCCGGGCTGTTTCTCTACGATCACCTGGGCAAGCGCGAGAAGCTGGCCGGCTCACGCGGCCTGCGTTTTGGTGCCGGCAGCCCGCTACAAGCTGAGATCAGCCGCGGTTTCGAATATTCCGATTGCTGGGTCGATGACGCCCGCCTGGTGGTGCTCAATGCCATGGCTGCCCGCGAACAAGGCGCCCACGTACACAGCCGCACCCGTTGCGTCAGCGCGCGGCGCAGCAAAGGCTTGTGGCATATCCATCTGGAACGCAGCGACGGCAGCCTGTTCTCGATTCGCTCTCGCGCGCTGGTCAATGCTGCAGGCCCCTGGGTCGCAAAATTTATCCGTGAAGACCTGAAACAGGAATCGCCCTACGGCATTCGCCTGATTCAGGGCAGCCATATCGTCGTGCCGCGCCTGTTCGATGGCGAGCAGGCCTACATCCTGCAAAACGAAGACCGTCGCATCGTCTTTGCCATCCCCTATCAGGAGCGCTTCACCCTGATCGGCACCACGGACCGCGAGTACCAGGGTGACCCGGCCAAAGTAGCGATCACCGATGAAGAAACCGACTACCTGCTGAAGGTGGTCAATGCCCACTTCAAGAAGCAGACGCAACGCAGCGATATCCTGCACACCTATGCCGGCGTACGGCCGCTGTGTGACGACGAATCGGACGATCCTTCGGCAGTCACCCGCGACTACACCCTGTCACTGTCCGCTCATCCCGGAGAAGCACCACTGCTCTCGGTGTTCGGCGGCAAGCTCACCACCTACCGCAAGCTAGCCGAATCAGCGCTGGCGCAACTGGCGCCGTTTTTCCCCAAGATGGGCCCAAGCTGGACTGCCAGCAGCCTGTTGCCCGGTGCCGAGCAGCTGGACAGCCAAAGCGCACTGGTGGAAGCCCTGTGCGAACGTTTCGGCTGGCTGCCCACCTCACTGGCGCGGCGCTGGGCCAGCAGCTACGGCAGCCGCAGCTGGGTGATGCTCAAAGGCGTGAGCAACCTCAGCGACCTGGGCGAACACCTGGGTGGAGGGCTGTATGCGCGTGAAGTTGACTACCTATGCCAGGAAGAATGGGCCATGCAGGCGGACGATATTCTCTGGCGGCGCAGCAAACTCGGCCTGTTCACCACCCCGGCGCAGCAAGTCAAGCTCGACAGCTACCTGCGCCTCGAATCGCCGCACAGCCCGGAAGATGCACACGCTGCCTGAACACCCGTGCAGATAAATCAGCGCCCTGAATAATGCTGGTCCGTAGCGTGGCCACCCTATGCCAGGCATAAAAAAGGGCGACCTAAGTCGCCCAAATTGCCTTGCGTGCCCCTTCGAACCGATTCAAAACCTGCTGCACGGGCCTTGAATCGATCCTCCCCGGCAGAATCAGCCCTGCTTGCGCTTGTGCGAATCCTGCCAGATGAAATAACCGACACCGGCGAAGAAGGCGACCATCAGACCGACGGTGCCGATACCGGCGAGAACTACGACATCGATAAACATGGTTGCCTCCTGCTGTGAAGCCTGTGTGGGTATGGCTTCAAGTTAACAGGGGCTGCAGGGGCGCCATTGATCCAGATCAACAAGCGGCGGGCGCTGGCGGGATGAGGCTTTGATTAGCTGATCCAGATCAACAAATCTGCCTTTGTCAGAACGGTTTCAAGGCTTTTTCGGTTTGCCCTTGGGCTTTTTCTTGCCCTTGGGCAACGGCAGGGCCTGCTCGAACGCATCGCGCATTTCATTGAGTTTCTTGTCGCGCAGGTCATGGATGCGCTTGTCGCGCTCGGCTGCGAAATCAATCAGCTTGTCGTCTTTGCTCATGGTCTCGGCTTGATCAAACGAAAGGTCAGATTCAGACGTGGCGCACAGGGGCTGCGCGTCTTCGCCACTTGATGCTGCCAATGATGCTGGGTTGGCCCGCGCATGACCAGCAGCGAACCATGCGACAGCGACAATGAATGCTCAATGCGGCTCTGCCCTTTGCGGCGCAAATCAAAGCGCCGCGTGCCGCCCAGATTCAGTGAAGCGATCAGCGGATTGGCGCCCAGCTCCGCCTCGTCATCACTGTGCCAACCCATGGAGTCCTGCCCATCACGGTAATAGTTGAGCAATACGCCATTCAGGGGCTGCCCCACGGCCTGCTCCACCTGCGCACGAATCTGCGCCAACAGCGGAGTCCAGGGTAACGGCTGATGGGTTAACCCCGAATAGCGGTAACTGGCCTCGGCGTCTCCGTACCAGGCCACCAGACGCGGTACCGGCAGTTGCCGCCCGTAAATCTGCACCTGCGGCTGCTGCCAGGGCGTCTGCGTGGTTAACGCGGCCAGCCATTGGTCGGCGGTCGCCACATCCAGCCACGGCGCATAGAACTGCAAGTCGGCGTCAGGCAACTGCAGGGGGCTGTCGGCAAATAGATCCACGAAACAAGACTCGAACAGACGAAGCACCTAGTGTGCCCAGCTTAGACTTCCACATCCACCCACAAGCCCTGCCGCGGCAGTTCACTGACCACCGCCTCGTCGGCCTCGGCCACTTCGCCTTCGGCCAATTCTTCCGGGGTGTAGCCATGTCGGCGCTGGCGGCGGCGCTGCTCCTCGCGCAGCATCATCTCGGCTTCCTGCGGATGGCGCTTGTCCAGACTCACGCCACTTTCCTTGGAGCTTTCCGCAGAAGCGGTAACCGGCGGGATTTCCGGGCGCGGCTTGACCACGTCCTGCTGGACAGTCACCGGTACCAGGCTGTGGGGGATCGGCGGCAGCATCTATTAGCCCTCCTTTGGTCAGACTGTCGGCCAGCCAAGCCGCGACTTGAGCCATGCCTCACTACACTTTTGAGTGATCTGAACACACAAAGTGCCCAATACCCAGCAATGCGCCTTGGGCCTGAACCCTGGGTTCCGTTAACATAGTCGGCTTTTTTACGCGGGAGACAAGCATGGCGCAGTATGAACCGGGGCAACGCTGGATCAGTGACAGCGAGGCGGAGCTGGGTTTGGGGACCGTTCTGATGCAGGACGGCCGCATGCTCACCATGCTCTACCCGGCCACCGGCGAAACCCGTCAGTACGCCCTGCGCAATGCACCGCTGACCCGCGTACGCTTCTCGCCGGGCGATGAGATCACCCACTTCGAAGGCTGGAAGCTGACCGTACAGGAAGTCGACGACATCGACGGCCTGCTGGTCTACCACGGCCTCAATGCCCAGCATGAAAGCGTCAGCCTGCCGGAAACCCAGCTGTCGAACTTTATCCAGTTCCGCCTGGCCAGTGACCGCCTGTTTGCCGGGCAGATCGACCCGCTGCCCTGGTTCGCCCTGCGCTACCACACCCTCGATTACACCAGCCGCCAGCTGCAATCCAACCTTTGGGGCCTGGGCGGCGTGCGTGCGCAACCGATTGCCCACCAGCTGCACATCGCCCGCGAAGTCGCCGACCGCATCGCCCCGCGCGTCTTGTTGGCCGACGAAGTGGGCCTGGGTAAAACCATCGAAGCCGGTCTGGTGATTCATCGCCAGCTGCTCTCCGGACGCGCCAGCCGCGTGCTGATCCTGGTGCCGGAAAACCTCCAGCACCAGTGGCTGGTGGAGATGCGCCGGCGCTTCAACCTGGATGTCGCGCTGTTCGATGAAGAACGCTTTATCGAAAGTGACGCCAGCAACCCCTTCGAAGACTGCCAACTGGCGCTGGTCGCCCTGGAATGGCTGTGCGAAGACGACAAGGCCCAGGACGCGCTGTTTGCCGCTGGCTGGGACCTGATGGTGGTCGACGAAGCGCACCACCTGGTCTGGCACCCGGAACATTCGAGCCCGGAATATGCGCTGGTTGAACAGCTGGCCCAGGTCATCCCCGGCGTACTGCTGCTAACCGCCACCCCGGAACAACTCGGCCAGGACAGCCACTTCGCCCGCCTGCGTCTGCTCGACCCGAACCGCTTCCATGACCTGGCCGCGTTCCGTGCCGAGAGCGAGCACTACAAACCGATTGCCGAAGCCGTGCAGGAACTGCTCGACCAGGGGCGCCTGTCGGATGCCGCGCACAAGACCATTCACGACTTCCTCGGCGCCGGCGGCGAAGAGCTGCTGGCCGCGGTGAATGCCGGTGATAGCGAAGCCTCGGCGCGCCTGGTGCGCGAGCTGCTGGATCGCCATGGCACTGGTCGCCTGCTGTTCCGTAACACCCGCGCCGCCGTGCAGGGCTTTCCGGACCGTGAAGTGCACCCCTACCCGTTGGCCAGCCCTGATGAATACATGGAGCTGCCGATTGGCGAGCATGCCGACCTCTACCCGGAGGTCAGCTACCAGGCGCAGCCGGATGTCGATGAAGAACAGCGCTGGTGGAAATTCGACCCGCGCGTCGAGTGGCTGATCGACACCCTGAAGATGCTCAAGAAGTTCAAGGTGCTGGTGATTTGCGCCCACGCCGAAACCGCCATGGACCTGGAAGACGCCCTGCGTGTGCGCAAAGGCATCCCGGCTACGGTGTTCCATGAAGGCATGAGCATTCTGGAGCGCGACCGCGCCGCCGCCTACTTCGCCGATGAAGAATTCGGTGCTCAGGTGCTGATCTGCTCGGAAATTGGCTCGGAAGGTCGTAACTTCCAGTTCGCCCACCATCTGGTGCTGTTTGACCTGCCAGCTCACCCGGATCTGCTTGAGCAGCGCATCGGCCGCCTCGACCGTATCGGTCAGAAGCACCGTATCCAGCTGCACGTGCCGTACCTGGAAAACAGCCCGCAGGAACGCCTGTTCCAGTGGTATCACCAGGCGCTGAACGCCTTCCTCGCCACCTGCCCAACCGGCAACGCCCTGCAACATCAGTTCGGCAGCCGCCTGCTACCGCTACTGGAAAGCGGCGACGACGGTGAGTGGCAAGCCCTGGTTGACGAAGCCAAAGCCGAGCGCATTCGCCTAGAAGGTGAGTTGCACGCCGGTCGCGACCGCCTGCTAGAGCTCAACTCCGGCGGTGCCGGTGAGGGTGAAGCGCTGGTAGCGGCGATTCTCGAGCAGGACGACCAGTTCGCCCTGCCGATCTATATGGAGCAATTGTTCGACGCCTTCGGCATCGACAGCGAAGACCACTCCGAAAATGCCCTGATCCTGCGCCCCAGCGAGAAAATGCTGGATGCCAGCTTCCCCCTCGGCGACGACGAAGGTGTGACCATCACCTATGACCGCGACCTGGCTCTGGCCCGCGAGGACATGCAGTTCCTCACCTGGGAACACCCCATGGTGCAAGGCGGCATGGACCTGGTGCGTTCCGGCTCGATGGGCAACACCGGCGTGGCGCTGATCAAGAACAAGGCGCTGAAACCCGGCACCGTGCTGCTGGAACTGCTGTATGTCAGCGAAGTGGTGGCGCCACGCACCCTGCAGCTGGGCCGCTACCTGCCGCCGATCGCCCTGCGCTGCCTGCTCGATGCCAACGGCAATGACCTGGCCAGCAAGGTGTCCTTCGAGAAGCTCAACGAACAGCTGGAGCCTGTGCCACGCGCCAGCGCCAACAAGTTTGTCCAGGCCCAGCGCGACAGCCTCAACCCGCTGATCAATGCCGGCGAAAGCAAGGTGGCGCCACGCCATAGCGAACGCGTCGACGAAGCCAAGCGCCGTCTGGCCGCCGAAACCGACGAGGAACTGGCGCGCCTGATCGCCCTGCAAGCGGTCAACCCCAGTGTGCGCGACAGCGAACTCAACGCCCTGCGTCAGCTGCGCGAACAAGGCCTGGCCATGCTCGATAAGGCGGCGTTGCGTTTAGAAGCCATTCGCGTGCTGGTCGCCGGCTAAGCGTTGCAAATGAGCATCAGGCGCACGCAGGTAGGTTGGCGCTGAGCGCAGCGAAGCCCAACAGGCATTGATTGGTGTCGTTGGGCTTCGTCGCTTTGCTCCTCAACCCAACCTACGTGCAGGTAGTTTCAACGGGCTGCTAGAGTCAGAAGCATCACTTCTGTCACTCCAGCCCACAGGAGCTTTCCGTGCCTGCACGCGCCGCCTCGCGTCGGTTTCGTCATAGCCTCGGCGGGCTCTGCCTGCTGGCGCTGCTTCTGCTTCCCCTGCTGCACCTGTGGCCCGCGCTCAGTGGGTTGAACAACGCCCACCTCGACTGGCTGATCCGCCAGCGCGCCGCCGAACAGACGCCTGACCCACGCCTGCTGCTGATTGATATCGATGATCTGAGCCTGCAAGTGCTGGCCGGTGAAGCCGGTAAATGGCCGTGGCCGCGCTCGCTGCATGGCGAACTGCTGGAATACTTGCTGAGCCAACAGCCCAAGGCCGTGGCCTTCGATATCCTGTTCAGCGAGCCCGACCAATTCAACCCGGACGCCGACAGCTACTTTGCCGAAGTGCTGCAACGCAGCGACAACACCTACCTCGCCGCCCTGGTCCAGCAAGCCGACGAAGGCAGCCAGCCGCCACTGCTGCGCGACTATCCTGCATCCACCTGGCAAGCACCAGGGCAACGCGGCGCCGCCGATCAGCGCGGCTTGTTGCTACTGCCCAACGCCTTCCCCAGTGAACTGTGGCGCCTGGGCAGCATCAACTTTCGCCCCGACGCCGACGGCATCGGTCGCCGCTATGAGCTGTACCGCAGCTTTGCCGACTGGCGTTTACCTAGCATGCCTGCGCGTATCGTGCATGACCTGACCGGCAGCTTGCCGCAGCAACAGAGCCTGCTGCTGGACTGGCCCGGCAACACACGCCTGCCTTACCCACGCTTGCCCTACGCCGCCGTGCTGGCAGCGGCGCGCAACCAGGGCGAGCCGCTGGCGGCCGAACAATTCAAGAACCGCATCATCGTCATCGGCACCACCGCAGCCGGCTTGCATGACCTGCGCCCCACCCCGCTGGACACCCTTTATCCGGCGCCATTTATCCTGATGACCGCCATCGACAACCTGCTCAACAACAGCCAGTTGCGTGAAGCGGACAGTTGGCTGGAACTGCTTGGTCCGCTGCTGCTATTGCTCGGTCTGAGCCTTCTGCTACTGCGCGAGCAACTGCACGCGGCGTTCGCCCTGTGCCTGTTCGGCAGCCTGGCGCTGTTTGTCGGCAGTTACTGGCTGGCCTTGCAGGGCACGCTGCTTGGCGTGCTGCCGGGGCTGATCTGCCTGTGGCTGCTGCTGGCCGCCGCGCTGGCACTGTTCTACCTACGCCGACGCCAACAATTACAGGACACCATTCGCCTGTTCAGCCGTTTTATGGACCCCGTGGTGGTTAATCAACTGGTGTCGCGCGACGACCCGGAAGCCCTGCTGGCGAGCAAGGAGTGCCAGCTGACCGTGCTGTTTTCCGACATCCGCAACTTCACCACACTCTCCGAACAACACACGCCGGCAGAAATCGTTCGCCTGCTCGAAGGCTATTTCAGCAGCCAGGTGGAGGTGCTATTCAAGCATCAAGCGACCCTCGACAAGTTTATCGGTGACGCCATCATGGCCTTCTGGGGCGCACCGCTGGACAACCCGCAACAGGCCGATCAGGCCATTCTGGCGGCCATGGAAATGCTCGATAACCTCGACGCCTTCCGCCGCGAGTACAACTGCCCGGATTTCGATATCGGCATCGGTCTGCATACCGGCCCGGCGGTAGTCGGTCTGGTCGGCGCCCAGCAGCGCTATGACTACACTGCAATAGGCGACACGGTGAACCTGGCCAGCCGCATCGAAGGGCTGACCAAGGGTCGCGCCCATCTGCTGATTTCTGCCGCCACCCGTGAGGCCTGCACGCTCGATCTGGACTTCGTGCCCCAGGGCGAACACCAGGTAAAAGGTCGCGCCGAAGCCGTAATGCTCTATGAACCGCGAAGGAGACATGATGAATAAAGGCCTCTGCAGTGCCCTTGCGGCGCTGATATTCAGTTTCTACGGCTTCTCGGCGCTGGCCGAAGTACGCCAGGCCCATACCCTGCAAGACAGCGCCCTGCGTGCCGAACCCAGCGCCGCGGCTGCCAGCGTGGGCCAGGTCAGCAAGCAGAGCCAGGTTCAGGTTCTGGAACGTCAGGGCGGTTGGTATCAGGTCGAAACGGCCAGCGGTCAGCGCGGCTGGCTGCCCCTGCTCAGCCTGCGTTTCGCCAAGGATGCCCAGGCCGGACGCAGCAATGACCTCGGCGGTCTGCTCAAGCTCGGCAACCAGACCTCGCCTGCCGGCGGTGTGGCCACGGGTATACGCGGCATCAGCGATGAAGAACTGCGCAGCGGCAGTGCCAACACCTCAGCCAGCGTACAGAGCCTGGATGCCTTTGCCGCCAGCCCGAGCGAGGCGCGCAGCTTCGCCCAGCAAGGCGGTCTGCGCAGCCAGAACCTGCCCTACGCGCGCTAACCGGGAGGATGCGACATGCCAACAGCCATCTCAGTGCTCAAATATGCCGGCCTGCTCGGCCTGATCGTCAGCCTCAGTGCCTGCCAGGGGCTGGAAGGCGTACAGGTGCAAGGGGTCGACCTGGGCAAACTGGCCAGTGCCGGCCAACACCTGACCAACATGGGCCAGAAAAGCGTCGATGAAGAGCGGGTGATCGGGCAGAACACCGCCACCATCCTGCTAAGCAAGGCGGCCGTGCTCAACAACCCGCCACTGCAGACCTACGTCAACCGCGTCGGCCTGTGGGTTGCGCAGCACAGCGAACGCCCCGACCTGCCCTGGCGTTTCGTCGTGCTCGACAGCCCGCAGGTGGCCGCCTACGCCGCCCCCGGCGGTTACGTATTCATCACCAGCGGCATGCTCACACGGATGAACAGCGAAGCCGAACTGGCCGGGGTACTGGCCCACGAAGTGGCGCATGTGGTGCAGAAACATCATCTCCAGGCCATTCAGCAACAGGCCCAGACCGGCCTGCTGACCGACCTGGCCACCCTGGCCGTACAAGCCGGCGCAGCTGACAAGGGCGGCAGCCATGCCGGTGAGCTGACCGACCGTTTTACCCGTAGCGTCAGCGACCTCTACAGCCGTGGCCTGGACCGTGGCGACGAGTACGAAGCCGATGCCATGGGCGCGGTGATTGCTGCACGTGCCGGCTACGACGCCTATGGCTTGGCCGGGGTACTGCAAACACTCGGCACCACCCGCCAGGATGATGCTGCGCTAAGCAGCTTCCTCAAGGTGCACCCGGGCATTGATGACCGCCTGCAGCGCCTGCAACCGGTCTATCTGTATATCGATAAAACCGCCAGCGGCCCGACCCAGAGCCTCGACGCCCGCTATCAGCAGGCACTCAAAAGCAATCGCTAAATCCGCCCCCACGTCAATGCGAGTGGGGGTGTTCGCGAGTGCATGAGGGTTCGTAATCACACACGTGGTGACTGAACGGCGCAGTGGTATGCGAGCCCGGCGCTCCCGTAACCTGGAAGCAGCGGTTGTTGATAAACAGCTGCACCAGTTCGGCATCGAGCAAGCCGCTCTGCGCCTCGCTCTTGAGGATATCCAGGGCACGTTCGAGTGGCATCGCCGGTTTGTAGGGCCGATCGGCTGCCGTCAGGGCATCGTAGATATCGCAGATGGTCATGATCCGTGACGCACAGGGAATCGCATCCCCGATCAGGCCTTTTGGATAGCCGCTGCCATCGAGCTTTTCATGGTGCGCCCCGGCGATATGCGGTACCCCCTGCAGATCCGGCGTCCAGGGAATCAGGCTAAGGAACTGCTGGGTGTGCACCACATGCCGCTCGATCTCTTCGCGCTCGGCTGTGGTCAAGCTGCCCTTGCGCACGGCAAGAGCACTGAACTCGCCTTCGCTGAGCAGGCTGACCAGGCAATTACCAGGTGCCTTGACCAACTCGCCCTGCACTTCCTGCAAGTGCTGAAAATCCCCTTCGCTGAGCATGCTCGGCTCGTTGGCCTGAATGATGTTGCTCAGGTAACGCTCCAGCCGTTCGCATTCGTAAGCCAGTTCGGCTTCCAACTGCAACCGCCGCTCCTCGCTCAGACCACCCTGCTGACGGTAGGCCTGGAGCATCTTGCGCAGGGTCTGGTTGTGCAGGTTCTCCTGCGCCAGGGCCACTCGGTAACGCAGGTTCTCCAGCACCTGCTCGGGCAGTTTCTTGGCCTTGACCAGCACATGCTCGCGCACCCCGACCTTGCCAAAATCATGTAGCAAAGCGGCATAACGCAGCTCTCGCAGACCGTCATCAGCCAGTGCCTGCTCACGCAGACGGCTGCTCGGCGCATGCGGTAGCTGATTGGCCAGGGTCAGGCAGAGTTCGGCCACCCGGAAGGAATGGCCACTGGTGGTCGGGTCGCGCTGCTCGATGGCAAACACCGAGGCCTGCACAAAACCATCGAACAACCGGCTGATGTCATCCAGCAACTGACGATTCTCGATGGCCACCGCGGCCTGGCTGGCCAGAGCACGAAGGGACACGGCGATTTCTTCATCGAAGGCAATCAGCTCGGGCTCGAACGACTCACTGCCCTTGCGCTGACGGTTGATAAACTCCAGCACCCCGACCACTTCATGGCGGTGATTGAGCATGGGTATCGCCAGGATCGACATAGTGCGATAGCCCATCTGCAGGTCGAAGGAACGGTTGAAGCGATACGGCGCGTCAGCCGCAATCGCATACACGTCTTCGATATTCAGCTCCGTGCTGGTCAGCGCCACATAGCCGGCAATCGAGGCTTTGCTCAGCGGCATGCGCTGGTCCTGAAAACTGTTCTGGCTGAGCGTGCCGTTCTGCGTCAGTTTGAAGATCAGCTGCGCCGGTGCATCCGCACGCCGACTGATCAGAAACAGCGAGGCCGCGTCGCTGTTGGACAAGCGCCGCCCCTCAACCAGGATCTTTTCCAGCAGGCGATCAAGGTCGCGCTCGGCCGACAGCGCCAGGCCAACGTCCACCAGTTTGCTCAGGTCATCGTGTTTACCCGCCAGGGCGGCGGCCAATTGCTCAGTCTGATGACGCAGACTGTACTGCTCGCCAGCAAAACGCAGCAGTGCCGACAGCTCATCACGGCTGGCCGTGGGCGGTAGCGGCAATACACCTGGCTGATCCATACAGCCCACCAGAATCGCCCCACAGCCCAGCCAGTCGGCCAGGGGCCTGAGCGCCAGCAAGCTGTCGTCCAGCAGAATCACCGCCAGCCCGTCTGGCAGGCCATCGGGTGAATCGAGCCTCTGCAAGGTCAGTGGGCACTGGCCCAACACAGTAAACAGCGGGTGCTCGCCTAGCGCGTGGCTATGGCCCAGCACCAGGGAGGAAGCGCCCATGGTGGTTATCCTCAGTCGCAGTTGCGTGACAGCAGTGCGACTGAGTATTGCACAGGATTTAGCCACTGCCCGGCCGTCCGGCGCATGCCGGAGAGCCTGGCAAAATGGCTTAGCTAGCGGGCTGCAGCTGCATGCCGTGCTGCATTCTGGCGGCGTCAGCGACGAAGCAGCGCGAGGCTTGCAGCAGCGCCAGCATGGTCAGCAGCAGCGCCACCGGAATCAGGTACATGGCATTGTGCAGGCCCACTGCCTTGAAGGTTTCGTTCATTTCACTGGCACCGGCCGCCAGCATCGCCGCCTGCGAGTAGTGGTCCGACAGCATGCCCACGGCCACTGGCCCCAGGCCACCACCGAGCAGGTATAGGCCGGCAAAGAACAGCGCCATCGCCGTGGCGCGCAGACGCGGTTCGATCACATCCTGAATCGCCGTGTAAACGCAGGTGTAGAAGTTGTAGGCAAACAGCCAGCCGATACTGAACAGCGCTACAAACACGGCGATTTCAACCCGCCCGGCGAGCAGGGCGTAGCCCGTGGCGACAGAGGCAATCAACATGCTCAGGGCAGCGAACAGTAGTCGGCCGGTCGGCCAACGCTGGTGGATCTTATCCGCCAGCCAACCACCCAATGTCAGACCAACCAGACCGGTCAGACCAACAATTACCCCGGTGGCCATCGCCGCCTGTTCCAGCGGCAGCAGGAAGTAGCGCTGCAGCATCGGCACCATGAACGAGTTGCAGGCATAGGTGGCGAAGTTGAAGGTCAGACCGGCCACCACCAGCCACCAGAAAGTGCGGATTTCCAGAACCTTGCGCAGCGGTTTCTCCACGGGTGCACTCAACGACTGCACCTGTTCGGCTGCGCCACGCTTGGGCTCTTTGATAAAGAACATAAACACCGCGAGAATCAGCCCCGGCACTGCGGCAATAAAGAATGGCGCGCGCCAGCTGTCGAACGCCTTGACCATCGCGCCAATCGTGAAAAAGGCCAGCAGCAGGCCAATCGGCAGGCCCAGCATAAAGATGCCCATGGCCCGCGCCCGCTTGTGTGCCGGGAACAAATCACCAATCAGCGAATTGGCCGCCGGCGCGTAGCTGGCCTCACCAATGCCGACGCCCATGCGAATCAGCAGAAAGCTCCAGAAGCTCCAGGCCATGCCGTTCACCGCCGTCAGACCGCTCCAGACCGCCAAGCCCCAGCCCATGATCTTGCGCCGCGCGCCGGTATCAGCCATGCGCCCCAGCGGAATGCCGGCAATCGCGTAGACAATGGTGAAGGCCGTACCGATCAGGCCCAGCTGCAAGTCGCTGAGGCTCCACTCCATACGGATCGGTTCGATGATGATCGCCGGAATGGTGCGATCAAAGAAATTGAACAAATTGGCCAGAAAAAGCAGGAACAGAATGCGCCAGGCATTCGCCGCTTGTTGGGACTGCTGCATGGAATCCATCTCTAATTGTTGTTATCGAAACACGTACGCGGCCCTTGGCCAGCCGTCGTGCCCAGCACGTACAAGGGCAATCTAGAGCCTCGCGCCAGGGCTGTCTGTGACTATTTGTAGTGTGTATGCCGAGTAATCGGTGGGCCGGCAAGCACCCGCGTCACAAAGTGGCTCAGAAAAACTCCGGATATGCCTCAGTAAAACCATGCAAAACAGCGAGATTTTCCATTTTTCATGCTACAAACAAGCCTGTGAGTGCAATGTGGCCATTTGCCCTTCCAACCTCGCTAGCCGCCGGACTGTCTCCAAATGAAAACAAAAAAAGACGCTGTGACCTCCCCCGCGACCGAAGCCACTCTGGCTGACCTGGCTGATACGCTGCTGGCACCGCTGGAGCCGTTGCCGCCGCCAGCGCCGCTGGTACCCGTACGCATCGACAGCAGCGGTGAGCAGTACATGTATTTCACCGAGCGCGACATCGATCGCATCCTCGACAACCTCGACGGCCTGCGCAGCCTGGTATTCCCGCCGGCGCCGCATGACGAAGAGAACGACCGGCGGGTACAGCACTTCCCGTCGGTGTGCCTGATTGGCCTCGGCCGCTGCGGCTCGAACATCGCCCTAGATGTCGCCTCACTGGTCTATAACGCCCGGCAGTTCTACCTGAGTGAATTCAAGAGCGAAGAAAAGACCGTTGCCGAACAGGATTTCCGCCCCACCCGCTGGATCCGCAGCAACCTGCTGCGTGCACCCAGCCGCGACAGCAAACCGGTCTTTCTGATCGAGCCGCTGGTGATGCTCGGTGACCTGGACAAAGACATCGAGGGGCGCATCCGCTTCTCGCGCAAGGGCGAAACCAGCGGTTTCCTCAGCGACTACAGCAAGATGAAAATCATGGACCTCTCCGAGGTGCATGCCGGCGGCGCCGGTAACGCGCCGATCCTCGGTCAGTACCTGGCCAAGATCATCCTCAACAAGGACACCCAGCGCTTCACCAACGAAGACTGGAAGTTCATTCACAGCTACCTGATCGACTCCTGCGGCATCAAGGCCAACCAGTCGCGTCTGTACTTCTACATTTTCAGCGCCGGCGGCGGCACCGGTTCGGGCATGGCCTCGGAATTCGGCCTGGCCCAGCAGTTCGCCTACATGAGCAAGACGTTCGATACCAAGAACTTCGACGAAAGCCTAGAGAACCGCGACCACAGCTTCGTTTTCGAACCGATTTTCACCAGCGGCATCTGCATCCTGCCGAACATCTCCGACCAGCGCAGCGAGATGTCCGAAGCCCTGCACATCAACGCCGGGCGCCTGCTGTGCAAGTACCTCGCAGAAGAATGGGACTTCTCCTACAACTTCGACAACGAAGAGAACAGCGAAGAAAGCGTGATGCGCCGCATCCGCCCCTGGAACGCCATGATGCTGATCTCCAACGACATCATGCGTTATGCCGAAGAAAGCGATGACGGCAATATCCAGAACATCGACGTCAACGCCATGGAGCGTCACGCCAACCAGTACATCTCGCAGCAGATCTTCAACATTCTCACCGCCCAGGCGGTGACCACCGACTACGACCAGAACTACTTCCGCCGCGCCGGCATCGATATCGGCGAAACCATTCGCCTGGATGCCAACGACCTGTTTATGAGCCTGGCTGGCCCGGTGGCCGTGGCCTATGCCGAATCGGTGGTGCCAGAACAAAGCGCCGCCGCGCTGGACAAGTTCCGCGTGCTGGACAAGGAGCCGTCGCGGCTGAATATCGACGACCTGTTCTTCCGCTCCATCGACCTGCCGCACTTCAACAAGGTCACCCAGGCCATCGAAGGCATCAGCCTGCTGCCAATCGAGTCCAAGCGTTATCGCGAAGCCCTGGATGACTACAAGAAGTCCGACTACAACGCCGCCAAACTCAGCGACCTGCACTTCTTCAAGAACTGCTCCTCGGTGGTGTCGATCGTCTCGCTGCCGAAAGACTACAAGCTGTCCTACATGGACCTGAACCGGCTCAAGACCCACCTCAACAGCCTGTTCCCCAACACCACGCTGAAGCGTTATGCACTGGTAATCGGTGCCTCGGCCAACCTCTCGCTGACCACTCTGATCGCCAAGAGCCCGTGCCTGTCGGATGACTTCCTGACCCTGATCGTGGCCTTTATCAAACGCTGCTTCGCCCGCGACCCGCACCGTTTCGACGAAAGCCTAGACAACGCCATTCTCGATTTCATCATGAGCGAGGAGTTCGACGAAGTGCGCGTCGACGCCATGCTCAACGAGCACGAGAACCCGGCGAAGATCCTCGATACCAACTGGTACGCGATCAAACCGATGTACGAGAAGAAGTACCGCGAGCTGATCCACGATCAGGACAAGTTCGTCTCGATCAACGACATCCGCCTGTCACGCGAAAGCGTAAAGAAAGCCATCAAGTACCTGCGCGAGATCTACCGCCACCGCATCGGCAAGACCCGCGTCATTTCGCTCAACAAGTACGCCGAAGACAAGCCCGAGTAACCCACTGCCAGCTGCAACCCGAGGTCAATCGGGTTGCAGATGGCGCTTCAGGCCTCTTGCCACTCACTCAGCCAGCCCAGGCTGGCCTGGGTGCCCGCCTCTCCCGGCCGATACTCGGCCGCCAGCCACCCCTGATAACCACTGTCACGCAGCGCCTTGAGCAGCGGCGCAAAGTGCAACTCGCCTGTACCCGGCGCGCCACGCCCAGGGTAATCAGCAAACTGCACATGGCCGATACGCCCGGCCAACAACGCCATACCCGCCGGCACATCCAGGCACTGCCGCGCCATGTGGTAAAGGTCGTACTGCGCTGCCAGGTTGGGGTGAGCCACCGCCTTGAGCAACTCATCCAGCTGCGCCGGGGTGTTGATCAGAAAGCCCGGCATATCCAGCGGGTTGATTGCTTCCACCACCACGCCAATGCCCAATCGCTGAAAGGCCTCGGCGCTCTTGCGTAGGTTGTCGATCAAACAGGTCATTGCCTGTTCAGGCTCTACGCCCTCGGCCAAACGCCCCGGCAGCACATTGACCAGCGCTGGCCGCACCATGGCGGCATAACTCAGCGCCTCCTGCAACGCCGCCTCAAACTCGGCCTGACGTACAGGTACGGCCGCCAGGCCGGCACCGCCACTCATCAAATCACCAGCCGGCAGGTTGATCAGACGCAGCGGCATGCCCGCTGCCTCCAGCGCCTCTTTCAGGCGGAGCGCAGGCAGCTCGTAGGGAAACTGGATTTCCACGCCATCAAAGCCCGCAGCAGCGGCAGCCACTACGCGGTCGATCAGCGGCAACTCGGTAAACAGCAGCGACAGGTTGGCCGCAATCTTCATGATTTTGGCCCTTGGGACTCTGGCGCGCGGTACAGCTGCACCAGGGTCGCCGGATCACACTCCAGATTGCCCTGACTGCCGTGCTGACGCATCAGCTGTGCAGCCAGGCCGCTGAGCGGCGTAGCCGAGCCGATCTGCTGCGACAGCTTGACCGCCGTATCCAGATCCTTGAGCAAGGTGCGCACGTGCCATTTGACCGGTTCAAACTGACTCTCGGCCATCTGCGGCGCAAGAATCTGCAGTGGCTTGGAATCGGCAAAGCCGCCGGCCAGCGCAGGGGCAATCAGGCTGGCATCGACCCCGGCCTGCTCGGCCAACGCCACCACCTCAGCAATTACCAAAGCGTTACAGGCTACGATCATCTGGTTGCACACCTTGGTCACCTGGCCTGCGCCAACGTCGCCCATACGCGTCAGGCGTTGCCCCAGATGCGCGAGAATCGGCCGCACCCGCTCGATATCCTCAACCCGGCCACCGGCCATGATTGCCAGCGTGCCGTTGGCCGCACCCGGTGTGCCGCCGGACACCGGGGCATCGACCCAGTGCATGCCACAGCGGCGATGCAGCTCTGCAGCCATCTCGCGGGTGGCCGCCGGTTCCAGGCTGGAGAAATCCACCAGCAATTGCCCAGGCTTGCCCGTTTCCACAATCCCGCCGGGGCCAAACACCACATCGCGTACCACCTCGGTGTTGGCCAAACAGAGCATGACGATATCCGCTGCCGCACACAGCGCAGATGGCTGAGCAGCCACCTGAGCACCCAGTGCCTGCACGGGTGCGCACTTGTCGGCAGAACGGTTCCAGACCGTCAGCGAATAACCGGCAGCCAGCAGGCGCTGGGTCATGGGCAACCCCATCAGGCCGATACCGGCGAACGCCAAAGCAGGAAGAGATGTGGACATATGCAGACTCCGACTCAATGATGGGCGCTATCTTAACGTAGGTTGCACGCCTGCCCGCGCCACTGCCGGACGCCTGCTTACCTCTACTCAGAATGCCCTGATCAGGATTGAACCGGAGCCCCCATGCTGAGCCGTATCGTGGCCATCACTCTTGCTGCTGCCTTGAGCCTGGCAGGTCCTCTTGTCAGCGCTGACGATGCCCTGCGGGTGTCAGCCATTCCCGATGAACATCCGGCAGAGCTGCTGCGCAAATTCAAACCGCTGGGCAGTTATCTGAGCCAGCAGTTGGGTATGCGTGTGGAATTTGTCGCCCTCGCCGACTATGACGCCGTGGTCGACGCCCTGGCCGATGAGCGCATCGACCTGGCCTGGCTGGGTGGCTTCAACCTGGTGCAGGCACGCCTCAAACGCCGCGATGTGCTGCCACTGGTGCAACGTGCTGAAGATGAAAAATTCACCAGCAAGATCATCAGCGCCAACCCGGCCGTGCAGAACCTGCAGGATCTGCAAGGCAAGACATTTGCCTTCGGCTCGCTGTCATCGACATCCGACAGCCTGATGCCGCGCTACTTCCTGTTGCAGCACGGCATCCGCCCGGAAACCTTCTTCAGCCACACCGCCTACTCCGCCGCGCAAGAAGCAACTGCCCGCTGGGTGCAGGAGGGTAAAGCCGATGCAGGTGCCCTGAGCAGCAGCGCCTGGGAGCAGTTACTGGCGACCGGCCAGGTCGACCCCGAGCGCGTGCGCGTGATTGCCACCACCGCGCCCTACTTCGACTACAGCTGGAGTGTACGCGGCAAACTCACACCGGCTCTGCGCGAGCAGATCCGCCAGGCCTTTCTCCAGCTCAGCCCCGACAACGCGCAACATCAAGCCATCCTCGAACTGCAAGGCGCCAGCCGTTTCATCGAAACCCGCCCGGAAAACTACACCGAGTTGGAACAGGCCGCCCATGCCGCCGGGCTGTTGCGTTAGCGGTAGCAGCACGAGTGCGCCACACGCCAGCGGCTACAGCCCATCCTGCTGCAGATGATCGAGGTTGACCGGCTCGCCGCTGTGGGCGCCGAGCTTGCTGCGGATGTCCTCAAACATCAGGTCATATTCGGCATGGCTGCGCATGATCAGGCTGTTGTTGATCGGCAAACCATGCTTGTGCGCCAGCCGGCTGGCAACACTGGCAAAGTTGAAGGCCGTGTCACGGTGCAGTTCGAACACCTCTTCGAATGCCTGACCGTTCACCTGCCCTTGCAGGCGCATGTGCAACATCGGGCCTTCGCTGGGGTCCTGACGCACCTCATAGAAGAGATCGACACTGAACAACGGCATATCGCCGCTGGCAATGCTGTTGGCGCGATGCAGATGGCCGGGTTCGAACATGCTGGCAGCTCCCTTAGTCAGCCGGTGGTGCTGCCAGCATAGTCGCTGATAAACGCTACGAACGACGCGCCAGATCAGTGCAGTGCTGCGCGCTCACTGCGCTCCTGCGCCAGCACCCAGGGAGCAACCACCACGGCCCACAGTTCGGGGTCACGTTGCAGCAGGTCTTCGGCCTGGCGGTCATCGGCCTTGCGCAACTGGCCTGCGGCCAGCCAGGCGGCGACTTTCTCCTGATCGTTCTGCGCCACGGCTTGCGCCACTTCGATCAGATCCTGAGTGCCTTCAACCAGCAGCAGAGCACCACGGGCAAAGAAAGGTTGCAACTCCTGCCAGCGGATCGCCGCTGTTTCTCCAAGCAGCTTGGCATAGAGGGTGCTAGGTTGTTCTGTCATGGGTAGCTCAGACATGGATTGCCCTGTTATCAGTAGCCGTTAACGAGTCGGCCAGCATGATAACGTCGAGCCGCCAGCAGGCAAATTCGCGACGCTGGCCAAGCCAACCAAGACACGCCGTTTTTCTATACGTTTGTTGTGTTAAAGCGACACCCTCAGGTTTTGCCCCCAGTAAGCCGCTTTTCAAGCCGTAAAGCCGCGCTCTACACTGCACCGGTACAGTTGCCGGGGGAATGACCGGGGAACAACCCGGTTCTGCAGCTTTGGCCGCCAGAACTACAACAATCAAAACCAATAAGAGTGGAGCACTATGAACAAGGCTACTAAGCAGATTTCCAAACTGTTTGCCGCCATGGCCATGGCTGGCGTTGCCAGCTACTCGGTAGCGGCTGACACCATCAAGATTGGCCTGGCTGGCCCGGTCACCGGCGCCGTCGCGCAATACGGTGAAATGCAATTCATCGGGGCCAAAATGGCCATCGAGCAGATCAACAAGGCCGGCGGGGTAAACGGCGCACAACTCGAAGGCGTGGTTTATGACGATGCCTGCGATCCGAAACAAGCGGTGGCTGTGGCCAACAAGATCGTCAACGACAACGTCAAGTTTGTGGTTGGCCACCTGTGCTCCAGCTCCACCCAGCCTGCGTCCGACATCTACGAAGACGAAGGCATCCTGATGATCACCGCGGCCTCCACCAGCCCGGACATCACCGCCCGTGGCTACGAGCTGGTGTTCCGCACCATCGGCCTGGACAGCCTGCAAGGCCCGACTGCCGGCAACTTCATTGCCGACCACGTCAAACCGAAAGTGGTTGCGGTAATCCACGACAAACAGCAATACGGTGAAGGCATTGCCACCGCGGTCAAGCAGACCCTGGAAAGCAAAGGCACCAAAGTCGCCCTGTTCGAAGGCATCAACGCCGGCGACAAGGACTTCTCCGCGATGATCGCCAAGCTCAAGCAAGCCGGTGTCGACTTCGTCTACTACGGTGGCTACCACCCAGAGCTGGGCCTGCTGCTGCGTCAGTCCTCGGAAAAAGGCCTGAGCGTCAAGTTCATGGGGCCTGAAGGCGTCGGCAACAAGGAAATCTCGGCAATTGCTGGCCCGGCTTCCGAAGGCCTGCTGGTGACCCTGCCGAAGTCCTTCGACCAGGACCCACGCAACCAGGCACTGGTTGATGCGTTCAAGGCCAAGAACGAAGACCCGAGCGGTCCGTTCGTATTCCCGGCCTACGCTGCCGTGCAAGTCATCGCTGAAGGCATCACCAAGGCCGGTGACACCGACACCGCCAAAGTGGCTGCCGCACTGCGTGCCAACAGCTTCGACACCCCGACCGGCAACCTGGCGTTCGACGAGAAGGGTGACCTGAAAGACTTCAGCTTCGTGGTTTACGAGTGGCACCAGGACGGTACCAAAACCGAAGCCAAGTAAGCTCCCCGCCTGAACCCAAAGCCCACTGCCCACGCAGTGGGCTTTGTTTATTAGAAGAATTCCGGTTGCATGCTGCGCCACAAGCGCTGCCTTGCGTGACAACCCAGGAGTTAGGCAATGCCTGATCTTTATCACTACCTACAACAGCTGATCAACGGTCTGACTGTTGGCAGTACCTATGCCCTGATTGCCATCGGCTACACCATGGTCTACGGCATCATCGGCATGATCAACTTCGCCCACGGCGAGGTTTACATGATTGGCTCGTACGTAGCCTTTATTGTCATAGCCGGCCTGACCCTGATGGGTCTGGACAGCTTACCGCTGGTGATGATCGCCGCCTTCGCCGGCAGCATCATTATCGCCAGTGCCTACGGTTACAGCATCGAACGGGTGGCCTACCGGCCCTTGCGCGGTGGTAACCGCCTGATCCCGCTGATCTCGGCGATCGGCATGTCGATCTTCCTGCAGAACGAAGTGCTGCTGGCGCAGGACTCGAAAGACAAGGCCATCCCCAACCTGCTGCCCGGCAATTTCGTGCTGGGTGAAAGCGCGATGAATGGCGTGGTGATCTCCTACATGCAGGTGCTGATCTTCGTCGTCACCTTCGTGGTGATGCTGGCGCTGACCGCATTCATTTCGCGCTCGCGCCTGGGCCGCGCCTGCCGTGCCTGCGCTGAAGACCTGAAGATGGCCAACCTGCTGGGCATCAACACCAACAACATCATTGCCCTGACCTTCGTCATCGGCGCTGCCCTGGCTGGCGTCGCGGCGGTCTTGCTGGGCATGCAATACGGCGTGATCAACCCACACCTGGGCTTCCTCGCCGGGATCAAGGCCTTCACCGCCGCAGTGCTGGGTGGCATTGGCAGTATTCCGGGCGCGGTACTGGGGGGGTTGCTGCTCGGCCTGGCCGAAGCCTTTGGTGCCGATATCTTCGGCGACCAGTACAAGGACGTGGTGGCCTTCAGCCTGTTGATCCTGGTTCTGTTGTTCCGTCCGACGGGCATTCTGGGTCGTCCGGAGGTTGAAAAAGTATGAGTACTGCCATCACGAAAAACCTCAAGACCGCGATTTTCAGCGCCCTGCTGGTGCTGGCGGTGGCCTACCCGGTACTGGGCCTGAAGCTGACCACCGTTGGCATCAAGCTGGAAGTCCATGGCGCCAGCCCGGCCATCCTCTGGGCCATCGCCGGTTGCGCCATCGCCATGTTCTTCTGGCAACTGTTCCGTAGCCAGCTGAGCGCTGCCTGGAGCCACGCACCCAAGCTGCCAAGCATGCCGAGCAAGGCCAGCAACTTCCTGACCCTGCCCTCCACCCAGCGCTGGGTCATCCTGGGCCTGATCATGGTTGCTCTGGCCTGGCCGTTCTTCGGCAGCCGCGGCGCGGTGGACATTGCCACGCTGATTCTGATCTACGTGATGCTCGGCCTCGGCCTGAACATCGTGGTGGGTCTGGCAGGTCTGCTCGACCTGGGCTATGTCGGCTTCTACGCCGTCGGCGCCTACAGCTACGCACTGCTGTCGCACTACTACGGCCTGGGCTTCTGGGTGTGCCTACCGATTGCCGGCCTGATGGCGGCGTTCTTCGGCTTTATCCTCGGGTTCCCGGTGCTGCGCCTGCGCGGTGACTATCTGGCCATCGTGACCCTGGGTTTCGGCGAGATCATCCGCATCCTGCTGCGCAACATGACCGAAGTCACCGGCGGCCCCAACGGCATCAGCAACATCGACAAGCCCAGCCTGTTCGGCCTGTCTTTCGATCGTCGCGCAGCTGAAGGCATGCAGACCTTCCACGAGTATTTCGGCGTTGCCTACAACTCGATCAACAAGGTGATCTTCCTCTACCTGATCGCCCTGCTGCTGGTATTGCTGACCCTGTTCGTGATCAACCGTCTGCTGCGCATGCCGATCGGCCGTGCCTGGGAAGCCCTGCGCGAAGACGAGATCGCCTGTCGCGCGCTCGGCATGAACCCGACCGTGATCAAACTCTCGGCCTTCACCCTCGGCGCCGCCTTTGCTGGGTTTGCCGGCAGCTTCTTTGCCGCACGCCAGGGCCTGGTTACGCCGGAGTCGTTCACCTTTATCGAGTCGGCGATCATTCTCGCCATCGTCGTACTGGGTGGCATGGGCTCGCAGCTGGGCATCATCCTCGCAGCCATCGTGATGATTCTGCTGCCGGAATTGATGCGCGAGTTCAGCGAGTACCGCATGTTGATGTTCGGTGCCTTGATGGTGCTGATGATGATCTGGCGTCCGCAGGGCCTGTTGCCCATGCAGCGCCCACACCTGGAGCTGAAACAATGAGCCGCCCGATTCTAGAAGTAAGCGGCCTGTCCATGCGCTTCGGCGGCCTGCTGGCCGTCAACGGGGTGGGTCTGTCCGTCAACGAGAAACAGGTGGTGTCGATGATCGGCCCGAACGGCGCCGGCAAGACCACCGTGTTCAACTGCCTGACCGGCTTCTACCAGCCGACCTCGGGCAGCATCAGCCTCGATGGCGAGCGTATCGAAGGCCTGCCCGGCCACAAGATCGCGCGCAAAGGCGTGGTGCGTACCTTCCAGAACGTGCGCCTGTTCAAGGACATGACGGCGGTGGAGAACCTGCTGGTGGCGCAACATCGCCACCTCAACACCAACTTCATTTCCGGTCTGCTGAAGACCCCGGCATTCCGCCGCAGCGAACGTGAAGCCATGGACTATGCCGCGCACTGGCTGGATCAGGTCAACCTGACCGAATTCGCCAACCGCCCGGCCGGCACCCTGGCCTATGGTCAGCAGCGCCGCCTGGAAATCGCACGCTGCATGATGACCCGCCCACGCATCCTGATGCTCGACGAACCCGCAGCGGGCCTCAACCCGCGCGAGACCGACGACCTCAAGGCGCTGATTGGCGTGCTGCGCGACCAGCACAACGTCACCGTGCTGCTGATCGAACACGACATGAAGCTGGTCATGAGCATTTCCGACCATATCTATGTGATCAACCAGGGCACCCCCCTGGCGGACGGTACTCCGGAGCAGATCCGCGAAAACCCGGACGTGATCAAAGCCTACCTGGGGGAAGCGTGATGCTGTATTTCGAGAACGTTTCCACCTTCTACGGCAAGATCCAGGCACTGCATGACGTCAGCGTGGAAGTCCGTCAGGGCGAGATCGTCACCCTGATCGGCGCGAACGGTGCCGGCAAGTCGACGCTGCTGATGACCCTGTGCGGCAACCCGCAGGCGACCAGCGGCAGCATCCGTTATCAGGGTGAAGAACTGGTCGGCCTGGACACACCGCAAATCATGCGTAAAAGCATCGCCGTGGTGCCGGAAGGCCGCCGCGTGTTCTCCCGCCTGACCGTGGAAGAAAACCTGGTGATGGGCGGTTTCTTCGGCAGCAAGGCCGACAATCAGGAGCAGATGGACAAGGTCCTGCATCTGTTCCCGCGCCTGAAGGAACGCTTTGCCCAGCGCGCCGGCACCATGAGCGGCGGTGAACAGCAGATGCTCGCCATCGGCCGCGCGCTGATGAGCAAGCCAACCCTGCTGCTGCTTGATGAGCCGTCGCTGGGCCTGGCGCCGATCATTATCCAGCAGATCTTCGACATCATCGAACAGCTGCGCAAGGATGGCGTGACGGTGTTCCTGGTCGAACAGAACGCCAACCAGGCGCTCAAGCTGGCAGACCGCGGTTACGTGCTGGAGAACGGTCGGATCGTTATGCAGGGCAGCGGCGAACAGCTGCTCAATGATCCAAAGGTGCGCGACGCCTATCTAGGCGGCTAAAAACTACTGCGCTCGGCCATGCGTCGTTGAAAGCAGACTCAAAATGCTCATGTACAGTCGTACACTCCGCTTTTTCGTCTGCTTTCGCCTCGCCTGACCGTCGCTCGCTACGTTTTTTAGAAGCACCATGCTTAATAGAAACCGCTCCCAGGAGCGGTTTTTTATCGCCGGTCATTTTTATCGCCGCCGTTCGCCCGATGTTCCGTGCATGCCAGCCCCGGGCAGTTACAATGGCCGCCCTTTTTTTGCCGATGACCGCTTTTATGACCGATCCCATTCGCCTGTCCAAACGCCTGATCGAAGTGATCGGCTGTTCGCGCCGCGAGGCCGAGCTGTATATCGAAGGCGGCTGGGTCACGGTGGATGGCGTGGTGGTGGAAGAGCCGCAATTCAAAGTAGCCGAACAGCGTGTCGAGTTGCTGCCGGGTGCAGTTCTGGCGCCAATCGAACCGGTCACCCTGCTGCTGCACGTACCCAGCGGGCACAACCCTGAGCGCGCCGCTGAAAGCATCAGCCCAGCCACTCACTGGACTGACGATGGTTCGGCCATCCGCGTACTGAAAAGCCACTTCAATCGACTGACGCCCTGCATCCCGCTGCAAGCCGGTGCCGATGGCCTGCATGTGCTGACTCAGGACTGGCGCATCGAGCGCAAGCTCAGGGAAGACCAGAGCAAGCTCGAACAGGAATACGTGGTCGAAGTCGTCGGCACCTTGAGTGCCAGCCAGCTCAAGCAACTGGCCCACGGCCTGACCTTCAACGGCGTCGCCTTGCCGCCCTGCAAGGTCAGCTGGCAGAACGAAACCCGCCTGCGCTTCGCCTTGAAGAACCCACTGCCCGGGCAGATCGTCTTTATGTGCAACAGCGTCGACCTCAAGGTGCTGAGCATGAAACGCATCCGTATCGGCGGCGTGCCAATGGCTAAGGTCCAACCGGGACAATGGCGCTACCTGGCCGCAAAAGAACGCTTCTAACGATTTCTCCAGCGGCAGCCCTTGGCTGCTGCGCACTTCAGGACATCCCCATGCTTAACAACGACATCCTGCGCAGCCTGCGCTACACCCTAGACATCAGCGACGCAGAATTGCTCGAGATCATCCAGCTCAGCGGCAAGCAGGTCGCCCTCGACGACCTCGCGGCGATGCTCAAGAAAGAGGATGAAGACGGCTTTAGCCCTTGCGACGATGAACTGATGGCGCACTTTCTCGACGGCCTGGTGTATTTCAAACGCGGCAAGGATGACAGCCGTCCGGCCCAGCCGTTTGAACTGCCGATCACCAACAACATGGTGCTGAAAAAGCTGCGGGTGGCCTTCGAGCTGAAAGAAGACGATATGCACGCGATCATGCAAAGCGTTGACTTTCCGGTGTCCAAGCCGGAGATGAGCGCGCTGTTTCGCAAGTTCGGCCACAGCAACTACCGCCCTTGCGGTGATCAGTTCCTGCGTAATTTCCTCAAGGGTCTAACCCTGCGCGTTCGCGGCTAAGAACCTATTTACGATCTGCTGCGCGTCGGCCATCCGGCGTTAAAAACAGCCTCGAAATGCTCATTTACAGCTCGTAAACTCCGCTTCCTCGGCTGTTTTTGCCTTGTCTGGCTCTAGCTCGCGAGATCGTAAACAGATTCTAAGTCCGCGCTGCCATGCCTGCCCGCATGGCAGCGTATTTCCACGGGCAATGATGACTGCCATGGCGCGGTCAGATGATTAGGGTAGTGGCACTCATCCGTTAAAAGGATTCGCCATGCACCCCTACTTCAGTCTGCAAGGCCGCACCGCCCTGGTCACCGGCGGTACCCGCGGCATCGGCAAGATGATCGCCAAAGCCTTTGTCGAGGCCGGCGCCACCGTTTACGTCTGCGCCCGTGATGGCGAGGCCTGCGCGCAAACTGCAACCGAGCTATCGGCCTTCGGCACCTGCCACGGTATTGCTGCCAACCTGGCCAGCGAAGACGGTGTAAAGGTACTGGCCGAGCAACTGGCTGGGCAGATTGGCAGCCTGGATATTCTGGTGAACAACGCAGGCACCACCTGGGGCGCCCCGCTGGAAAGCTACCCGGCCAAGGGCTGGGAGAAGGTCATGCAGCTTAACGTGACGTCAGTGTTCAGCTGCATCCAGAAACTCCTGCCGTTGCTGCGCAAGGGCGGCAGCGCGGCCAACCCGGCACGGGTGATCAATATCGGCTCGGTGGCCGGTATCACCTCGCACGGCGAAGACGCCTACGCCTACGGCCCAAGCAAGGCGGCGCTGCACCAGCTGTCACGCATGCTCGCCCGCGAACTGGTGGGCCAGCATATCAACGTCAACGTCATCGCCCCGGGCCGCTTCCCAAGCAAGATGACCCAGTTTATTGCCCAGGATGAAGCGGCCATGGCCGAGGACTGTGCGCTGATCCCGATGCAGCGCTGGGGCCGCGAGGAAGAAATGGCCGCCCTGGCCATCAGCCTGGCGAGCACCGCCGGGGCTTATATGACCGGTGCGATCATCCCGATCGACGGCGGTTTCCACCTGTAATCGCGTACTATGGCGGCGTTTTCACTCGATCACGCCGCCATGTCCTACTCGGTTTCGCCCATCGGTTTTGTCCGCTCCTGCTTCAAGGAGAAGTTCGCCATTCCCCGTCAGCCGCAACTGGCCCCAGCGGCCCGTGGCGTGCTGGAGCTGATCGCTCCGTTCGATAACGGCGATGCCGTGCAGGGGCTGGAGCAGGTCAGCCATGTCTGGCTGCTGTTCCTGTTTCACCAGGCCCTGGAAGACAAACCACGGCTCAAGGTGCGCCCGCCACGCCTGGGCGGCAATCAATCGGTCGGCGTGTTCAGCACCCGCGCCACGCACCGGCCCAATGGCATCGGCCAGTCGGTGGTCAAGCTGGAGCGGGTCGAAGCCGGCAAACTGTGGCTCTCTGGCATCGACCTGCTCGACGGCACCCCGGTGCTGGATATCAAACCCTACGTGCCCTATGCCGACAGCGTTGCCGATGCTTACAACCGCATTGCCGACAGCGCACCGGCGCGGATCGACGTCAGCTGGCAGGACAGCGCGCTGATCCAGGCAAACGAACACGGGCAACGCCTGGATGAACCGCTGGTCGAATTGATTGAGCAGTGCCTGGCCCAGGACCCGCGCCCGGCCTACCAGCAGCCCAGCCCCGAGCGCCGTTATGGCGTGCGCTTCTGGGATGTCGAGGTGCATTGGCACTACCCACAGCCCGGTAGCATCTGCGTACTGGAGGTCGTAGCGGCCGACTGATCCTGGTTAGCACGCATAGGCTGAGCAGCAATTTTGTCTTATATTTACCAAGTAAATGTATACAAAATAGGATGCTTACCATGCTCGAACGTCCCGGTCGCCTCAATGGCCTGCGCCATATCGCCCTGCTGGTCCCCAACCTGGAAGCCTGTGAACGCTTCTACGTGGACATTCTCGGCATGCAGGTGCTGCACCGCGCCAATGCAGACCTGGTCTACCTAACCTGCGGTAACGACAACCTCTCCCTGGGCCGCGCCTGTGTACCCAGCAGCGGCGAGCAGGCGGTGGATCACTATGGCTTTATCGTCGACAGCATCGACGAGCTGCACGCCTGGTACGCTTACTTCAAGGCACAAGGCGTCACCCTGCTCGACCGCCCGTTTGCACATGGCGACGGCGCGTACAGCTTTCACCTGCTCGACCCCGCCGGCAACAAGGTGCAGCCCATCTACCACCCTGCGGTTTCCGGGCAACGCTTCAGCCAGGCCGGTTAGCACAACCCGCCACTCATCCGGCACAGAACAACCGTTCGGCGGCGGCCCACGGCCGCCAGCAGCCAGACGTACTTTGTTCATCATCATGCAGGTAAGGTGAACGCCTGCAGCTATGCTTGCAGTTAGCCAGCAGCCGCTGCCCCTCATGAATCAACGCCCTGTGACGCCATGCAAACCAGCACCTACGTGCCGACCGAGAACCTTGTCGATCTGCTGCTCGACGCCATCTGCGTGGTCGATCAACAAGGCTATTTCGTTTTTGTCAGCGCAGCCTGTCAGCGCATTTTCGGTTACCGAGCCGATGAGATGATCGGCCGCCGCATGATCGACATGGTCCACCCGGAAGACCGCGCGAAAACCCTGCAGGCAGCCAGGGAGATCATGGCTGGCATCGCTCACCCGCACTTCGAAAACCGTTACCTGCGCAAGGATGGCAGCACCGTGCATATCCTCTGGTCCGCGCGCTGGTCCGAGGATGATCAGGTGCGCATTGCCGTAGCCCATGACATCAGCGAACGCAAACGCAGTGAAGCCTTGCAGGCCGCGTTATACGGTATTTCCGAAGCGGCCCATTCGGCCAAGGACCTGCTCGGGCTGTTTCAGCAGGTGCACCAGATCATTGGCGAACTGTTGCCGACCATCAGTTTCTCGGTAGCGCTGTACGATGAGCAAAACGACGAGCTGAGCTTCCCCTACCCCGCCGAACAGCCGCCAGCAACGACTGTCGATACGCCACTGAATGCCGCCACGCTGAGCGCGCAGGTGATTCGTAGCGGCAACACCTTGCTGCTGCCCAACGCCAGCCAGGCACCAACTGCAATGCCACATAGCTGGCTTGGTGTACCGCTGCGCTCGCACCGTGGAATTATCGGTGCGCTGCTGGTGCAAAGCAGTGCCGCCACGCGCTACAGCGAGCGTGATCAAGAGCTGCTGCAGTTCGTCTCGACCCAGGTGGCCGCCGCCATCGAGCGTCAGCAGATGCTCAGTCACCTGCAATTTATGGCGCAGTATGACCAGCTTACCCAGCTGCCCAACCGCGAACTGCTGCGCGATCGCTTGCACACAGCGCTGGCCCGCGCGCGTCGCGAGCAATCGCAAGTGGCGCTGCTGTTCCTCGATCTGGACAAGTTCAAGCAGGTCAATGACAACCTCGGCCACGCCGCTGGCGATCAGCTGCTGCAAGGCGTCGCCCAGCGTATTCAGCTGTGCCTGCGCGAGGCCGATACCGTAGCGCGCTTTGCTGGTGATGAATTCGTCGTACTGCTGGAAGACTTTCACTCGGCCGACCACGCCAGCGTGGTGGCGGAAAAAATCCGCCAGAGCCTCAATCAGCCCTTCGAGCTGTGCGGGCAGAACCAGACCATCCTGCCGAGCATCGGCATTGCCCTTTACCCGCAACATGGCCAGGACGCGCAGCAGTTGCTGCAACATGCTGACAACGCCATGTACCGGGCCAAACAGAGCGGCGGCAACCGCTTCCACTGCACCCTTGAGCAGAACTAGGCAGGCATGAAAAAGCCCGCCGGGTGGCGGGCTCTGTTATGCAGCCATGCTTACTTCTCGACGAAGGCGCGCTCGATCAGGTAGTCACCCGGCTCACGCATACGCGGGGAAATCTTCAGGCCGAACTCGTTGAGCACCTCGCTGGTTTCATCGAGCATGCTCGGGCTGCCGCAGATCATCGCGCGGTCGTCCTGCGGGTTGATCGGTGGCAGGCCGATGTCCTGGAACAGTTTGCCACTGCGCATCAGGTCGGTCAGACGGCCCTGGTTCTCGAACGGCTCGCGGGTAACGGTCGGGTAGTAGATCAGCTTGTTCTTCAACGCATCGCCGAAGAATTCATTTTTCGGCAGATGCTCGGTGATGAACTCACGGTAAGCCACTTCGTTCACATAACGCACGCCGTGGACCAGGATCACCTTTTCGAAACGCTCATAGGTTTCCGGGTCCTGAATCACGCTCATAAACGGCGCCAGGCCGGTGCCGGTGCTGAGCAGGTACAGATGTTTGCCCGGATTGAGGTCATCAAGCACCAGGGTGCCGGTAGGCTTCTTGCTGATGATGATCTCGTCACCTTCCTTGAGGTGCTGCAGCTGCGAGGTCAGCGGGCCGTCCGGCACCTTGATGCTGAAGAACTCCAGGTGCTCTTCCCAGTTCGGGCTGGCAATCGAATAGGCACGCATCAGCGGACGACCAGTGTCCTGCTGCAGGCCGATCATCACGAACTGACCATTCTCGAAACGCAGGCCCGGATCGCGGGTGCACTTGAAACTGAACAGGGTATCGTTCCAGTGGTGGACGCTGAGAATGCGCTCGGAATTGAGGTTGCTCATGTGCTCGGGGGCTCCGACGAATATAAAGTCCTGTGCGCGGGCGCGCGTGATGGACGGCATTGTAAAGAGCGGCATAATATCTGTTAACTTGATTATCAAGATATAGGTTATCGGTTATATAGATATGCGATTTACCCTCAGACAACTGCAAGTCTTCGTCGCCGTCGCCCAACAGGAAAGCGTCTCCCGTGCCGCCGATTCTCTGGCGCTGTCGCAATCGGCGACCAGCACTTCACTGAGCGAGCTGGAGCGGCAATCCGATTGCCAATTGTTCGATCGTGCCGGCAAGCGCCTGAGCCTCAACGCCCTCGGCCTGCAACTGCTGCCGCAGGCTGTGGCGCTCATCGACCAAGCCAAGGATATTGAACGTCTGCTCGGCGGCAAAAGTGGCTACGGCTCGCTGAATGTCGGCGCCACGCTGACGGTGGGCAACTACCTGGCGACCCTGCTGATCGGCAGTTTTATGCAGCGCCACCCGGAGTGTCGGGTAAAACTGCAGGTGCACAACACCGCCCATGTGGTGCAACAAATCGCTCATTACGAGCTGGATATGGGCATGATCGAAGGCGACTGCCAGCACCCGGATATCGAAGTGCAGCCGTGGGTTGAGGATGAGCTGGTGGTGTTCTGCGCGCCGCAGCATGTACTGGCCCAACGCGGCGAGGCGAGCCTGGAGGAGTTGACCCGCGAAGCCTGGATTCTGCGTGAGCAGGGCTCTGGTACGCGACTGACCTTCGATCAGGCCATGCGCCACCATCCCGGCAGTCTCAATGTGCGCCTGGAGCTGGAGCACACCGAGGCCATCAAACGCGCGGTGGAATCAGGCCTGGGCATTGGCTGCATTTCCCGCCTGGCGCTGCGCGATGCATTTCGCCGGGGGAGCCTGGTGGCGGTGGAAACACCGCAACTGGATCTGCGTCGGCAGTTCTACTTCATCTGGCACAAACAGAAATACCAGACCGCCGCCATGCGTGAGTTCATCGAGCTGTGTCGCGCCCTGACGGCCGGGGTAACACGCAGCGATCAGATCGTTCTGCCGACCATTGCCTGATTCGCGACCTCAGCCCAACAGAATGATCGCCCACACCAGGGCTATCAGCGTCAGGGCCGTGAATTGCGCGGCGCTGCCCATATCCTTGGCGTTCTTCGACAGCGGATGCAGCTCCAGGGAGATGCGATCAATCGCCGCTTCCACCGCCGAGTTGAGCAGCTCGACGATCAATGCCAGCAGACAGACTGCCACCATCAATGCTCGCTCGCCGCGGCTGACATCCAGGAAGAATGCCAATGGAATCAGCACGACGTTGATCAACAGCAGCTGGCGGAATGCAGCTTCACCAGTGAAGGCCGCGCGCAGCCCGGCCAGCGAATAACCCGTGGCATTGAGAACACGTTTCAGGCCGGTCTGGCCCTTGAATGGAGACATTGAAAATCATCACAACGAATGGAGGAACACAGCGCAGCGAGTTTGCCGGGCAAAGATTAACAGCGGCTTAACCGTCCGCCGGCGCAGGAATCGATTCCAGCTGCTGCAGCAACAAGGCTGCCTGCGTGCGGGTGCGCACGCCAAGTTTACGGAAGATTGCCGTCACATGGGCTTTTACCGTGGCTTCGGACACACTTAGCTCATAAGCAATCTGCTTGTTCAGCAGGCCATCGCAGACCATGGTCAACACCCGGAACTGCTGTGGCGTCAGGCTGGCCAGGCCGGCGCTGGCAGCCTTGGCCTCGGCCGACAGAGCAATCGCTTCCTGACTCTGCTGCGGCCACCAGACCTCACCATCGAGCACCTGACGCACCGCCTGCTGGATGGTTTCCAGTGCGCTGGACTTAGGGATAAAGCCACTGGCACCAAACTCGCGCGAACGGGCAACGATGGCCGCCTCTTCCTGCGCCGAGATCATCACCACCGGCACGTGCGGGTATTGCCCACGCAGCAGCACCAGCCCGGAGAAGCCGTAGGCGCCTGGCATGTTGAGATCGAGCAGGACCAGATCCCAGTCGGTTTTCTCGGCCAGACGGGCTTCCAGCTCGGCGATGCTGGCCGCTTCAACCAGCCGTACATCCGGCCCCAGACCAAGCGTCAACGCCTGTTGCAAGGCACTGCGAAATAGCGGGTGATCATCAGCAATAAGGATTTCAAAAGCGGCCATGGTGAATCCTGTTTTTGTTATGTGGATGCCTGCGATAGGCAGTGTCCAGGGCACGGTAACGCAGCGCGCGCAGTGAGCCGGACGAAAACCCCAACGACTCCGACCACGCCGAAAAGCGGCCCAGCATGCCGAGCGCTGACGGGGTGGTCAAGCACGATGCTTTGCGGCACAGTTCGCACCTTTGCCGACGAGAGCTAGAAATGCGAAGCCACGCCCTGCGCGCCGATTTGTTGATGCTATTGACCGCCATGATCTGGGGGTCGGCATTTGTCGCACAGCGCCTGGGCATGGATGCCATCGGCCCCTTTCTTTATAGCGGATTACGCTTCGCCCTGGCGGCGCTGATTCTGCTTCCAGTGCTGCATCTGCTGGAAGGCCGCAGCAGCGCGCCGGTGGCACCGCTGAATCGCCAGTTGCTACGCGGTGGCGTGCTAATGGGCCTGGCCCTGGCACTGGGGATCAACCTGCAACAGGTGGGCCTGCTGTTTACCAGCGTGACCAACTCCGGCTTTATCACCGGCCTGTACGTGATCATCGTGCCACTGCTGGGCCTGTTTATCGGCCACAAGACCGGCCTGGGCATCTGGTTCGGCGCCTGCCTGGCGGTGGTGGGGATGTTCCTGCTGAGTGTCGGTGAAGGCTTTACCGTGGCCTCCGGTGACTGGCTGCAACTGGCCGGGGCCTTTGTCTGGGGCGTGCATGTGCTGCTGGTGGGACTCTTCGCCGGCCGCCATGATCCGCTACGCCTGGCCCTGGTGCAGTTCATCACCTGCGCGGTGATCAGCCTGGTACTGGCGGTGATCTTCGAGGAAATTCAGTTGCAGTCGATCATCGCTGCGGGCCCGGCGATTCTCTACGGCGGGATCTTTGGCGTGGCTGTCGGTTTTACCCTGCAGGTGGTGGCGCAGAAGGATGCCATCGCCTCCCACGCCGCCATCATTCTGTCCCTCGAGGCGGTGTTCGCCGCCATCGCCGGAGCCTGGCTGCTCGGCGAATCGCTGGAGCTGCGCGGCTACTTCGGTTGCGCGCTGATGTTCACCGGCATGCTGCTCGCGCAGCTGTGGCCGAAGAAGATCGCCTAGTGCTTACAGAAACTCGCGCAGCCGCTGGTGCAATGGGTCATCCAGGGCCACGGCGCGCGGGGCCTTGGCCGCCAGGTAGTGCTGACTGAAGACATCCAGGTAGGCATTCAGCCCATCAGCGGCCCGTTGATCACCGGCCAGTTCCAGGCACAGCGCGGCGACTTCTGCGGTGCAGAAATGATCATCGCGCTTGGAACGGCGCAGCTTATAGCGCGACAGCTGTTCGGCCTGCAGGCTGAGCACCGGCAGGCTGTCGAGGTAGGGGCTTTTGCGAAACATCTTGCGCGCTTCGCTCCAGGTCGCGTCCAGCAACACGAACAACGGCCGCTTGCCAGCAGCCGGCATCACCTCACTGACCACTCGCTCAGCCGCCACATACTCACCGGGGAAGACCAGATACGGCTGCCACTGCGGATCCTGAAGCAAGGCCGGCAAGCCTGGATCAACCGCGACCCGCGACCAACCAAACGCCGAAGTGTCAGCCACCACATCGGCAATCAACCAACCAGTGTTGCTCGGTTTGAGCGCTTCAACATCGTGCATCAGCAGGCACATGGCCGACCGCGCTTCAATCCGTGGGCGCCAGGCGCACAGGCAATGGCTCAGGGCCAGGCGACAGTCGTTGCAGCGGATGGCTCGGCTGCCACGGGCAAGAAAGGGTTTGGCACTGCGGGCAATCCGCTCGGCGCGCAACCGTGCTACAGCATGGCTCATCAGGCATGCACCTGAGGGTAACGAACGTACGACATGGCTTATCCAGGGGGCGGCAGGCGCGGCAGTCTAACAAAGCCTGCGGCGGGTTATTCAACCGTGCGTCCCCAGGGCAGCTGCCGCAAGCACCGGCAGGCGAGTAAGATAACGCCACTGAACCTCTGCCAGGGCTTGCCGGTCAGAGGAGCGAATCGACTTTGGAGAACCCCATGCTGCGTTTTATCAGCCTGACTCTGGCGCTGAGCCTGCCCCTGTTGGCCCATGCCGCCACGCTGAAAGACTTCGAACTGAACAAGATGCTGGAAAAGGTTGCCCGCGAAAGCAGCGTCGGCACGCCACGGGCGATCAATGAAGACATTCTTGATCAGGGTTATACCGTGGACGGCAGCGAGTTGGTCAACCACCTCAGCGTGCGCAGCGAGCATGCCGCCCAGATGCGCGGCAACCCGGACGCGGTAAGGGTGCAACTGGCCAATAGCGTTTGCCGCAACCCTGGCTACCGTCAGTTGCTCGCCCGTGGCGCAGCACTGCGCTACGAGTTCAGCGAGTACAAGAGCAATCGCCCGGTCACCACCGAGCGCTTCAGCAAGGCTGATTGCGGCCTGTAAACCGCCCCTCAGCCCTCCTGATCGGCACGGCGTTGTGCATCATCGGCGCGTAGATCAGCCAACAAGGCGTGCATGTACTGTGAACGCCTTGTCGCCCCTTCCAACCGGCGCAAGCACTCCTCTTCCAGACTCAGCTGGTTGCTGTGAGCCGCCTGCTGCAGCAGACGGTACAGTTCCACATCAAGTTCCAGACTCAACCTAGGCATACCTGCCCCTCCCATCCAGCGTGCATAACCAGCAGCTAACGCAGACAGCGCGGATCGCCCCGCCCCTGCACAGCCGCCAGTTCCTCAGTGCTGAGCAGTGCCGCAATGGGCTTGTCCAACAACCCGGAGGCAGCCTGCAGTACATGCGCCCAACTCGCCTGATTGGCGAACAGCATGCCAGCCTCATCCAGCGTGCCACCCCGATTACGGTAGCCGAGCACGCGGCTATTGCGCGCATCACCAAGGATTGGCCAAAGGTGCCCACGCGCCACTTCCGGGCGCATGTGGGTCAGCAACACACGCCGCGTGCAGGTGCTGGGGAATAGCTGTTCCACCTGCGTGGCAGTAGCAACCGAGGCCTCTTCCCAGGCATCGCGCGGGGCGCGAAAACGGCCGGGCTCCTGCAAGTAAATCAGACGCCAGGCACATCCGGCCGCGCTCAGACGAACGGCCGCCCGCTGCATGGCCACCAGCTGATAACTGCCACTGGCTATCAGCAGCAAAGGCTGTTCGCCCGCGTGCTCGGCCAGTACCAGAGCGCCGTCACGGGCCAGCTGTTCGGCTTGTGCAGGGCTGAATACGCAAGGCTGCTCACGCTTGGCAATTACCATGCAGGTCAGTTGGCCGCGTGCCTGGTAGATACCCGGTAGCAGTGCCAGTACCGAGTTGTGATCAGCCGGCAACACTACCCGCAGCATGTCCCCCATCTCGCCCAGCAGCGCCTCGCAGAACGTGGTGTCCTGATGCGACTGCTGATTCTTGCCGTTCTCCCAGGTGTGCGACGTAGCCACCAGCGGCCAACCGAGCCAGCCGGCTGGCCGTCCTACTTCCTTCTGCTGGCGGGCGAAGATGATGCGTTGGCGCACGGCACCGAGCATTTTCACGCAGAAGGCTTCGTAACTGGCCACCAGGTTCAGGCCGCCTTGATTGGCCAGACAGGCGGACACTACAGCCTCCTCGTTGAGCGCCGTGATAACCGCCCCATGCACCGCCTCCAGGGTGCTTTCCGGCGCGGTGACGCGATGCTTGAGCGCATTGAGCACGCCGTCCAGACGGTTGCTGGCCAACTCATCAGGGTTACCAACCCGGGGACGCAAGTGCGGGTTGGCCTGTACCAGGTCGACAAAAAAACGATCCAGCGCGCGCATCGGCGAGCAGGCATGCTCCTGATAGTGCAAGGGCGGCAGGTGTGGCAATGGCGGGTGACGCTGCGCCAAGGGGTTATCCCGTTCCAGTGCACGCGTGCCGCGAGCGGCAAACAGCGCGCAAGCCGCACGCAGTTCATCCGGGGCAACCCACAGCTGCGCCGCATGCTGATTGAACAGGGCGCGGGCCGCCGCATCGCAGTGAGGACTGGCCGGCAATGGCAGGTTATGCGCCGCATTGCTTCCGGCCCCGTAGAAGCCGAAGCCCTTGACGGTCTCGGCAATACCGTAAGGCATCGGCAGTGGATAGCTGAGCACGCCATCGCGCAACTCCTGCACCCGTCGGCCCAGGCGCTGCTCCATCTCCCACAGGGCACAGACAAACGCAGCCGGGTCGCGGCCATCGAAACTCACGGGGTCAAACCCGCACTGGCGCAGATGCTCGCGAAAGTTGTCCAGCCCTGCCGGCGTCGCCAGCTCTGTGCGCTGCTCGATGCGCCGACCGTTGGCAATCATCACCGGCAAGGCCACGCCACAGTCCTCGGCCCGCCACCAGCGCGGCATCCAGTCGCTGCCGCGCTGCTCTTCGGCAGCGCCATCGGAGAGAAACGCCACCAGCGTCTCGCCCGGCAGTGGCAGGTGGGCGTATTGCAACTCGGCAAAGCCCAGGTAACCCCCTTCGGCAATCCCCCCCGCCGTGTGCGGGTTGACGTGGCTGCCCAGCGGCGCACTGACCTGCCCTGCGGCGTTCTGCGCATAGCTATAGAAGTCCGCGACCAACCGGCTCATCCCGGCCTCGTCGCAGGCATAACGAGCGGCCTGTTCCGGCAGCTGATTGGCGGTCAGCAGGTTGAGTGCCTCGATGGCCGCCACGCAGTGACCCTGGCCCATCAACCAGCCGCGGGTTTCACCGCTCAGGTTATTCAACGCCAGATAACCGGCATAAGCCGGCACCATGTTCAGTGCACCACCGGTATGCCCTTCGGGTGTGGCTTTGAAATCCTCGGCAGCCAGCGCCACACCGTCGAGGCGCACGCGCTTGGCATAGGTCATGTGCACCACCAACCAAAGGCCAGCAGCAGTCAGCCGGTCAAGTGCCTGAAAGTGGCGATAGACGGCCGCCAGATCGGCCTGCTGACCTGTCTGCACCAATTGATGGGCCAGACGGTACACCGCCGCACACGTCTGCTGGCTATGCTGTAACGGACCATAGCCGCGCTGCCAGGCGGCAAAGTCTGGCTGTATCCGGGCGTGTTCAGCCAACTCACTGGCACTGGGAAATAGCTGAGTCATGGGTTTGCTCCCTAAAGATGGGAAAAGTCTAGAAGCCGAGACACAAGTGGATGCTGACCTGCATCAAGACACTCGCCCCCGCCATAGACCAGCCTTAGAAGTGCCCCTTTACTCGACCAAGGACTCACCATGGCCCTGCTCAACTTCCTCGGCGCGATTCAACAAGTCACCGGTTCCTGTTACCTGATCGAAAGCCGAGACGGCGCTCGGGTGCTGCTCGATTGCGGCATGCGCCAAGGTCGCCGCGAGGAGGAAGACGGCAACCATGCGCCGTTCGCCTTTGATCCGCAGAGCCTGGATGCCGTGGTGATCTCCCATGCGCACATCGACCACACCGGCCTGCTGCCCAAACTCACCGCAGCCGGCTACCGTGGGCCGATCTTTGCCACTGACGCCAGTTGTGAACTGATGGAGCTGATGCTGCTCGATTCGGCTTTCCTGCAGGAAAAAGACGCCGAGTGGGAAAACAAATGGCGCGCGCGGATGGGCAAGCCCCCAATCAGCCCGCTGTACACCACCCGCGATGCCGAGCAGGCGCTGAGCCAACGCCGACCGATGATCTATGGCGAAAGCCGCGAAGTGGCCAAAGGCGTCCACGCTACCTTTCACGATGCCGGGCATATTCTCGGCTCGGCGATTGTCGAACTCGAAGTGCAGGACCATCACCTGACCCGCCGCCTGGTGTTTTCCGGCGACCTGGGCAACACCTGCTCACCCCTGATGCGTGATCCCAGCACACTGAGCCAGGCCGATGTGGTGCTGCTCGAGTCCACCTACGGCGACCGTGACCACCGCTGCAGCGAAGACACCCTGGACGAGCTGGCGGACATCCTGCAACAGGCCCATCGCGACGGCGGCAACGTGCTGATTCCCTCCTTCGCCATCGGTCGCACCCAGGACCTGATCTACTACCTCGGACGCTTCTACCACGAAGGCCGTCTGCCGCAGCAGGCCGTGTTTCTCGACAGCCCCATGGCCATCCGTGCCAACGCCATCTACTCGCGCTATCAGGATCAGTTTGCCGCCGAAGACCGCGCCGCCTTGCAAGCCCGCGGCAGCAAACGCATCGAAGACTGGCTGCCGATCCTGCGCTGCACCGCGACAGCCGAGGAGTCGATGGCGATCAACCGCATAAAAAGTGGCGCAATCATCATCGCCGGCAGTGGCATGTGCACCGGCGGACGCATCGTCCATCACTTCAAGCACAACCTCTGGCGTGACGATTGCCACCTGATCTTCCCCGGCTTCCAGGCCAAAGGCACCCTCGGCCGAGCCCTGGTGGACGGTGCCGAGCACGTGAAACTCCTCCATCAGCGCATTGCCGTGAAAGCCAAGATCCACACCCTGGGCGGCTTTTCCGCACACGCGGGACAATCCCAGCTGCTCGACTGGGTCAGCAACTTCGAGCATCACCCCGAGCTGTACCTGGTGCATGGCGAACTGGAGAAGATGCAGGCCCTGCAACTGGCCTTGCGCGAACGTCTGGACTGGATCGCCAATATTCCTGAACCTGGCGAACAAATTGCCCTCTGATGCAGGCCTGAGCCCGGCGGCGGGTTAGGCTCCAGCAGCCCGCACAGCACAAACCTGGCGCCGCCGGCCATACTCAGGACACGGCCGCCGCAGCCACAAGCTGCCCGGCCCGCACCTAGAAGGAGAAGTTGTATGCCCTACGAAACGGACGATTACCTGTCCCGGCACTTTCAGATCAGTGGCGTCGACCTGAACAGCAAAGTGGAAGAGCTGAGCAAGCTGGCCACCCCGCCAGACAGCCCCAACCTCAAGCTCTACCAGGAAATGCTCAGCACCGTGATCCGCATGGCGCAAGCGGATCGCAACCGCTGGGACGCCAAGATCATGCTGCAGACCCTGCGTGAAATGGAGCATGCCTTCAGCATGCTGGAACAGTTCAAGCGGCGGCGCAAAGTCACCGTCTTCGGCTCGGCCCGCACCCCGGCCGAGCATCCGGTCTACCAACTGGCCCATGAGCTCGGCGCAACCCTGGCCCGGCACAACCTGATGGTCATCACCGGTGCCGGCGGCGGCATTATGGCCGCTGCGCATGCAGGTGCCGGCCTGGAAAACAGCCTGGGCTTCAACATCACCCTGCCGTTCGAGCAGAACGCCAATGCCACCATGCAAGGCAGCAACAACCTGCTGTCATTCCACTTCTTCTTTCTGCGCAAGCTGTTCTTCGTCAAAGAAGCCGACGGGCTGGTGCTCTGCCCGGGTGGTTTCGGCACGCTGGATGAAGCGTTGGAAGTGCTGACCCTGATTCAGACCGGCAAAAGCCCGATGGTGCCCGTGGTACTGCTTGATCAACCGGGCGGCAGCTTCTGGACCAGCGCCCTGACCTTTCTTCAGGAGCAACTGCAAGACAACGGCTATATCCTGCCCAGTGACATGCGCCTGATGCGCCTAGTGCACAGCGCAGAAGAAGCCGCCGAGGAAATTGCCCAGTTCTACCGCAACTACCACTCCAGCCGCTGGCTTAACGAGCGTTACGTGATCCGCCTCAACCATGCGCTAAGTGAACAGGCCATGCAGCAGCTCAACCTTGAGTTCCGTGACCTGTGTATCCATGGCGACTACCAGCAGCAAGGGCATTGCGACTCCGAACGGGATGAGCCCGAGCTATGCCACATGACGCGCCTGGCCTTTGCCTTCAACGGCCGTAGCCATGGCCGCTTACGCGAACTGCTGGACTTCACCAATCAGCCGCACAACTGGGCGGAAAACGCCTGAGCGCCGCCACCGATAGCCGCCTTCGGGCTATCGGTAATCGCGGGCCAGTAGGCTAACAAGACAAAAACGAACACACGCATTTCAGTACAGAACGCACGTGCTTCCTGTACTGCTGCATCATCGGCGTGTGGAACAGTGAATGGGGAAAAGAGAAAATCGCGCAGAGCCAAGCAACAATCCGCTGCGACCTAATCGTCCAACGCGCCGCGTAGCAAACGCCCAATCAGCTCTGGCGGATACCCCCGATAACTGAGAAAACGTGCTTGCTGAGCCCGCTCGCGAGCATCACAAGGCAGCGCCCCAGCAAACTTGCGCTGCCAGGTTTCCTGCAGCTGCTCACGCCAGTCGATAGCACTGTCGCGAAGGGCCTGCTCAACATCACTACGGGCCAGACCGCGCTGGGTCAGCTCTTCACGAATGCGTAACGGCCCATAGCCGGCACGCGCGCGATAACTGACAAAGGCCTCGAGATAACGCGCCTCAGACAGCAAGCCTTCTTCAGCCAGTCGATCGAGAGCGGCTTCGATCAACTCATCTGTCGCCCCGCGACTGCGCAATTTGCGGGTCAACTCGACCCGGCCATGTTCACGCCGGGCCAGCAGATCCATGGCCGCCCGCCGCACCGCGACGGGGTTATCCAGAGCTATGGACATGGGCGCGTGGATCAGGCGTCGAGTTCGGCGTCAGCCAGCTCGTCAACAGCCGCGTTGGCTTTGCCCGGCACATTGCTGACCAGCAGCTTCTCGCGGATCAAACCTTCGATGGTACGTGCCACTTCCGGGTTGTCTTCCAGGTACTTGGCCGAGTTGGCCTTGCCCTGACCGATCTTGTTGCCCTGGTAGCTGTACCAGGCGCCGGATTTTTCCAGCAAGCCAAGCTGCACACCCAGGTCGATGATCTCGCCGTTGCGGTAGATGCCCTTGCCGTAAAGGATCTGGAACTCGGCCTGACGGAACGGCGGCGCAACCTTGTTTTTCACGACCTTGACGCGGGTTTCACTGCCAACCACTTCGTCGCCTTCCTTCACCGCACCGGTACGACGAATATCCAGACGAACCGAAGCGTAGAATTTCAGGGCGTTACCACCGGTGGTGGTTTCCGGGCTGCCGAACATCACGCCGATCTTCATGCGAATCTGGTTGATAAAGATCACCAGACAGTTGGCGTTCTTGATGTTACCGGTGATTTTGCGCAGCGCCTGGCTCATCAGGCGGGCCTGCAGGCCGACGTGCATATCGCCCATCTCGCCTTCAATTTCTGCTTTCGGCACCAGGGCCGCCACGGAGTCGACAATGATCACGTCGATGGCGTTGGAGCGCACCAGCATGTCGGTGATTTCCAGGGCCTGCTCGCCGGTGTCCGGCTGCGATACCAGCAGGTCGTCGACGTTGACGCCGAGCTTGCCAGCGTAATCCGGGTCAAGCGCATGTTCGGCATCGACGAAGGCACAGGTAGCACCGAGCTTCTGTGCTTCGGCAATCACCGACAGGGTCAGGGTGGTTTTACCGGAGGACTCAGGGCCGTAGATTTCGACGATGCGGCCTTTCGGCAGGCCGCCAATGCCCAGCGCGATGTCCAGACCCAGGGAACCGGTAGAGATGGCCGGGATCGCCTGACGATCATGATCGCCCATGCGCATCACCGCGCCCTTGCCGAATTGCTTTTCAATCTGGCCCAGGGCTGCCGCCAAGGCGCGCTTCTTATTCTCGTCCATTTGAGTCCTCACGTAATCAAGAAGGGCCAGCTAGCGGCCACCAACAACTGTATAAGTAGACAGTATTATTCCACAGGGCAAGTCGTCCGCCTACCCCGCGTTTGGATTTTCTTGCGCAAGCAGGTGCAACAGCCCCGCCAGTGCGGCCTCAACCGTTTGTCGGCGAACTTCACTACGGTCCCCGGCAAACTGCCGACGCACGCTAAATAGCTGCTCACCATCGCCCCAGGCCAACCAGACTGTACCCACCGGTTTCTCCGCCGAGCCGCCATCCGGCCCCGCCACCCCGCTGACGGCCACGGCATAACGCGCACCGCTATGGGCCTGCGCGCCCCGCACCATGGCCTCGACCACCTCCTGACTCACCGCGCCAACCGTGGCAAACAGCGCCTCGGGAACATTCAACTGTTTAGTCTTTTGCGCGTTGGAGTAGGTGACGTAACCAGCCTCAAACCAGGCCGAGCTGCCGGGAATGCGGGTAATCGCCTCGGCAATACCGCCACCGGTGCAAGATTCAGCAGTGGTCACCAGGGCCTTTGCGGCAAGCAGTTGTGTGCCTAGCTCAGCAGCCAGGTGGGTCAAGGCATATTCATTAGCAGTCATCTGCACTCCGGGGTTAAAGCCAGCCAGGCCGATACCGTACACTAGGCGCTTTTGCGATTCAGCCGGACAGTTAAAACGATGAACCAAAGCGACCTCAGTTCTCACACGCCGATGATGCAGCAGTACTGGAAACTGAAAAATCAGCACCCGGAACAGCTGATGTTTTACCGCATGGGCGACTTCTACGAGATCTTCTACGAGGACGCGAAAAAGGCCGCCAAACTGCTGGATATCACCCTGACCGCCCGTGGCCAGTCTGCCGGCCAGGCGATCCCTATGTGTGGGATCCCATTCCATTCTCTGGAAGGCTACCTGGCCAAGCTGGTCAAGCTGGGCGAGTCGGTGGTGATCTGCGAGCAGGTCGGCGACCCGGCCACCAGCAAAGGCCCGGTGGAACGCCAGGTGGTGCGCATCATCACCCCCGGCACCATCAGCGACGAAGCCCTGCTCGATGAGCGCCGCGACAACCTGCTAGCCGCGGTACTGGGCGATGAGCGCCTGTTTGGCCTGGCCGTGCTGGATATCACCAGCGGCCGCTTCAGCGTGTTGGAGATCAAGGGCTGGGAGAATCTGCTGGCCGAACTTGAGCGCCTCAATCCGGTTGAGCTGCTGATCCCCGATGACTGGCCACAAGACCTGCCCGCCGAGAAACGTCGCGGTTCACGTCGCCGCGCGCCCTGGGACTTCGAACGCGACACCGCGCACAAAAGCCTGTGCCAACAGTTCGGCACCCAGGACCTCAAAGGCTTCGGCTGTGAAAACCTGACCCTGGCCATCGGCGCTGCCGGCTGCCTGCTGGCCTACGCCAAGGAAACCCAGCGCACCGCCCTGCCGCACCTGCGCAGCCTGCGCCATGAGCGCTTGGACGACACGGTGATTCTCGACGGCGCCAGCCGCCGTAACCTGGAGCTGGATATCAACCTGGCAGGTGGGCGCGACAACACCCTGCAATCGGTGGTCGACCGTTGCCAGACCGCCATGGGCAGTCGGCTGCTCAGCCGCTGGCTAAACCGCCCACTGCGTGACCGCAGCATTCTCGAAGCGCGCCAGGAATCGATTGCCTGCCTGTTGGAGCGCTACCGCTTCGAAACCCTGCAGCCGCAGCTGAAGGAAATCGGCGATCTGGAGCGCATCCTTGCGCGGATCGGCCTGCGTAATGCGCGCCCGCGCGACCTGGCGCGCCTACGCGACGCCCTCGCCGCCTTGCCCACGCTGCAGATGGCCATGACCAATCTGGAAGCGCCGCACCTGAGCGAGCTGGCAAGCGTGGTCAGTACCTACCCGGAGCTGGCCGAGCTGCTGGCACGGGCGATTATCGACAATCCGCCGGCGGTAATCCGCGACGGCGGCGTACTGAAAACCGGCTATGACGCTGAGCTGGACGAGCTGCAATCGCTCAGCGAAAACGCCGGCCAGTATCTGATGGATCTAGAAGTACGGGAAAAAGCCCGTACCGGCCTGGCCAACCTCAAGGTCGGCTACAACCGCGTGCACGGCTACTTTATCGAGCTGCCGAGCAAGCAAGCCGAATCGGCCCCGGCCGACTATATCCGCCGGCAGACCCTGAAAGGCGCAGAGCGCTTTATCACCCCCGAGCTGAAAGAGTTCGAAGACAAGGCGCTGTCGGCCAAGAGCCGCGCCCTGGCCCGCGAGAAGATGTTGTATGACGAACTGCTCGAACGCCTGATCGGCCACCTCGGCCCGCTGCAGGACAGCGCCGCCGCACTGGCCGAACTGGACGTGCTGAGCAACCTGAGCGAGCGCGCACTGAACCTGGATCTCAATCGCCCGCGCTTTGTCGATGAGCCGTGCATGCGTATCGACCAGGGCCGTCACCCTGTGGTCGAACAGGTACTGACTACACCCTTTGTGGCCAACGACCTGAGCCTGGACGATGACACGCGCATGCTGATCATCACCGGGCCGAACATGGGTGGTAAATCCACCTATATGCGGCAGACCGCGTTGATCGTGCTGCTGGCCCATATCGGCAGCTTTGTGCCGGCGAAAAGCTGTGAACTGTCGCTGGTTGACCGCATCTTTACCCGCATCGGCTCCAGCGATGACCTGGCCGGTGGCCGCTCGACCTTTATGGTGGAGATGAGCGAAACCGCCAACATCCTGCACAACGCCACCGAGCGCAGCCTGGTGCTGATGGATGAGGTAGGCCGCGGCACCAGCACCTTCGACGGATTGTCGCTGGCCTGGGCCGCTGCCGAACAGCTGGCCAAGCTGCGCGCCTACACGCTATTCGCCACCCATTACTTCGAGCTGACCGTGCTGCCGGAAAGCCAGCCCATCGTGGCCAACGTGCACCTGAATGCCACCGAGCATAATGAGCGCATCGTCTTCCTCCATCACGTGCTGCCTGGCCCGGCCAGTCAGAGCTATGGCCTGGCGGTAGCGCAACTGGCGGGTGTACCGAATGAGGTGATCCTGCGCGCCCGCGAACACCTGGCGCGCCTGGAGACCACCAGCCTGCCCCATGAACTGCCGCCGACGCAGCCCGGTCAGACGGCGGCTCCGATGCAGAGCGATATGTTCGCCAGCCTGCCGCACCCGCTGCAGGAGGAATTACGCAAGATCAACCCGGATGATCTGACTCCGCGTAAAGCGCTGGAACTGTTATATACATGGAAGACACGCTTCTAACGCTATTGCGCGCGAACTGTTAGAATCGCGCGCATTTTTATGACTGCCCGACTTAAAGCCTGAGCCGTGGCCATTACCCCTAGCCTGCTGAAACCCGCATAGAACGGGGCAGGCTGGCGCCCGAGGAGAGAATCAGAAATGACCTTCGTCGTTACCGACAACTGCGTCAAATGCAAATACACCGACTGCGTGGAAGTCTGCCCGGTGGACTGCTTCTACGAAGGCCCGAACTTCCTGGTGATCCACCCGGACGAGTGCATCGATTGCGCACTCTGCGAGCCTGAGTGCCCTGCACAAGCCATCTTCTCCGAAGATGAGGTGCCGGAAGATCAGCAGGAATACATCGAACTGAACGCCGACCTGGCCGAAGTCTGGCCGAACATCACCGAGAAGAAAGAGTCCCTGCCAGACGCTGAAGAGTGGGATGGCGTGAAGGACAAGCTGCAGTATCTGGAGCGCTAGTACGTTGCTGCGCTAGCTGCACAAAAAACCCGCCTTGCGCGGGTTTTTCCTTTTTTGCAGACCCGAAATTGCCTGAAACAAGGCCGCAGAGTGATCTGCAAACGATAGATACAGAAAACGCAGGCAAAAAAAGGGGCGACTCGCGTCGCCCACTCTTTTGTCCCTAGTCCCTGTATTTCCCAGCTCATCGTCCTGATGAATCGCGTCCTACGATGTCCTGATTGTCATCCTGACAACCTGTGCTTGTCCTTGAGCACAGGTGTAATACTAGCGATTTCCGCCTTCCTAACAAGCGCTGAAAACGCCATACGGATGGCATTCAGCCCTCCCCTAAAAAATAAATATTATTTAAAAAACAGTAACTTATAACCGAGAAGAGCACTTCACCGGCCGCCTTGCGCACCAATAGCTTACGCACCCTGTAAGCAATGGCTTACATAAGCACGTACAAAACTCGCCCGCAATAACTTCTGCCGTCATGCATTACGCTCACGAGAAAGCGGGGAGCATAAAACACGGGCACAAAAAACCCGGCCAAGGCCGGGTTAAGTGTTAACTCATCAAGCTCACTGGAACAGCGAGTCGCTCGACAGACCGTTCTTTTCCAGAATTTCCCGCAAACGCTTGAGGGCTTCGACCTGAATCTGCCGAACGCGCTCACGGGTCAGACCGATTTCCTGGCCAACTTCTTCCAGGGTGCAGCTTTCATGGCCACGCAGACCGAAGCGGCGAATCACTACCTCACGCTGCTTGTCGGTCAGTTCAGACAGCCACTGGTCGATGCTCTGCGACAGGTCATCGTCCTGCAGCAACTCGCAAGGGTCAGTCGGGCGGTCATCGGTCAGGGTATCGAGTAGGGTTTTATCCGAGTCCTGACCCAGTGAAACGTCCACCGAGGAAACACGCTCATTCAGGCCGAGCATGCGTTTAACTTCACCTACCGGTTTTTCCAGCAGGTTGGCAATTTCTTCTGCCGAAGGCTCATGGTCGAGCTTCTGGGTCAATTCGCGAGCTGCACGCAGGTAGACGTTGAGCTCTTTTACCACATGAATCGGTAAGCGAATGGTACGGGTCTGATTCATGATCGCCCGTTCGATGGTCTGGCGGATCCACCAGGTGGCATAGGTCGAAAAACGGAAACCGCGCTCAGGATCGAATTTCTCCACCGCGCGAATCAGACCGAGGTTGCCCTCTTCAATCAGATCCAGCAGGGACAAGCCGCGATTGACGTAACGACGAGCGATCTTCACCACCAGGCGCAGGTTGCTTTCGATCATGCGCTTGCGGCCGGCCGGGTCGCCCTTCTGCGCCAGGCGCGCGAAGAACACTTCTTCTTCAGGAGTCAGGAGAGGGGAAAAGCCGATTTCGTTGAGGTACAGCTGAGTGGCGTCGAGTGCACGGGTGTAATCGATGTATTTGTGTTGCTTGCTGCTGGTTGCGGATGCTTTTGCTTTGCTGCGGGAAAGTGGCGGTTGCGCTTCTTCGTCTGAATCATCGTCAAGGACAATAGCGGGCTCCATCAGGAGCACTTCATCATCGACGTCAAACTCCGGCGCTTCTTTTTTATTGAGAGCCATTTTTGTTATTCCTTGCTGAGTTCGACAGCAAGCCCTAGCGCGACCAAGTCCCTGGTTACACCAAAGCCTGTCCCTCCCACGTGGTGGAGACAGGCTAGCGCTAGATCAACGTCGCGGCAGGTATTGCAGCGGGTCTACAGGTTTACCTTGGCGGCGCACTTCAAAATGCAACTTCACCCGGTCGGTTCCTGTGGAACCCATCTCGGCAATTTTCTGCCCGGCTTTGACCTGTTGCCCCTCCTGCACCAACAGCCTGCGGTTGTGACCGTAGGCGCTTACGTAGGTATCGCTATGTTTGATGATCACTAATTCGCCGTAGCCCCGTAAACCACTCCCGGCGTAGACCACTGAACCATCAGACGCAGCTAAAACAGGCTGGCCCAATTCTCCGCCGATATCAATGCCTTTATTCAAACTGCCGTTTGAGGAAAAACGCCCAATAACCGGCCCATTGGAAGGCCACAACCAACCCGATGCAGAGCGCTGCGTCGGCGGTAACGCGGTGACGCTCGGAGTAGTTTTAACCGGCACCGGCGGTTGGGTCTGCACGGGTTTGGTTTGAATGGGTGTACTCGGGCGACCGGGCGGCGGCGTGCTAACCACAGGAGCCGTCGCAACTACAGGCGGGCGACTGGCGGGCTGCCCATCAAAGCGGATGATTTGGCCAACCCGGATCAGGTAAGGCGGTGCAATGCCATTGCGTGCCGCCAGCGCTTTCCAATCCCAACCATAACGGAATGCAATCGAGTACAGCGTATCGCCACGCTGCACCTGATACTGGCCACTGCTGACCGGCTGGCGCTGCGGTGTCTGAGTAGCGCCATTCTGAGTACGGTCAACCACCTTGACGCCACCTGGCGGCGGGCTTGCACAGGCACTGAGCAACGCACCGAGAACAAGGCCACTCAACAGGGTACGAGCACTGCTGGCGCGAATCGGCAATTGAATGGCTGTGGAACTCACCTGCATCCCCCTCGGGCAAAACTGCTTACATCTAACTGGCGTGCATTGTGCCGCAATTATCGGTTATCACCAGCGCTTTGCGGATTACGCCCGGCCAGCCACTCCAGACCTAGCACCAGCAGAATGCCTGCAATCGCCAGGGCAACGGCCAGCAGCAACTGCGGGTCATGACCGCTGATTTCAGCGAATTGTTGAGGCCAGAGATTGGCTTGCAACAGCGGCACCTGTTCACCATGACGATCAGTGCGCCAGGTCAGGGTTTCCTTCCAGGGCCAGATCTTGTTCAGCGAGCCGACCATCAGCCCAGTGAGAAACGCCAGGGTCAGGTCACGCCAGCGCGCCAGCAGCCAGCGCAAAATTCCGGCGAAACTGACAATGCCCACCAGGCAACCGCTGGCAAAAATCAGCAGCACAGTAATATCCAAGCCCTTCACTGCGGTCAGCACAAAGCTATAAAGCCCCAGCAGCACCAGGATAAAGCTGCCGGAAATGCCCGGAAGAATCATCGCGCAAATGGCAATGGCACCGACAAAGAACAGACTCAGCGGGTCATGCCCCAGCTGCAAAGGTGACGCCACGGTAATCCAGTAGGCGAACGCAGCCCCTAGAATCAGGCTGACAACTCGCGTCCAGTTCCAGCGCTGAATTTCGCGAACCACCAAATGTGTGGAAACCAGAATCAGACCGAAGAAGAACGACCACACCGGAATCGGCTGCTCGACCAGCAGGTAGGTGATCAGCCGCGCCAGGCTGAGCACGCTGGTCATGACACCCAGCAGCAGCACCAGCAAAAAGGTTGCATTGGCGGCTTTCCAGGCTTCGACAACACGCCCGCGCAGCAGCATGCCCAAGGCCACCGGCACGCTGGCAATTGAGCGCAGCAGCTCGTCATAAATTCCGCTAATAAATGCCACAGTGCCGCCGGATACGCCGGGCACTACGTCAGCAGCGCCCATAGCAATGCCTTTGGCGTAAAGCAGGAAATACTTCTTCATCGGTTCATCCGTAAACAATCGAATCAGGCCAAAGGCCCATTGAGCAGGGGCACGAAGCGCACGGCATCCAGCACATGCCGGGAGAAGCCGTCTTCTTCACGGACGATAAGCAGCAGTTCCTGCACATCGCCTGCACCAACCGGAATCACCAGGCGCCCGCCCGGAGCCAGCTGATCGAGCAGGGCCTGCGGCACATTGGCCGCCGCAGCAGTGACGATGATGCCGTTGTATGGGCCCAGGGCATTCCAGCCTTCCCAGCCATCGCCCCAGCGGAATACCACATTGCGCAAATTGAGCTGAGTCAGGCGCTCCTTGGCCTTGTCTTGCAGGCTCTGGATGCGCTCGACGCTGAATACCCGTTCAACCAGCTGCGCCAGAATCGCGGTCTGATAGCCCGAGCCGGTGCCGATCTCCAGCACCTTGTCCAAGGGACCTGCCGCCAGCAGTAGCTCGCTCATGCGCGCGACCATATAGGGCTGCGAGATGGTCTGGTTGTTGCCGATAGGCAGGGCGGTGTCTTCGTAGGCGCGATGGGCCAGGGCCTCATCAACAAACAGATGACGCGGCGTGCGGCGAATGGTTTCCAGCACATGGGCGTTGGACAGCCCTTCCTCGTACAGCCGCTGAATCAGCCGCTCGCGGGTACGCTGCGAGGTCATGCCGATGCCGCGATGGTGCAGCTCGTCCTGTTCCCGGCGGATCACAGCAGCCCCTCCAACCAGGGCTGCAGGCTGTTGAAGCCATCAGCAAAGGTTCGGTCCAACTGCAGCGGCGTGACCGAGACATAACCCTGCATCACTGCATGAAAATCCGTACCAGGGCCACCATCTTCGGCATCACCGGCTACCGAGATCCAATAGCCTTCCTTGCCGCGCGGATTGACCACTTTGACCGGCGCCGCAGCACGGGCGCGGTGGCCCAGGCGGGTCAGCTGGATGCCACGGATATGCTCCAGCGGCAGATTGGGGATATTCACATTGAGTACGGTGCGCGGCGGCAGATCGAGCTGCTCATGCGCCTCGACCAACTTGCGGGCGAAATAGGCCGCGGTTGGCAGATTGTCCGGCAGGCGCGAAAGCAAGGAGAAGGCAAACGCCGGACGCGCCAGAAAGCGCCCTTCCAAAGCCGCCGCCACGGTGCCGGAATACAGCACGTCGTCGCCCAGGTTGGCGCCCAGGTTGATGCCGGACACCACCAGATCCGCGACCTGCGGCAGCAGGCCGTTGAGGCCCAGGTGCACGCAATCGGTCGGCGTACCGTTAAGGCTAATATAGCCATTGGGCAGCGTGGTCGGGTGCAGCGGGCGATCGAGGGTCAGCGAGCTGCTCGCGCCGCTCTTGTCCTGATCGGGGGCAATCACCGTGCACTCGGCATAGTCGGCCAGCGCCGCATGCAGCGCCGCCAGGCCTGGCGCAGCAACGCCGTCATCATTGGAAATCAGAATACGCATGGGTTGTCCGTCTGCCCTGCAGGCAACAGATCGACGAGCTCACGCACCAAGACGGTGGCGAAGCATCCAGCCGGCAGGACGAATTCCAGTTGCAGAATGTCAGGCTCGGGATAATGCCACGACAGGCCGCCAATGGGGAGGCGCAGGATACGCCGTTCGTGCGTCATGTCTGCTTCTGCCAACCAGTCGACCAAGACGCTTTCGCGTGCGGCCAGATCCTGCTCCAGCGCTTGCGCGATACCCGCAGCGCCAGAGACGCCTGCGCCCCACAACGGGCCTGTTGGATGCAGATCGAGAATCGCCAGGCGTGGATCGCTGCACTCCGCCTCGCCGGCCGCAAAAAAGCTGCGGCTGTCGGTAAAAGCCAGCAGATCCCCCTGCAGCGCCTGATTCCAGGTACCGGCGGCGACCCGCTCGGCCAGCACCTGATTGAACAGATAACTGCGTGCTGCCGAGAGCACCCGCGAACGCACATTGCGCTTCTCCGGCAGGCTCTTGTTCGCCGCAAAGTGCCGGGCATGAGCGACATTGCCGCCTTCATGGCCGAAACGCTGCAAGCCGTAATAGTTGGGAATGCCCTGGGCAACGATTTGCGTCAGGCGCTGATCCAGCACCTCACGATCCGCAGCCAGTTGGGTCAGGCGCAGAGTAAAACCATTAGCCGCGTGAGCGCCGCGCTGCAGTTTGCGGGTATGCCGCACCTGCTTGAGGATGCTCAGACTGGCATCTTCGGCGGCACTCAGGTTGGGATCGAGTTTGCCCGGCAGATGCAGGCTGAACCACTGACGGGTCAGCGCCTGACGATCCTTGAGCCCGGCGTAGCTGATCAACTTCAACGGCACGCCAGCCGCGCGGGCAATACGCTTGGCCGCTTCCTCGGTGTTCAGCTCGCGCTTTTCCACCCACAGCCAAAGGTGCTCACCCTCGCCGGCCAGGGGAATATCCAGCACTTCATCGACCTGAAAATCCTCCGCCACGGCCTTGAGTACCGCCGTACCGCAAGGTTCGCCATAGGCGCGCGGGCCCAGCAACTCGAGCTCGTTCATCGAGCGACCAACAGCGCGACAGCATGCACGGCAATGCCTTCTTCACGCCCGGTAAAGCCGAGTTTCTCGGTGGTGGTGGCCTTGACGTTGACCTGATCCAGGCTCACCTGCAAATCCTCGGCAATTCGCGCACGCATGGTCTCGATATGCGGGGCCATCTTTGGCGCCTGGGCGACGATGGTGGCGTCGACATTACCGACTTGCCAGCCCTTGGCATGCACCAGACCGAGCACATGGCGCAGCAGCACACGGCTGTCGGCGCCCTTGAAGGTCGGATCGGTGTCAGGGAAGTGTTTGCCGATATCGCCCAGCGCCGCCGCGCCGAGCAGGGCATCACTCAGGGCATGCAGCAACACGTCACCATCGGAGTGAGCCAGCAGGCCGAATTTATGGGGAATCAGCACGCCGCCCAGGGTGATGAAGTCGCCCTCACCGAAGCGGTGCACATCGTAGCCGTGGCCAATACGCATAAGAAACAACGCCCTGAAAAAGTCAGGGCGTGATTCTAACTGAAAGCTACAGGATCAACCCGGCTAGCTGGCCGTCGGTCAGTAGCGGTTCAGCCCAACAACGCCTTGGCGTGATGACGCAGGTGGTCATCGATAAAGCTGGCGATAAAGTAGTAGCTGTGGTCGTAGCCCGGCTGCAGACGCAGAGTCAGCGGATGACCTGCGGCCTGCGCCGCGGCCTTGAGCGCATCCGGCTTGAGCTGGTTTTCCAGGAAGTCATCACGATCACCCTGATCGACCAGAATCGGCAGCTTTTCCGTGGCATCGCTGAGTAAGGCGCAGGCGTCCCATTCGCGCCAGCGCGAGCGGTCCTCACCCAGGTAACGGGAGAACGCCTTCTCGCCCCAGGGACAGTTGCTCGGGTTGCTGATCGGCGCAAAGGCCGACAACGACTGATAGCGCCCCGGATTACGCAACGCGCAGACCAGCGCACCGTGCCCGCCCATGGAGTGGCCGCTGATACCGCGCTTATCGGATACCGGGAAGTTCGCCTCGATCAGCGCCGGCAGCTCCTGCACCACATAGTCGTACATGCGGTAATGCCGCGCCCAGGGCTCCTGGGTGGCGTTCAGATAAAAGCCCGCGCCCAGACCGAAATCCCAGGCCTTGTCCGGATCATCCGGCACATCGGGACCACGTGGGCTGGTATCCGGCGCAACGATGATCAACCCCAGCTCGGCCGCCAGCTTGTGCGCGCCGGCCTTCTGCATAAAGTTTTCATCGGTGCAGGTCAGCCCGCTCAACCAGTACAGCACCGGCAATGTGCCGCCCTGCTCAGCCTGCGGTGGCAGATACACGGCAAACACCATGTCGCAGCCCAGCACCGCCGAGCGGTGGCGGTAACGCTTGTGCCAACCGCCGGCACTCTTCTGGCAGGAAATATTTTCCAAGGTCATAAGGCCTCCAGTGGGCGGCCATCACAGCCGCCCAGCGTGATCAGAAGTGGATAACCGTGCGGATGCTCTTGCCTTCATGCATCAGATCGAAGGCCTTGTTGATGTCGTCCAGCGGCATGTTGTGGGTGATAAAGGTGTCCAGCGGGATTTCGCCCTTCTGCGCCTTTTCCACATAGCTCGGCAGCTCGGTACGGCCCTTGACCCCGCCGAACGCTGAACCGCGCCAGACGCGGCCGGTCACCAGCTGGAACGGACGGGTACTGATTTCCTGGCCGGCACCGGCCACACCGATAATCACCGACTCACCCCAGCCCTTGTGCGCGCACTCCAGCGCCGCGCGCATCAGTTGCACATTACCGACGCACTCGAAGGAGTAGTCCACGCCGCCGTCGGTCATCTCGACGACGACCTCCTGAATTGGTTTGGCGAAATCCTTGGGGTTAACGAAATCAGTCGCACCCAGCTCACGGGCCACCTCGAACTTGGCCGGGTTGATATCGATGGCGATGATGCGCGAGGCCTTGGCCATCTTCGCGCCGATAATCGCCGCCAGGCCGATGCCGCCGAGGCCGAAGATCGCCACGGTAGCGCCCTCTTCCACCTTGGCGGTGTTGAGCACGGCACCGATGCCGGTGGTCACGCCACAACCAAGCAGGCAGACCTTCTCCAGCGGCGCTTCCTTGGGGATCACCGCCAGTGAGACTTCTGGCAGCACGGTGTATTCGGAGAACGTCGAACAGCCCATGTAGTGGTAAATCGGCTCGCCGTTGTAGCTGAAGCGGCTGGTGCCGTCTGGCATCAGGCCCTTGCCCTGGGTGGCGCGTACCGAGCTGCACAGGTTGGTTTTGCCGGATTTGCAGAATTTGCAGGCGCGGCATTCGGCGGTGTACAGCGGAATCACGTGGTCACCCACCTTGACCGAGGTCACGCCCTCACCGATCGCCTCGACGATGCCGCCACCTTCATGGCCGAGAATCGCCGGAAACACCCCTTCGGAGTCTTCGCCCGACAGGGTGTAAGCGTCGGTGTGGCACACGCCGGTGGCGACAATGCGCACCAGCACTTCACCGGCCTTGGGCGGCGCTACGTCGACCTCGACGATTTGCAGCGGCTGATTGGGGGCAAAGGCTACGGCAGCACGGGACTTGATCATGATCGCTCTCCAGCGGATTCGACGGTGGCGCAGAGTGTAGATCAGTGATGCAAATAGATAATCGAACAAAAAACAAAACATTCTTGCTATACAGGGACAATTAATTCGCAACAGGACATCCGCATGAACCGCTGGGAAGGCCTTGATGAATTTGTCGCGGTCGCTGAATGCGGCCAGTTCACCGCTGCCGCCGAACGCCTGAGCCTGTCATCCTCCCAGGTCAGCCGGCAGATCGCGCGACTGGAGGAGCGCCTGCAAACCCGCCTGTTCTACCGCAGCACCCGCCGTGTGGCGCTGACCGAGGCCGGGCAGACATTCTTACAGCACTGTCAGCGCCTGCAGGATGCTCGCGAGGAAGCGCTGCGCGCCGTTGGAGACTTAGGCAGTGAGCCCAAGGGCCTGCTGCGCATGACCTGCGCCGTGGCCTATGGCGAGCGTTTTATCGTGCCGCTGGTCACCGACTTTATGGTGCTGCACCCGCAGCTGCGGGTGGACATCGAGCTGAGCAATCGCACGCTGGATCTGCTGCATGAAGGCCTCGACCTGGCCATCCGCCTCGGTCGCTTGCAGGACTCGCGCCTGGTGGCCACACGCCTAGCGCCACGGCAGATGTACCTGTGCGCTGCACCGGCGTACCTGCAACGTTATGGCAGGCCGCATTCGCTGTCGGAACTGGCACGGCACAACTGCCTGATTGGCAGTTCGGATCTCTGGAGTTTTCAGGCCAGCGGCCGCGATTCCAGCCTGCGGGTGCAGGGCAACTGGCGCTGCAACAGCGGCCAGGCAGTGCTGGAAGCCGCGCTGCGCGGCCTGGGTCTGTGCCAATTGCCAGACTATTACGTGCTGGAACATTTGCGCAGCGGCGCACTGGTCTCATTACTGGATAACCAACAACCGCCGGATACTGCGGTGTGGGCGCTGTATCCACAGCAACGTCACCTGTCGCCCAAGGTACGCCAGCTGGTGGAGTTTCTTAAGCAGGGGTTGGCTCAGCGCAGCGAGTATCGCTAGAACCTGTTTACGATCTGCTACGCGTCGGCCCTGCTGCGTTAAAAACAGGCTCTTAGCTCTTGAGGTGCCAAAGACTGGCCAGACTGCGCAAGTCTTCCGGGCGAGTGACTTTCAGGTTATCCGCACGTCCCTCGATCAGGCGCGGTGCCTGTCCGGACCACTCGATAGCGGAGGCCTCATCGGTAATCGCCACACCGGCAATCAAGGCATCAGCCAAGGCACGCTGCAACTCGCCAAGGCGGAACATCTGCGGGGTAAAAGCCTGCCAGATGGTTGAGCGATCCACCGTAGCCTGCACCCGGCCATCAGCACCAGCACGCTTGAGCGTATCGCGCGCCGGCACGGCCAACAGGCCGCCGACCGGGTCATCGGCCAGTTCGCTGAGCAGCAAGTCAAGATCGCTGCGCGCCAGGTTGGGCCGCGCCGCATCGTGCACCAGCACCCAATCCTGCTCTTGAGCACCCAGTTCAGTGAGGCGCAGCAGGCCGCTAAGCACCGAATCAGCGCGCTCGGCACCACCATCGGCACGATGGATGCGCGGATCATGGGCACAACTCAGGGTCGGCCAGTAGGGATCATCCGCCGCCAGACTGACCACCACCGCACGCAGCTGTGGATGCTCGAGAAAGCACGCCAGGGTGTGTTCGATAATGCTTTTGCCGGCCAGTTGCAGGTACTGCTTGGGCCGGTCGGCGCGCATCCGGCTGCCAATACCGGCAGCAGGGATCAACGCCCAGAAAGGGGGGAATACGGACGTATTCATTCAGCCAACTGATAGAGGGTTTCGCCCTCTTTAAGCATGCCCAGCTCATGGCGCGCACGCTCTTCGACGGTTTCCATCCCGCTTTTTAGCTCCAGCACTTCGGCTTCAAGAATCCGATTGCGCTCTTGCAGCTGCTGGTTTTCGCCCTGTTGATCGGCGATCTGCTGCTGCAACTGGGCCACCTGCGCCAGGCTGCCATCGCCGACCCACAGGCGATACTGCAGGCCTGCCAACACGGCAATCAGCACGATAAATACCCAGTAAAAGTTATTGCGCATAGCGTAAAAAGCTTCCGAACGAAAAAGGGGCGACTCGCGCCGCCCCTCTTTTACCATGCCTGGGTTCAACCACGGAACTCGGCGCGGCCTTTGTACGGCGCCTTACCCGCCAGCTGCTCTTCGATACGCAGCAGTTGGTTGTACTTGGACACGCGGTCCGAGCGGCACAGCGAGCCGGTCTTGATCTGGCCAGCAGCAGTACCGACCGCCAGATCAGCAATGGTGCTGTCTTCGGTTTCACCCGAACGGTGCGAAATCACGGCGGTGTAACCGGCAGCCTTGGCCATCTGGATGGCTTGCAGGGTTTCAGTCAGGGTGCCGATCTGGTTGAACTTGATCAGGATCGAGTTGCCGATCGACTCGTCGATACCACGCTTGAGGATCTTGGTGTTGGTGACGAACAGGTCGTCACCCACCAGCTGCACCTTCTCACCGATCTTGTCGGTCAGCACTTTCCAGCCAGCCCAATCGGACTCATCCATACCGTCTTCGATGGAGATGATCGGGTAACGCTGGGTCAGACCCGCCAGGTAGTCGGCGAAACCTTCGGCACTGAACACCTTGCCTTCGCCAGCCAGGTCGTACTGACCGTCCTTGAAGAACTCGCTGGAAGCGCAGTCCAGTGCCAGGGTCACGTCATCACCCAGTTTGTAGCCGGCATTGGCCACGGCTTCGGCGATTGCGGCCAGCGCATCTTCGTTGGACGCCAGGTTCGGCGCGAAGCCACCTTCGTCACCCACGGAGGTGCTCAGACCACGGGCCTTCAGCACAGCCTTGAGGTGGTGGAAAATCTCGGTGCCCATGCGCAATGCGTCGGCGAAGGTCTTGGCGCCAACCGGCTGAACCATGAACTCCTGAATATCGACGTTGTTATCAGCGTGCTCGCCGCCGTTGATGATGTTCATCATCGGCACCGGCATCGAATAAACGCCAGACGTGCCGTTCAGGTCGGCAATGTGTGCATACAGCGGTACGCCCTTGGCCTGCGCAGCAGCCTTGGCCGCAGCCAGGGATACAGCGAGGATGGCGTTGGCGCCCAGGGTGGCTTTGTTTTCAGTGCCATCGAGGGCAATCATCGCCTGGTCAAGCGCTTGCTGATCGGCAGCATCTTTGCCCAGCAGCAGGTCGCGAATCGGGCCATTGATGTTGGCCACGGCCTTCAGCACACCCTTGCCCAGGTAACGGCTCTTGTCGCCATCACGCAGTTCCAGCGCTTCGCGCGAACCGGTGGAGGCACCGGACGGCGCACAGGCGCTGCCGATGATGCCGCCGTCGAGAATTACATCGGCTTCCACAGTCGGGTTACCACGGGAATCGAGAACCTCACGGCCTTTGATGTCGACGATCTTTGCCATTGCGTGTAGCACTCCAAAAAATTGACGAAAAGGGTAGTACCGAGTTGCACACTCATTGCGCACTGGCAGTGACTCCAGCGCACAATATGTACTGACTATTTAGTCAGATTGTATACAAATGGCACTTTACCGGAGATTTGCCGTTTCAGGCAGTCTCAATCGGCGCAAAACTCTTGATCAAATCATCCAGCTGCTTGAGCTGGGTGAGGAACGGCTCCAGTTTGTCCAGGCGCAAGGCGCAAGGGCCGTCGCACTTGGCATTGTCTGGGTCCGGATGGGCCTCCAGGAACAGACCAGCCAGGCCTTGGCTCATACCCGCTTTGGCCAGGTCGGTAACCTGAGCACGGCGACCACCCGCGGAGTCGGCGCGACCGCCTGGCATTTGCAGGGCGTGGGTCACGTCGAAAAACACCGGGTAGTTCATCTGCTTCATGATGCCGAAGCCGAGCATGTCCACTACCAGGTTGTTGTAGCCGAAGCTGGAACCGCGCTCGCAGAGAATCAGTTGATCATTACCGGCCTCTTCGCACTTGGTCAGGATGTGCTTCATCTCCTGGGGCGCGAGGAACTGGGCCTTCTTGATATTGATCACCGCACCCGTCTTGGCCATGGCCACGACCAGATCGGTCTGCCGCGAGAGAAACGCCGGCAACTGGATAATGTCGCAGACCGCCGCCACTGGTGCGGCTTGCTCAGGCTCATGCACATCGGTAATCACCGGCACGCCGAAGGTCTTCTTCACTTCCTCGAAAACCTTCATGCCCTCATCCAGGCCAGGGCCACGGAAGGAGGTGATGGACGAACGATTGGCCTTGTCGAAACTGGCCTTGAACACGTAGGGGATACCGAGTTTTTCGGTAACCCGCACGTACTCTTCGCACGCACGCATGGCCAGGTCGCGGGACTCAATGACGTTGATCCCGCCAAACAGCACAAAAGGCTTGTCGTTGGCGATCTCGATGTTGCCGACCTTGATGATCTTCTGGGTCATGCCTTAGGCCTTCTTCGCTTGCTGGGCCAGGGCGGCATTGACGAAACCACTGAACAGCGGGTGGCCATCACGCGGCGTCGAAGTGAACTCCGGGTGGAACTGGCAAGCGACGAACCACGGATGATCGGGCGCTTCAACCACTTCAACCAGCGCGCCGTCGCCCGAGCGACCGGTGACCTTGAGGCCGGCATCGATCAATTGCGGCAGCAGGTTGTTGTTCACTTCATAGCGATGACGATGGCGCTCGACGATCACATGCTTGCCGTAGCAGGCATGTACTTGCGAACCGGCCTGCAGCTGGCAATCCTGTGCGCCAAGACGCATGGTGCCACCCAGATCAGAAGAGTCGCTGCGCGTTTCGACTTCACCGGTCGCGTCCTGCCATTCAGTGATCAAGCCAACGACTGGATGTTGGCTGGATGTATCGAACTCAGTGGAGTTGGCATCCGTCCAACCCAGCACATTGCGGGCGAACTCGATGACAGCGACCTGCATGCCAAGGCAGATACCCAGGTAGGGAATCTTGTTCTCACGGGCGTACTGCACGGTCTTGATCTTGCCTTCCACACCGCGCAGGCCGAATCCGCCCGGAACCAGAATGGCATCGACACCTTCAAGCAGGCTGGTGCCTTTGTTCTCGATGTCTTCGGAGTCGATATAACGCAGGTTGACCTTGGTGCGGTTCTGGATGCCGGCATGGCTCATCGCTTCGATCAGCGACTTGTAGGCGTCCAGCAGCTCCATGTACTTGCCGACCATGGCGATATTGACTTCTTTTTCCGGGTTCAGCTTGGCATCCACCACGCGGTCCCACTCGGACAGATCGGCACCACCACATTCCAGACCGAAGCGCTCGACAACGAAGTCATCCAGTCCTTGGGCATGCAGCACACCCGGAATCTTGTAGATGGTGTCGACATCTTCCAGGCTGATCACCGCACGCTCTTCGACGTTGGTGAACAGGGCGATCTTGCGGCGCGAGGACACATCCACCGGATGGTCAGAGCGGCAGATCAGCACGTCCGGCTGCAGGCCGATGGAGCGCAGCTCTTTCACCGAGTGCTGAGTCGGTTTGGTCTTGGTTTCGCCAGCGGTGGCGATGTATGGCACCAGGGTCAGGTGCATCAGCATGGCGCGCTTGGCGCCTACTTCCACACGCAGCTGGCGGATGGCTTCGAGGAACGGTTGCGACTCGATGTCGCCCACGGTGCCGCCGATTTCGACCATGGCCACGTCGGCATCGCCAGCACCCTTGATGATGCGGCGCTTGATTTCGTCGGTGATGTGCGGGATGACCTGAATGGTCGCGCCCAGGTAATCACCACGGCGCTCGCGGCGCAGCACGTCTTCGTAGACGCGGCCGGTGGTGAAGTTGTTGTTCTGGGTCATGGTGGTGCGGATAAACCGCTCATAGTGGCCCAGGTCGAGGTCGGTCTCAGCGCCGTCATGGGTGACGAACACCTCACCGTGCTGGAACGGGCTCATGGTGCCCGGATCGACGTTGATATAGGGATCCAGCTTGAGCATGGTGACCTTCAGGCCCCGCGCCTCCAGGATAGCCGCCAATGAAGCCGAGGCGATGCCTTTCCCCAATGAAGAAACAACACCACCCGTGACGAATATGTAGCGCGTCATGAAAAACCCTAGAAGTCTGCGTTTAAGCGGTCAGTGCCGCCGGGGAAAGCGAAGGAATACCGAAGCTGCCAATCACGATACGCCGCAATTAGCTCGCCTTGCCGATTCCCAGGGGAGTCGACAAAAGCTCTAGTAAGACGGGAGCGTAGTCTACCGGAAAGGGCTTATCAGCTCAAACCTTGATCATTGGTCGGCGGTAGCCAATGCAATTGCCAGCTGCCATCGGCGGCGCCCTGCAAACCTGGCAGATTAGCAATTGCCACCACCTGGTTATCCAGGCGCAGCAGTGGCAGACGGTCGCGGACAAAGGCCGGCACGCGCAGCTCATTAAATAGGCGTTTGAGGTCGCGGCGTCCGCGCCCAGGTAACAATATCTGCTCGCCGGCCTGACGATAGCCCAACTGCCAATTGCCCGCCGGCAGCTGACCGTTAATCCGCACACGACCATTAGCGGGCAATGCCAGCTGCTGATTGCCTTGAACCACAGCACTGAGTGATGCTGGTTCGCGCAGCCAATCACCCGCCAACCACCACAGACGGTCATCACTGCGGCGCAGCTCCCCCGCCGTCAGCCTCCAGATTGGCGCAGCATCCGACGCAGCATCACGAAACGCCCGCCAACCGGCCCAATGCTCGCTATCAGGCATCACCGTCAGCGGCCTCAACCAGTAACGCAGAGCATTGCGCTGACGAGGTTCACTCAGATCGCGCAGCGTAGGTAATGCCAGGCTGGGTAACGACAGCCATGAAAACTCCGCTGGCATCTGCGCGGCAGCTAAATCCTGCTGCGCCAATTCATCAAGCAGCTGCGCTGCCTCACTCAAGTGAGCGGCACTACGAGCCATAGTGGCTGAGGCATGTGGCCAGCGACGGAGCAGCGCAGGCATTACCTGACGCCGTAAGTAGTTACGCGAAAACCGTTCATCGGCATTCGACGGATCATCGACCCAGACCAGCCCGTGAGCCTGCGCATAGGCCAGCAGCTCGGCGCGCGAGCAGCCCAGCAAGGGCCGCAGCAAATACCCTGCCCCCAGCGCGCGACTGACCGGCATACCCGCCAAGCCCTGCACACCCGCGCCGCGCAGCAGACGAAACAGCAGAGTTTCCGCCTGATCATCGCGATGCTGCGCGGTCAGCAGCAATTCGCCTGTGCCGAGACGGGCCATAAAGGCCGCATAGCGGGCATCGCGCGCAGCACGCTCAAGACTGGCGCCAGGCGCCACCTGCACATATTCAACCTGCAACGGCACAGACAAGGCGGCGCAAAGCTCACGACAATGCGCCGGCCAGGTATCAGCCACAGCCTGCATGCCGTGATGAATATGAATAGCGGAAAGAGGCGGCAACGTCTCTCGCTGCGTGAGACTGGCCAGCAGGTGCAACAGAACCGTGGAATCCAGCCCGCCGGACAGCGCCACACACCAGCCCGGAGCATTCCTCCAAGGCTGTAAAGCTTCGTATAGACGGGTATGCAGAGCGTTCATTGGCCAAGCTTAAAACAACAACGGGCCCGAAGGCCCGTTGTATGCGCTACGCCTGAGCAATCAGGCAATGCCATAGCTCATCAGGCGCTCATAACGACGCTTGAGCAGTGCATCGGTATCAAGCCCCTTGAGGGTTTTCAGCTGAGCCAGTAGCGCCTGACGAATCGACTCAGCCGCAGCGGCCGGGTCACTGTGTGCGCCACCCAGCGGCTCGCTGATGACCTGATCGACAATCCCCAGCCCTTTCAGGCGTTCAGCCGTAATGCCCATGGCTTCGGCTGCATCAGGTGCCTTCTCGGCGGTCTTCCACAGAATCGAAGCACAGCCTTCCGGCGAAATCACCGAGTAGGTGGAGTACTGCAGCATGTTGAGCTGGTCGCACACGCCGATGGCCAGTGCGCCGCCGGAGCCGCCCTCGCCGATCACGGTGGCGATGATCGGAGTTTTCAGACGTGCCATGACACGCAGGTTCCAGGCAATCGCCTCACTCTGCCCACGTTCTTCCGCGTCGATCCCCGGATAGGCACCTGGCGTATCGATAAAGGTGAGGATCGGCATCTTGAAGCGTTCGGCCATTTCCATCAGGCGGCAGGCCTTGCGGTAGCCCTCCGGACGCGGCATGCCAAAGTTGCGGCGGACCTTCTCACGAATCTCACGGCCTTTCTGGTGCCCGATAACCATTACCGGCTGACCATCCAGGCGCGCCACACCACCGACCAGAGCAGCGTCGTCGGAGAAATGACGATCGCCGTGCAGCTCGTCAAATTCGGTAAAGATGTGCTGCAGATAATCCAGGGTGTAGGGGCGGCGCGGGTGACGCGCCAGCTGAGCGATCTGCCAGCTGCTGAGGTTGCCGAAAATGCTTTCGGTCAGCGCGCTGCTCTTGTCCTGCAGGCGGGCGATTTCATCAGTGATGTTCAACGAGTTGTCGTTACCGACCAGGCGAAGCTCTTCGATCTTGGCTTGCAGGTCGGCGATCGGCTGTTCGAAATCGAGAAAATTCGGGTTCATAGTCATCCGTCTTGCGTCGACGGCCAAGTGGCCGGGAGCTGTATCCGTTATCGCGCCCTACCATATAGCAGCGGGCGCATTCAGGTCGACACCCGAAATGGCAGGAAAGTTTTCCGTGCACATTGCGGCGTATCACGACCAACCGGCGAGGCCGCAGCCCCGCAAATCAGCGGTAGTGCAAAAAGACGTTGTCGCGGCCGAACTGGTCACGCAATGCTTGAATCAGACTGTCAGCCGGCTCGATACGCCAGTTATCGCCAAATTGCAGCTGCGCCTTGGCCTCACTGCCGCTGTAGTCGACAGTGATCGGGCACGCGCCGCGATGACGACCGCACAGTTCAGCCAACCAGCGCAGACGGTCGCCCTGCAGCGCACTGCTGGCGACCTTCAGACGCAGACTATCCGCCAGACCGGTGCGCGCTTCCTCCAGGCTCATCACCCGTTTGGCCCGCAGGCGCAGGCCACCGGAGAAGTCATCGTTGCTCACCTCCCCTTCAACCACTACCAGGGCATCGGTCTGCAGCAAGGCTTGGGCACTGTTGAAGGCTTCAGCAAACAGGGAGGCCTCGATGCGCCCGGAGCGGTCGTCAAGGGTGATAAAACCCATCTTGTCGCCCTTCTTGTTCTTCATCACCCGCAGGTTGACCACCAGCCCGGCAATCGTCTGGTCACCACGCGCCGCCTTGAGGTCGACGATGCGCTGGCGGGCAAAACGCCGCACTTCCCCCTCGTATTCGTCAATCGGGTGACCGGTCAGGTAAAGCCCGAGGGTGTCTTTCTCGCCCTTGAGCCGCTCCTTGAGCGTCAGCTCACGGGCGCGCAGGTGATTGAGGTAAACATCCGCCTCGGCATCGGCAAACACCCCGCCAAACAGGTCCATGTGCCCGCTTTCAGCGCTACGCGCGGTCTGTTCGGCGGCCTGTACCGCCTCTTCCATCGCCGCCATCAGCACCGCACGGTTACGGTCGATATCGGCCTTGTAGGCTTTCAGCTCCTCATGGAAATGCGGGCCGAGGCGATCCAGTGCACCGCTGCGAATCAGCGCTTCCAGGGTGCGTTTGTTGATGCGTTTGAGGTCAACCCGCGCACAGAAATCGAACAGATCCTTGAACGGACCAGCCTCGCGCGCCTCGACGATCGCCTCCACCGGCCCCTCGCCCACGCCCTTGATCGCACCCAGGCCGTAAACGATCCAGCCCTCGTTGTTCACCGTGAACTTGAACTCGGAGATGTTCACGTCCGGCGCATCGAGGCGCAGCTTCATGCTGCGGCATTCCTCGATCAGGGTGACCACCTTGTCGGTGTTGTGCATATCCGCCGAGAGCACCGCGGCCATAAACGGCGCCGGATGGTGCGCCTTGAGCCAGGCAGTCTGGTAGGACACCAGGCCATAGGCGGCGGAGTGGGATTTGTTGAAACCATAACCGGCGAACTTTTCCACCAGGTCGAAGATGTTGCCGGCCAGGTCGGCATCAATGCCGTTATTGGCACAACCTTCAATAAAGCCGCCGCGCTGCTTGGCCATTTCCTCGGGTTTTTTCTTACCCATGGCGCGACGCAGCATGTCCGCACCGCCGAGGGTGTAGCCGGCCATCACCTGGGCAATCTGCATCACCTGCTCCTGGTACAGGATGATGCCGTAGGTGGGTTTGAGCACCGGCTCCAGGCCAGCGTACTGGTAGTCCTGATGCGGGTAGGAAATCGGCTCGCGGCCGTGCTTACGGTTGATAAAGTCGTCCACCATGCCCGATTGCAGCGGGCCTGGGCGGAACAGCGCCACCAGAGCGATCATGTCTTCCAGGCAGTCGGGCTTGAGCTTCTTGATCAGCTCTTTCATGCCGCGCGATTCAAGCTGGAACACTGCGGTGGTTTCGGCCTTCTGCAACATGGCGAAGGTTGGCTTGTCATCCAGCGGGATGAAATCGATGTTCAAATCTGGCAAGCCCTGCTTGGCCTGCTCGCGATTGATGGTCTCCATCGCCCATTTGATGATGGTCAGGGTACGCAGGCCGAGGAAGTCGAACTTCACCAGACCGGCCTGCTCCACATCATCCTTATCGAACTGAGTCACCAGACCGCCGCCTTCATCGTCACAGGCAATCGGCGAGAAGTCGGTAAGTTTGGTCGGCGCGATCACCACACCACCGGCGTGCTTACCGGTGCCGCGGCAGATGCCTTCGAGCTTGAGCGACATCTCCCAGATTTCCCGGGCGTCCTCGTCAACCTTGAGGAAGTCGCGCAGCGGCTCTTCCATCTCGTAGGCTTTTTCCAGGGTCATGCCGACTTCGAAAGGAATCATCTTCGATAGGCGGTCGGCCAGGCCGTAGGACTTGCCCTGAGCCCGCGCCACGTCGCGCACCACCGCCTTGGCCGCCATGGTGCCGAAGGTGATGATCTGGCTCACCGCGTTGCGGCCGTATTTCTCGGCGACGTAGTCGATTACCCGGTCGCGACCGTCCATGCAGAAGTCGACGTCAAAGTCGGGCATGGAGACCCGTTCCGGGTTGAGGAAACGTTCGAACAGCAGGTCATAGGCCAACGGATCAAGGTCGGTGATCTTCTGTACATAGGCCACCAGCGAACCGGCACCCGACCCACGGCCAGGGCCCACTGGCACGCCGTTGTTCTTCGCCCACTTGATGAAGTCCATTACAATCAGGAAGTAACCGGGGAAGCCCATCTGGATGATGATATCCAGCTCGAAATTCAGCCGGTCGATATAGACCTGTTTTTTCGCCGCGTAATCGGGGGTGTCCTTGGGCAACAAGACCTCAAGACGCTCTTCCAGCCCCTCAAATGACACCTGGCGAAAGTAATCATCCATGGTCATGCCGGCGGGCACGGGGAAGTCCGGCAGGAAGTATTTGCCCAGCTGCACTTCGATGTTGCAGCGTTTGGCGATCTCGACCGTGTTTTCCAGCGCCTCCGGCAGATCACTGAACAGCTCGGCCATTTCCTGCGGGCTTTTCAGGTACTGCTGATCGGAATAGGTACGCGGCCGGCGCGGGTCATCCAGGCTGCGGCCCTCGCCGATACATACCCGGGTTTCATGAGCGGCGAAGTCGTCTTGCTTAAGGAAACGTACATCGTTGGTCGCGACCAGCGGCGCACCCAGCTTGTCTGCCAGCGCTACAGCTGCATGCAGGTATTCTTCATCGTTAACCCGATTGGTGCGTTGCACCTCCAGGTAGAAGCGCTCGGGAAAAACGGCCATCCATTCCTGCAGCAGCGCTTCGGCCGCAGCCTGCTCGCCATCGAGCAAGGCATGGCCAACCTCGCCCTCCTTGGCGCCAGACAGGGCAATCAGCCCCTCGGCCGCCTCTTTCACCCAGTCACGCTGGATGATCACCAAATCATTGCTCTGCCCTTCGCTCCAACCGCGCGAGACCAGTTCGGTGAGGTTGCGATAGCCCTTGGCGTTCATCGCCAACAGGGTCAGGCGGCTCAGCGGGCCGTCTTCCTCGGCACTGGCCAGCCAGATGTCCGCACCGCAGATCGGTTTGATGCCACCGCCCATGGCCGCCTTATAGAACTTCACCAACGAGCACATATTGCTCATATCGGTGACCGCTACCGCCGGCATACCCGCCGCCGCCACTGACTTGATCAGTGGTTTGACCCGCACCAGCCCATCGACCAGGGAAAACTCGGTGTGCAAACGCAGGTGGACGAAGGAAGCAGTCATGGCAGTCCTATACAAAACACAAAAACGATAAGGCCCGGATTGTACCGGGCCATGGTGCAAACAACAGCATGTGGATCAGCGGATCTATGCGTAGGCTGGATGTAGCGCTAGATCTGCCGAGCCTGGGCTGGTGAACCGATAAGACGTGATCCAACTACTGCTCAAGCAGCGCACGTACAGGACCGAATGAGCGCCGATGAATCGGCGTTGGCCCCAAACGGCGCAAGGCATCCAGATGCACAGCCGTGGGATAACCCTTGTGCCCGGCGATACCATAACCGGGGTATTGCTGATCCAGTAGCTGCATCTCGCGATCCCGGCTGACCTTGGCCAGGATTGAGGCCGCAGCAATCGCTGGCACCTGACTATCGCCCTTGACCACCGCGGCGCTGGGCACCTGAAGTTTCGGACAGCGATTGCCATCGATCAGCGCCAGCTTGGGCGTCACACTCAAACCTTCGACCGCACGCTGCATGGCCAGCATGGTGGCGTGGAGGATATTTAGCTGGTCGATTTCCTCGACCTCTGCACGGGCGATGCACCAGGCCAGGGCTTTTTCGCGAATTTCGTCGAAGAGCTGCTCGCGACGTGCCTCGGTGAGTTTTTTCGAGTCGTTGAGGCCGAGAATCGGCCGCGCCGGGTCAAGAATTACCGCAGCCGTCACCACCGCACCACAGAGTGGGCCGCGACCGACTTCATCGACACCGGCGACCAGTTCCTGCACCAGGGTGAAATCCAACCCCAACTGCATCAGCCGCGCCCTGCCAGTTGCAGCACGGCCTTGGCCGCCTGCACCGATGCGTCACGGCGCAGTGCGCGGTGAATCACATCAAAGCCCTCGGTCTGCACTTCGCCGCCATCCAGCAACGGAGCCAGTAATTGGGCCAATGCTTCTGGCGTAGCCGCATCCTGAATCATTTCCGGCACCAGCAAACGCTCGGCCAGCAGGTTCGGCAGGGAAATATAGGCACTGGTGACCAGGCGTTTGAGGATGCGGTAGGTCAACGGCGCAACCTTGTACGCCACCACCATCGGCCGCTTGTACAGCAAGGCTTCCAGGGTTGCCGTACCGGAGGCGATCAACACCGCATCGCAGGCGGCCAAGGCCTCATGGGAACGGCCATTGAGCAGAGTCAACGGCAGATCGCGGCCCACCAGCAGCTGTTCAAGCTGGGCACGGCGCTCGGGACTGGAGCACGGCAGAACGAACTGGATACCGGGGCGCAAGGTGCGCAAGCGCAGCGCCGCATCAAGAAACAGACTGCCCAGACGCGCCACTTCGCCACCGCGACTGCCCGGCAACAGGGCCACAACCGGTTGATCGTTGGACAAGCTCAACGCATCGCGGGCTGCAGTGCGATCCGCCTGCTGCGGAATGGTGTCAGCCAACGGGTGGCCGACAAAGCGCACCGGCACCTGATGATCCTGATAGAACTGCGCCTCGAAAGGGAACAGGGTCAGCATCAGATCGCAGGCTTCACGAATTTTCAGCACACGCTTCTGCCGCCAGGCCCACACGGACGGGCTGACGTAATGCACGGTCTTGATGCCCGCCTGACGCAGCTTGAGCTCCAGGGTCAGGTTGAAATCCGGCGCATCGATGCCGATAAACACATCCGGCTTTTCGGTAATCAGGGTGTTGATCAGCCGTTTACGCCGCGACAGCAGCTCAGGCAAACGGCCGAGCACTTCGACCAGCCCCATGACCGACAGGCGCTCCATCGGAAAATAAGAGGTCAGCCCCTGGGCCTGCATCAGCGGGCCACCGACACCGATAAATTCGATCTGCGGGTATTGGGCTTTGAGGGCCTGCATCAGGCCCGCACCGAGAATATCGCCGGACGCCTCGCCAGCGACCAGCGCGACACGCATCAGGTCTGTCATAAATTAACGGGTAATGCCGCGGCTGGAAGCCTGGATGGAGTCACGGAAGATCGCGACTTCGGGAAATTCTGCAGACGACTCGGCCAACTCGGCCATCGCCTGCTCAACCGTAAGCCCCTGGCGATAGACAATCTTGTAAGCACGACGCAAGGCGGCAATTGCCTCAGCACTGAAACCACGACGACGCATACCTTCGAAGTTCATGCTGCGTGCTTCGGCCGGGTTGCCAAACACGGTAACAAAGGCCGGCACATCCTTGCCAATCGCCGTGCCCATGCCGGAAAAGCTGTGCGCGCCAATACGGCAGAACTGATGCACCAGGGTATAACCGGACAGAATCGCCCAGTCGTCCACCCACACGTGCCCAGCCAGCGCAGTGTTGTTGACCAGAATGCAGTGATTACCGATCACACTGTCATGGCCAACGTGGGCGTAGGCCATGATCAGATTGTGATTACCAATGGTGGTTTCACTGCGATCCTGCACAGTACCGCGGTGGATGGTCACGCCCTCGCGAATCACGTTGTGATCGCCAATGACCAGGCGAGTTGCCTCGCCCTGGTACTTGAGATCGGGGGTGTCTTCACCCACCGAGGAGAACTGATAGATTCGGTTGTGTTTACCGATCTTGGTCGGCCCCTTGAGGATCACATGGGGGCCGATCACTGTACCCTCGCCAATTTCCACATCGGCCCCGACTATCGACCAAGGGCCAACGACAACGTCGTCAGCCAGCTTGGCACTGGGATCAATGATGGCGCGAGGGTCAATCAAACTCATAGCTTGCGTTCCGCACAGATGATTTCTGCCGAGCAGACTTCTTTGCCGTCGACACTGGCCTTGCACTCGAACTTCCAGATGCTGCGCTTGTTACTCAGGTATTTGGCTTCGAGGATCAACTGATCGCCCGGTACCACCGGCTGACGAAAGCGTAGCTTGTCGGAGCCGACAAAGTAATACAGGGTACCGTCCGCCGGCTTCAGGTCCATCATCTTAAAACCAAGAATACCGGCGGCCTGGGCCATGGCTTCGATGATCAGCACACCCGGCATGATCGGGTGTTCCGGGAAGTGGCCGTTGAAGAATGGCTCATTGATGCTGACATTCTTGTAGGCCCGAATGCTCTTGCCCTCAAGGTCCAGCTCTGCCACCCGGTCCACCAGCAGGAACGGATAGCGGTGCGGCAAGTATTCGCGAATCTGGTTAATGTCCATCATGTGCAGAGAAGCCTGTAAGAGAAAAAAGAGAAGCCGGCAAAACCGGCTCAGGCATCAGATGAAGTGTCGGCAGCTGAGGTCACGGTGGCCAGCTGCTTTTCCAACTGTTGCAGGCGACGCGCCATGTCATCCAATTGACGAATGCGTGCCGCACTCTTGCGCCATTCAGCCGCCGGCTGCATGGCGGTACCCGAGGAATAGGAGCCCGGTTCAGTGATTGAGCGAGTCACCATGGTCATACCGGTAACGAATACGTTGTCGCACACCTCGATGTGCCCGACCATGCCAACACCACCGGCGATCATGCAGTTCTTGCCGATCTTGGTGCTGCCGGAAATCCCCGCGCAACCGGCCATGGCCGTGTTGTCACCGATCTGCACGTTGTGCGCGATCATGATCTGGTTATCCAGTTTCACGCCATTACCGATCAACGTGTCCGACAGGGCACCTCGGTCGACCGTGGTATTAGCACCGATCTCGACGTCATCACCGATGGTGACACCGCCGATCTGCGCAATTTTCTGCCAGACGCCCTTCTCATTGGCAAAGCCGAAGCCTTCACCGCCGATCACTGCGCCAGACTGAATCACCACACGTTTGCCGATCCGCACATCGTGATACAACGTTACTCGCGGTGCGAGCCAGCCACCCTCGCCAATGACCGAGCGCGCACCGACCACGCACTGCGCGCCAACGGTGACGCCAGCGGCGATCTGCGCACCACTCTCGATCACCGCATAGGCACCGATACTGGCACTGGCATCAACCTGCGCGTCGCCCGCTACCACCGCAGTCGGATGCACACCTGCCAAAGCACGCGGCTTGCGATCAAACAAGTGAGAAAGTTCGGCATAAGCAAGATAGGGATTAGCCACAATCAGAGCGTTACCGGCATAGCCTTCGGCATCCGCAGCCGTCAGCAGGATTGCACCCGCCTGGCTGCTGGAGAGGTACTTGCGGTACTGGGGATTGGCCAGAAAACTCAACTGTTCAGCACTGGCTTCCTGCAAGGTCGCCAGGCCGCTGACAGTTTGCTCAGCAGAGCCACGCAGGGTGGCTCCCAAGCGCTCGGCCAACTGGCCAAGGGTATACGTTGCACTCATGATCAGCGCAGCTGATTCATGCGCTCGATAACCTGGCGAGTGATGTCGAACTGAGGTTTGACATCAATCACCGCACCACGCTCCAGCACCAGGTCGAAGTTACCGTTCTTGATCACTTCTTCCACGGCTTTGTCCAGGTTCGGCTTGAGCTTCTTCAGCATCTCACGGTCAGCAACAGCCTTGGACTCGTTCAGTTCTTTGGACTGGAATTGGAAGTCACGGGCTTTCTGCTTGAATTCAAGCTCCAGACGCTCACGCTCGGCGGTCTGCATCTTCTCGCCATCTTTGACCAGGCGATCCTGAATACGCTTGGCATCGCTTTCCAGGGTCTTCAGCTTGTTCAGTTGTGGACCGAATTTCTTCTCGGCATCGACGGCATAACGCTTGGCCGCATCAGACTCCAGAAGCGCCATTTGATAGTTCAATACCGCCACTTTCATTTCGGCAAACGCCGGAGTGGCCAGCATGGCAACGCTTAGCAAAACCAGTTGAGTCAACTTACGCACGGTGCAACTCCTGCAAAACTGTTGGTATTCAATAATCTGACGCTTAGAACGTCTGACCGAGAGAGAACTGGAAGATCTGCGTATCAGCATCATCCGGCTTGAGGATTGGCATGCCCAGACTGAAACTCAACGGCCCCAACGCGGTGATCCAGGTCAGACCAACACCCACGGAACTGGCCAGTTGCCCCGGATCGATATTGTTGCAATCAGCCTGAGTCTTGCCGCAGTTGGTGTCGAAGACATTACCCACATCCCAGAACAGCGCAGTACGCAGCGAACGCTGATCTTTAACGAAGGGCATGGGGAACAACAGCTCTACACCACCTTGTACCAGCACGTTGCCGCCGAACGGCAAAGGATCCTGATCAGGGTCAAATGCTGTGCCTTTGTTTCCAGTAACTGCCTGACCACGACTCGGTGTACTACGAGGCCCCAGACTGCTGTCCTTGAACCCTCGCACCGAGTTGAAACCACCCGCGTAATAGTGCTCATAGAACGGCAGATCAGATGTAGAGCCGTAGCTTTCACCAAAGCCTAGTTGGCTGTGGAAGCGCAATGTATAAGTATCAGTCAAAGGTTTGAAGATCTGGCCGCGGTAGTCAATCTTGAAGAACGACAGATCACTGCCAGGCACAGTGGTCTCAAACACCAAACTTTGTGAGTGACCACGATTGGCCAACACACCACGGTTCAAGGTCGACTCCGACCAACCAATCGAGGCCTTGAGGTTAAGGTAATTGTCACCTTCTGCCTCGATAAAGTTGAAGATTTCATCAACGGTATATACACCAGTGCTGATACTGTCATTTTGAATGGTAAGACCATAGGTCAGGCGCGAGGTATCACTGATCGGGTAACCAATACTCACACCAGCACCGTAACTGTCCACCGCATAACTGGACACATCGGTATTCAGTTCTTCGTAATCGGTTTCACGGAAGAACGCGTTATAACCCAGGCTGACACCGTCTGGTGTCCAGTAGGGATCAACGAAGCCAAAGTTGTAGTTGCTCTGGTATTCACTGCGGGTCAGGCCAAGGCTGACCTTGTTACCAGTACCGAGGAAGTTGTTCTGGGTAATCGAACCGCCCAGGATCAGACCGGCGTTCTGGGCAAAACCCACGCTGGCAGTAATCGAACCCGACGCCTGTTCTTCGACACTGTAATTGACGTCAATCTGATCGTCGGTGCCCGGAACTTGCGGCGTTTCAACGTTGACTTCCTTGAAGTAGCCTAGACGCTCCAGGCGGGTCTTAGACTGATCGATCAGGTAAGTCGATGCCCAGCCACCTTCCATCTGACGCATTTCACGGCGCAACACTTCGTCTTCCGACTTGGTATTGCCACGGAAGTTAATGCGATTGACGTAGGCACGCTTGCCTGGGTCGACTACGAAAGTAATGGATACGGTGCCATCGTCATGTGCTTCCGGCACGCCGTTGACGTTGGCAAAGGTATAACCCTCGTTACCCAGACGACGGGTAACCAGCTCCGAGGTGGTGGTCATCACCTTACGCGAAAACACTTGACCTTCCTGAACCAGCAGCAGCGCGCGGACTTCTTCTTCCGGCACTTTCAGTTCACCGCTGAGTTTGACCTCACGTACGGTGTACTTCTCACCCTCGTCGACGTTGACGGTGACATAGACGTGTTTCTTGTCAGGAGTAATGGATACCTGGGTCGAGCTGATATCCATGTTGATATAGCCGCGGTCCAGGTAGTAGGAACGCAGGCGCTCCAAGTCACCGGACAACTTTTCGCGAGCATACTTGTCGTCGTTCTTGAAGAAGGACAGCCAGTTGGTGGTCTTCAGCTCGAACAGGGCGATCAGGTCCTCGTCGGAGAAGACGGTATTGCCCACCACGTTGATGTGTTGAATCGCAGCAACCGAGCCTTCATTGATGTTGATCTTCAGGGCCACACGGTTACGCGGCTGAGGGATTACTTCGGCTTCGATTTCCGCAGAGTAACGACCTTGGGCAACGTACTGGCGCTGCAGCTCGTTGCGCACACCTTCTAGGGTCGCGCGCTGGAAAATCTCGCCTTCAGCCAGACCCGATTGATTAAGACCTTTGAGCAGGTCTTCGCTGCTGATGGCCTTGTTACCTTCGATTTCGATGCTGGAAATCGATGGACGCTCAACGACGGTAATAACCAGCACGTCACCATCACGACCAAGCTGGATATCCTGAAAGAAACCGGTTTTGAACAGCTCGCGGGTCGCCTCGACCAGCGCGCGGTCATCGGCCTGAGCGCCCACATTGAGCGGCAGGGCACCGAATACGCTACCAGCGGAAACCCGCTGCAAGCCGGTTACCCGAATATCGGAGATGGTGAAGGACTCGGCGTGAACTTCGGTGATCATCAGTGCGGCAAGCACCGCAGGTAGCAGCAGACGTTTCATGAAGTCCTTTCTTATTCCAACTGACAATAAAAAATCTGCCGCTTAGCGCGACACTTCTTGTACATACCGAGAGCGTAATTCAGCAGCGGTTACAGGCGGCTCAGATCATTGACCAAGGCAAGCAACATGACCCCAATCACCAAGCTGATGCCGATCTGCATCCCCCAACCCTGTACCCGTTCCGACAGTGGACGACCACGCACCCACTCGACCAGATAAAAAAGCAGATGCCCCCCATCCAGCACGGGGATGGGCAGCAGATTAAGAACCCCCAGGCTAATGCTCAGGTAGGCGAGGAATTTCAGGAAATCACTCAAGCCCGACTCAGCGGAAGCGCCCGCCACTTTAGCAATGGTTATCGGCCCGCTCAAGTTTTTTACCGAGAGCTCACCAAACAGCATTTTCTTCAGGGAATTAAGGGTCAGAACGCTCATTGCCCAGGTATTTTGGGCCCCTTCGACCACCGCTTCCAGTGGACCAAAGCGGACTTCACGAAGCATCGAAGGCGGCCATTTACCACCCGCTACGCCGGCCCCCATATAACCGGTGAGTGCCTGCCCCTCGCCTCGCGCAGCCAGGGTTAGCGGCACATCCAGCTGCTGCCCTTGCCGCTCAATCTGCAGCGTGATGCTTTTACCCGGCAAACCACGCACCTGGTCGACCAGTTGCTGCCAATCAGCCAGCGCCTGACCATTCAGCGCCAGAAGGCGGTCACCCTCCCTCAGTCCAGCAGCAAATGCCGGCCCCTTTGGATCAAGTTGCGCCAGCACCGGTTCCAGTACCGGACGCCATGGCCGAATACCTAAAGAGGCAATCGGATCTGGCTCATCAGCGCCACGCAACCAGTTGTCCAACTCGATCCGCCGCAGGCTGTCGACAGAAGAGCCTGGCTCGCGCACAGCCACATCCAGCTGCCCCGTCTCACCCAGCCGCGTGACCAATTGCAGGTTGACCGCAGCCCAGCCAGTGGTCGGCTTACCGTTTATCGCAACAATTTCCTGCCCAGCCTGCAGACCCGCGGTTTGCGCCAGGCTGCCCGCCTCAACCGCGCCAATGACCGGACGCACCTGCTGACTACCGAGCATCGCCAGCACCCAGAAGAACAGCAGCGCAAGAAGGAAGTTCGCCACCGGCCCCGCCGCCACAATAGCGATACGCTGCTGTACCGATTTGCGATTGAAGGATTGATCGAGCAACTCAAGCGGCACATTGCCTTCGCGCTCATCGAGCATTTTCACGTAGCCGCCCAGCGGGATGGCGGCCACGACAAATTCCGTACCCTGGCGATCATGCCAACGCAACAGCGGGCTGCCAAAACCCACGGAAAACCGCAGCACCTTGACGCCACAACGACGGGCAACCCAGAAGTGCCCATATTCGTGAATGGTTACCAGCACTCCCAGAGCAACCAGGGTGCCGACCAACATATAAAGCGCACTCATCAAACTTCTCCGCGTCAGCGATCAGCGCTGACTCAGCCATTGTTCAGCCAGGAGACGGGCACGACCATCAGCGGCCAGCACAGCATCCAGGCTCTCAACCGCCATAGCGGGCTCAGCATGCAGAATATCTTCGATGATACGCGCGATCTCGGGAAAACGGATGCGCCCAGCCAGGAAAGCCGCAACCGCCACCTCATTGGCCGCATTGAGCATGGCCGGTGCAGTGCCACCAGCCTGAGCAGCCTCGCGCGCCAGACGCAAGCAGGGGAAGCGCTGCTCATCTGGCGCCTGAAAGTCCAGGCGGGCGATGGCGAACAGATCCAGCGGCGCCACCCCGGAGTCAATACGCTCCGGCCAGGCCAGGGCATGACTGATCGGCGTGCGCATATCCGGATTGCCCAGCTGAGCCAATACTGAACCATCGACATAATCGACCAGCGAGTGGATCACGCTCTGCGGATGCACCACCACTTCAACCTGAGCGGGTGCAGCATCGAACAGCCAACAGGCCTCGATCAGCTCCAGCCCTTTATTCATCATGCTGGCCGAATCGACCGAGATCTTGCGCCCCATCGACCAATTGGGGTGCGCGCACGCCTGCTCGGGCGTAACCGCATGCAACTGATCCAACGGCATCTCGCGAAACGGTCCGCCGGAAGCGGTCAACAGAATACGCCGCACACCCACTTGTTGCAGACCACGAGCGTAGTCACCCGGCAGACACTGAAAAATCGCATTGTGTTCACTGTCGATCGGCAACAGCACAGCACCACTTTTACGCACTGCCTGCATAAATAGCGCACCGGACATCACCAGGGCTTCTTTGTTGGCCAGCAGCACCTTCTTGCCGGCCTCAACTGCCGCCAGGGTCGGCGGTAAGCCGGCAGCACCGACAATCGCCGCCATCACCGCATCCACGTCGGGATGCGCCGCCACTTCACATAATCCCTCAGGACCATGTAGCACCTGGGTGACCAAGCCGGCCGTGCGCAAACATTCCTGAAGTTGGCAAGCTTGCAGAGCCTGCGGCACTACGGCAAAGCGCGGACGATAGATCATGCACAGGGCTTCCAGCTCAGCCAGGCGACTGAAACCGGAGAGCGCGAACACCTGATAGCGTTCAGGGTGACGGGCAATCACATCAAGGGTACTGAGGCCAATCGAGCCCGTAGCCCCCAGCACCGTAATCTGTTGCAGCTGGCTCACAACGCGCCCCAACCCGCCAGCCAGAGCAACGCGGCAAATACCGGGATAGCAGCCGTCAGGCTATCGATACGGTCCAACACGCCGCCATGCCCTGGCAGCAGGTTGCTGCTGTCCTTGATGCCCGACTGGCGCTTGAACATGCTTTCGGTCAGATCACCGACCACCGAGATCAGTACCACCACTGCGGTACCGAGCAATGCCAGCAACGCGCCGAAAATCGACCAGTCACGATAAATAGCCACACCCATACAAATCAGCAGCGTCGCCAGCAGACCGCCGAACACGCCTTCCCAGCTCTTACCAGGGCTGACCTGCGGAGCCAGCTTGCGCTTGCCGAAACGGCGACCGGCAAAATAGGCACCGATATCAGCCCCCCAGACCAGCACCATCACTGCCAGGATCAGCCAGTTGGCTTCAGGCCATTGCTTGAACAGCACCAGACCCTGCCAGGCCGGCAACAGAATCAACAGGCCGATCAGCAGCCGAACCGGCGCCGCCACCCAATACCGGCTGCTGCCGGGGTAGCCCAGCACCAGCAACGTGGCAATTACCCACCAAACCACCCCGACCAACAACAACCAAGGTGCCAGCTGCGGCAGCAGGTACAAGCCCAACAGCAACGCTGCAACCAGCACGGCATAAGCCACACGCTGCACCTGCGCGGCAAAACCAGCCAGACGCGCCCATTCCCAGGCACCCAGACTGACCACCGCACCGATAAACAGCGCAAACCAACCACCTTCCAGCAGAAAGAAGCCAGACAGCGCAAACGGCAGCAGAACCAGAGCCGTGATAATTCGTTGTTTGAGCATCAGTTACGCGCCTCAGCTGCAACCTGCTCGCTGGTTTTCCCAAAGCGACGCTGGCGGCTAGCAAAATCGGCCAAGGCTTTGTGCATGGCGTCGTGTTTGAAATCCGGCCAGTAGAGGTCGGAGAAATACAGCTCGGTGTACGCCAGCTGCCAGAGTAGGAAATTGCTGATGCGATGTTCACCGCCGGTACGGATGCACAGATCCGGCAACGGCAGATCGCCGGTCACCAGACAGCTTTGCAGTAGCTCCGGGGTGATATCTTCGGCGCGCAGATGACCGCCTTGCACTTCACGCGCCAGCCGCTGCGCAGCCTGGGCGATATCCCACTGACCACCGTAGTTGGCCGCCACCTGCAGGACAAAGCGCTTATCACCGGCAGTTTGCGCCTCGGCATCGCGCATCGCCGCCTGCAGCTCGGGGTGAAAACGTGAACGATCACCGATGATGCGCAAGCTGATGTCATTGGCATCAAGCTTTTTCGCCTCACGTCGCAGCGCACTGAGGAACAGCTCCATCAGTGCGCTGACCTCCTCGGCCGGGCGCTGCCAGTTTTCACTGGAGAAAGCGAACAGGGTCAAAACCTCGACCCCGGCTTCAGCACACACCTCGATCACCGCACGCACGGCATCCACGCCAGCCTTGTGACCGGCAACGCCAGGCAGCAGACGCTTCTTCGCCCAGCGGTTATTGCCGTCCATGATGATTGCCACATGCCGTGGCACGGCAATCCGATTACCGTCGTTGGTTTTGTCCATGGCGATAATCTGACCGTTAAACGGCCATCAGATCCGCTTCTTTCTGCTTCACCGCCACTTCGATTTCAGCCACGAACTTGTCGGTCAGTTTCTGGATGTCGTCAGCCGCACGACGCTCTTCGTCTTCGCTGATTTCCTTCTCTTTGACCAGGTCTTTCAACTGGCTCAAGGCATCGCGACGGATATTGCGCACTGCAACACGGCCATCCTCGGCGGCATCGCGGGCCTGCTTGGTGAAGCCCTTACGGGTTTCCTCGGTCAGTGCCGGCATGGTCACCAGCAACAGCTCGCCCAGGTTAGTCGGGTTAAAACCTAGGCCTGAGCTCTGGATGGCCTTGTCCACCGCGGACAGCATATTGCGCTCGAACGCCACCACCTGCAGGGTGCGCGAGTCCTTGACGGTCACGTTAGCCACCTGGTTGATCGGGGTATCAGCACCGTAGTACGGCACCATCACACCCGCCAGGATGCTCGGATGGGCCTGACCGGTACGGATGCGGCTGAAGGCGTGAATCAGCGATTCCAGGCTCTTCTGCATACGCACCTGGGCGTCTTTCTTGATCTCATTGATCATGCTTATCTTCCTCGATCAGAGTGCCTTCAGCGCCGCCTACTACCACGTTCAGCAGGGCACCGGGCTTGTTCATGTTGAAAACGCGCAGCGGCATATTATGGTCGCGGCACAGGCAGATCGCCGTCAGATCCATCACACCCAGTTTGCGGTCGAGCACCTCGTCATAGGTCAGGCGATCGAACTTCTCGGCATGCGGATCCTTGAATGGGTCGGCAGTGTACACGCCATCGACCTTGGTCGCCTTGAGCACCACATCGGCATCGATTTCGATAGCGCGCAGGCAGGCGGCCGAATCAGTGGTAAAGAACGGATTACCAGTGCCAGCAGCGAAAATCACCACCTCACCGGTTTTCAGATGGCGCATGGCCTTGCGTCGATCGTAATGATCAGTCACCCCGACCATGGAAATGGCCGACATGACGATGGCCGGTATGTTCGAACGCTCCAGGGCGTCGCGCATGGCCAGGGCATTCATTACTGTGGCCAGCATGCCCATGTGGTCGCCGGTTACCCGGTCCATACCCGCAGCGCTCAGGGCCGCACCACGGAACAGGTTGCCGCCACCGATAACCAGACCGACTTGCACGCCGATACCGACCAGCTGGCCGACTTCCAGCGCCATGCGGTCAAGCACCTTGGGATCAATGCCGAAATCTTCCGACCCCATCAGGGCCTCGCCGCTAAGTTTGAGCAGAATGCGCTTGTAGCGCGGTTGACGACCACTCATCTGCTGAGCCATTGCGAGTCTCTCCTGCGGCGTTTGAATTCTGTACGGGCTTGAGCCCGAATTATCGAGCGCTTGGACCGCGCTCCGGACAATTGGTGCGCTTCAATGATAGAAGCGAACAACAACTCCCCGTCCTTATTTGACAAAGAGGCTGCGCGCGTTAGCGGGCAGCCTCTCCTGTCGACAGTAAAGAACCGTCTTACTGCTTGCTGGCAGCAGCCACTTGTGCGGCAACTTCTTCAGCGAAGTTGTCGACCGGCTTCTCGATGCCTTCGCCCACTTTGAAGTAGGTGAAGGAAACGATTTCAGCGCCGCCTTGCTTGGCCAGAGCACCAACAGTCAGCTCAGGGTTCTTAACGAACGCTTGCTCGACCAGGCTGGCTTCAGCCAGGAACTTGTTGATACGGCCCTTGACCATGTTCTCAACAATGTTTTCCGGCTTGCCTTTGATTTTCTCTTCGTTGAGGCTCAGGAACACGGCTTTCTCGCGCTCGATGGCTTCAGCGGAAACCTGCGAAGGCAGCAGGAACTCTGGGTTGCTGGCCGCTACGTGCATGGCGATGTCTTTAGCCAGCTCGACGTTGCCGCCTTTGAGCACAACCACAACACCGATTTTGTTGCCGTGCAGGTAAGAACCCAGAACGTCGCCCTCGATGCGCGCCAGACGACGGATGTTGACGTTCTCGCCGCACTTGGCAACCAGGGCCAGACGGGCTTCTTCCTGAGCGGCGATCAGCGGCTCAACTTCGGTCAGTTTGTCAGCGAAGGCTTTCTCAACGCTGGCAGCCACGAAGGTCTTGAAGTCGTCCTGCAGGGCCAGGAAGTCGGTCTGCGAGTTGACTTCGATGATAACGGCAGCCTTGCCGTCTTCCTTGATGCTGATCGCGCCTTCGGCAGCTACGTTGCCGGCTTTTTTGGCAGCCTTGATCGCGCCGGAAGCACGCATGTCGTCGATGGCTTTTTCGATGTCGCCGCCAGCCTTGGTCAAGGCTTTCTTGCAATCCATCATGCCTTCGCCAGTACGCTCACGCAGTTCTTTAACCAACGCTGCAGTAATTTCTGCCATTTCAAAATCCTCTGGATAGGTTGTTAACCATTCCACCCGCCAAAAACGGGCGCTCAATTCGTAACGCACTGCCGACGATGACCTGAAACATTTGCAACGGTATGTCGGCGATGGTTTTTAAGGTGGCAAAAAGGGGGCCAAGCCCCCTTTTTGCGAACTAAGCAAACGCTGTACGCGTTTTACTTAGCCTTCAGCAGCTTCTACAGCCGGCGCTTGCTCGACGAACTCGTCGGTGCCGCCAGCAGCGTTGCTGCGGCCACGCACAACGGCGTCAGCCATGGCACCCATGTACAGCTGGATGGCGCGAATGGCGTCATCGTTGCCTGGAATGATGTAGTCAACGCCTTCCGGGCTGCTGTTGGTATCGACAACGCCGATGACCGGAATGCCCAGCTTGTTGGCTTCGGTGATCGCGATGCGCTCGTGGTCAACGTCGATCACGAACAGTGCGTCCGGCAGGCCGCCCATGTCCTTGATACCACCCAGGCTGCGATCCAGTTTTTCCAGATCGCGCGAGCGCATCAGGGCTTCTTTCTTGGTCAGCTTGGTGAAAGTACCGTCCTGAGACTGAGCTTCCAGATCACGCAGACGCTTGATCGAAGCGCGGATGGTCTTGTAGTTGGTCAGCATGCCGCCCAACCAGCGATGGTCGACGTACGGCGAACCGCAACGTGCTGCTTCTTCAGCCACGATCTTGCCAGCGGAGCGCTTGGTGCCAACGAACAGAATCTTGTTCTTGCCAGCAGCCAGCTTCTCAACGAAGGACAGGGCTTCGTTGAACATTGGCAGGGTTTTTTCGAGGTTGATGATGTGGATCTTGTTACGCGCGCCGAAAATGTACTTGCCCATTTTCGGGTTCCAGTAACGGGTCTGGTGGCCGAAGTGCACACCGGCCTTCAGCATATCGCGCATGTTGACTTGGGACATGATAGTTCCTTGATAAGTCGGGTTAGGCCTCCACGTATCCCGATCTCCAACCCGCCGAACCAGTCGGAAGGCACCCAGGAAACCGTGTCGATACGTGTGTGGGTTTAAGCTTTCGGGCGTACTGCCCGTAAAGCGGCGCGTTTTATACCATAAAAGATAGGCACAGGCTACACGCACTCAACGCAAAGCCCGGCAAACCTGCACAACGGCGTCACGTGCTGCTTATGGCAGGCCGCCGGTAGCTGTTAAGATAACGCCCTTTCTGTTCGCGTCCGAGAGCCGCACTATGACCGTCACCATTAAAACGCCCGACGAAATCGAGAAAATGCGCGTAGCCGGTCGCCTGGCTGCCGAAGTTCTGGAAATGATCGGCGAACACGTCAAGCCCGGCGTCACCACCGAAGAGCTTGACCGCATCTGCCACGATTATATCGTCAACGTGCAGCAGGCCATTCCCGCGCCGCTCAACTACAAAGGCTTCCCCAAGTCGATCTGCACCTCGGTCAACCACGTGGTCTGTCACGGCATTCCGAACGACAAGCCACTGAAAGAAGGTGACGTGATCAACATCGACATCACCGTGATCAAGGATGGCTATCACGGCGACACCAGCAAGATGTTTATGGTCGGCAAGGTGCCCGAGTGGGCCGAGCGACTGGCCAAGATCACTCAGGAATGCATGTATAAAGGTATCGAACTGGTCAAGCCGGGCACGCGCTTGGGCGATATCGGCGAAGTGATCCAGAAGCATGCCGAGAAGAACGGCTTCTCCGTGGTGCGCGAATACTGCGGCCACGGCATTGGTGCGGTGTTCCATGAAGAGCCGCAAGTGCTGCATTACGGCCGCGCTGGCACCGGCATGGAGCTAAAGGAAGGCATGACCTTCACCATCGAGCCGATGATCAACCAAGGCCGCCCGGAAACCCGCACCCTGGGCGACGGCTGGACGGCCATCACCAAGGACCGCAAGCTCTCCGCCCAGTGGGAGCACACCATCCTGGTGACCGCCGACGGCTATGAAATCTTCACCCTGCGCAGCGATGACACCATTGCGCGCACCTCGGCCTGACCGCCAACGGCACGTTCATCGCGCTGGTTCTTAATAGAAGGAAAGCTGTCATGCCGCAGGTAGATCCCGAGCTGTTCGACCGCGGCCAGTTCCAGGCGGAGCTGGCACTCAAGGCCAGCCCCATCGCCGCCTTCAAAAAGGCCATCCGCCATGCCCGCGAAGTGCTCGACGAACGCTTCCGGGCCGGTCGCGATGTACGCCGCCTGGTGGAAGACCGCGCCTGGTTTGTCGACCAGATCCTGCGCGAAGCCTGGGACCGCCTGCCCTGGAGTGAAGACGCCGACATCGCCCTGCTGGCGGTCGGTGGCTATGGCCGCGGCGAACTGCACCCCTTCTCGGACATCGACCTGCTGATTCTGCTGGACAACGCCGATCACGAAACCTTCCGCGAGCCGATCGAGCAATTCCTGACCCTGCTGTGGGACATCGGCCTGGAAGTCGGGCAAAGCGTACGCAGCGTCGACGAGTGCGCCAGCGAAGCCCGCGCCGACCTGACGGTGATCACCAACCTGATGGAAAGCCGCACCATTGCAGGCCCCGAACGCCTGCGCCTGCGCATGCAGGCAGTCACCAGCACCGAGCAGATGTGGCCGAGCAAGGACTTCTTTCTGGCCAAGCACAGCGAAAAGCGCGCCCGTCACGGCAAATACAACGACACCGAATACAACCTGGAGCCCAACGTCAAAGGTTCCCCCGGCGGCCTGCGCGACATTCAGACCATTCTCTGGGTCGCACGCCGGCATTTCGGCACGCTGAACCTGCACGCCATGGTCGGCCAGGGGTTTCTGCTGGAAAGCGAATACGCATTGCTCGCCTCCAGCCAGGAGTTTCTCTGGAAAGTGCGCTACGCCCTGCACATGCTCGCCGGCCGCGCCGAAGACCGTCTGCTGTTCGATCACCAGAGCAAGGTTGCCGCCCTGCTTGGCTTTGAAGACAGCGACAGCAAACGCGCTATCGAGCGTTTTATGCAGAAGTACTACCGCGTGGTGATGGCGATTGCCGAACTCAGCGACCTGATCGTTCAGCACTTCGAGGAGCAGATCCTGCGCGCCGGCGAAATCGGCCCAGCCACGCCACTCAACAGCCGCTTCCTGCTGCGCGACGGCTACATCGAAGTGGCACACCCGAACGTGTTCAAGCGCACCCCATTCGCCATCATGGAAATCTTCGTGCTGATGGCGCAGCACCCCGAGATCAAAGGCGTGTGCGCCAACAGCATCCGCCTGCTGCGCGAACACCGCCACCTGATTGACGATGATTTTCGCCGTGACATTCGCAACACCAGCCTGTTCGTCGAACTGTTCAAAAGCCCTCAGGGCATCCACCGCAACCTGCGGCGAATGAACCGTTACGGCATCCTTGGCCTGTACCTGCCGGAGTTCGGCCATATCGTCGGGCAGATGCAGCACGACCTGTTCCACATCTATACGGTCGATGCGCACACCCTCAACCTGATCAAGCACCTGCGCAAGTTCAAGTGGACCGAGCTGGCGGAAAAATTCCCCCTGGCCAGCAAGCTGATCGACAAGCTGCCCAAGCCCGAGCTGATCTATATGGCGGGGCTGTACCACGACATCGGCAAAGGACGTGGCGGTGACCATTCGGAACTCGGCGCAGTGGATGCCGAAGCCTTTTGCATACGCCACCAGCTGCCCAACTGGGACTCCAAGTTGATTGTCTGGCTGGTGCAGCACCATCTGGTGATGTCCACCACCGCGCAGCGCAAGGACCTGTCCGACCCGCAGGTGATCTTCGATTTTGCCCGCCTGGTCGGCGATCAGACCCGCCTGGATTACCTCTACGTGCTGACCGTGGCCGACATCAACGCCACCAACCCCAGCCTGTGGAACTCCTGGCGCGCCAGCCTGCTGCGCCAGTTGTATACCGAGACCAAACGCGCCCTGCGCCGTGGCCTGGAGAACCCGCTGGACCGCGAAGAGCAGATTCGCCTGACACAGAGCGCCGCCCTGGACATTCTGGTGCGTGGCGGCACTGACGCCGACGACGCCGAGCAGCTCTGGGCGCAGCTGGGCGATGACTACTTTCTGCGCCACACTGCGGCCGATGTCGCCTGGCACAGTGAGGCCATCCTGCAACACCCAGCTGATGGCGATCCGCTGGTGCTGATCAAGGAAACCACCCAGCGCGAGTTCGAAGGCGGTACGCAGATCTTCATCTATGCCCCGGACCAGCACGACTTCTTCGCCGTGACCGTGGCGGCCATGGCCCAGCTCAACCTGAACATCCATGACGCACGGATTCTCACCTCCACCAGCCAGTTCACCCTCGACACTTATATCGTGCTGGAAGCAGAAGGCGGCTCGATCGGTGACAATCCGGCACGGATCAAGGAAATCCGTCAGGGCCTGGTCGATGCGCTGAAGAATCCCGATGAGTACCCGAGCATCATCCAGCGCCGCGTGCCGCGTCAGCTCAAGCACTTTGCCTTCGCCCCGCAGGTGACCATCCACAACGATGCGCACCGCCCGGTGACCATCCTTGAAGTCACCGCACCGGATCGCCCCGGCCTGCTGGCGCGTATCGGGCGGATTTTCCTCGATTTCGACCTGTCGCTGCAGAACGCCAAGATCGCTACCCTGGGCGAGCGCGTGGAAGACGTGTTCTTCGTCACCGATGCGCACAACCAGCCACTGGCCGATCCGGAACTGTGCCTGCGCCTGCAGGAAACCATGGTGGCGCAACTGTCTGACACCACCAGCCTGCAGGCCGAACCGACTCGCATCAGCATCTAACCCTTTTGCCCTTACGCCTTGAGCTGCCCGGCTACCACGCTGCCGGGCGCCTGGAGACCTCAGGAAGACACAATGAATGACGCGTTAAACCAGCTGCAGCCCTACCCGTTCGAAAAGCTTCGCGCCCTGCTCGGCAGCGTGCAGACAGCCGCCGATAAAAGCCCGATCGCACTGTCGATTGGCGAGCCGAAACACCGTTCGCCGGATTTTGTTGCCGACGCACTGAGCGCCAACCTCGACCAGCTGGCGGTCTACCCAACCACCCTGGGCATCCCAGCGCTGCGCGAAGCCATCGCCAACTGGTGTGGTCGCCGCTTTGGTCTGCCGGCCGGCGTGCTTGATCCGGCGCGCCATGTACTGCCGGTCAACGGCACCCGCGAGGCGCTGTTTGCCTTTACTCAGGCGGTGGTCAAGCGCGATGTCGATGGCCTGGTAGTCAGCCCCAACCCCTTCTACCAAATCTATGAAGGCGCGGCTTTTCTCGCCGGCGCGCAGCCGCACTACCTGCCCTGCCTGGAAGAACACGGTTTCAACCCGGACTTCGACGCCGTCAGCGACGACGTGTGGCAGCGTTGCCAGATCCTCTTCCTCTGCTCGCCAGGCAACCCCACCGGCGCGCTGATTCCGGTGGAAACCCTGAAAAAGCTGATCGCCCTGGCCGACAAATTCGATTTCGTGATTGCTGCGGATGAGTGCTACAGCGAGCTGTACTTCGATGAAGCCAATCCACCGGCTGGCCTGCTCACCGCCTGCGCCGAACTGGGCCTGCACGACTTCAAGCGTTGCGTGGTGTTCCACAGCCTGTCCAAGCGTTCCAACCTGCCGGGGCTGCGTTCAGGCTTCGTCGCGGGCGATGCCGACATTCTGAAATCTTTCCTGCTGTACCGTACCTACCACGGCTGCGCCATGCCGGTACAAACCCAGCTGGCCAGCGTGGCCGCCTGGAACGACGAGGCTCACGTCAAAGCCAACCGCGACCTGTACCGCGAGAAGTTCGATGCGGTGCTGGCGATTCTCGACGGTGTGCTGGATGTGCAGCGGCCGGACGGCGGCTTCTACCTGTGGGCGAAAACCCCGATAGACGATGAAACATTTACCCGCGAGCTGTTTGCCCGCGAGCATGTCACCGTAGTGCCCGGCTCGTACCTGTCGCGTGCTGTGGACGGTAGCAACCCCGGCGCCGGCCGTGTGCGTATGGCCCTGGTTGCGCCGCTGGCCGAGTGTGTGGCGGCGGCCGAACGTATCCGCGACTTTGTGAAGAGCCTCTGATGAGCAAGACCCTGTTTGGCATTAAAGCTTGCGACACCATGAAAAAAGCCCGCACCTGGCTCGACGAGCACGGGGTAAGCTACGCCTTTCATGATTACAAAGCCTGCGGCATCGACCGTGGCAATCTGGAAAAGTGGTGCAACGAGCATGGCTGGGAAACCATCCTGAACCGTGCCGGCACCACCTTCCGCAAGTTGGACGAGGCGCAGAAGAGTGACCTCGACCAGCACAAGGCGATCGAACTGATGCTCGCCCAACCGTCGATGATCAAACGCCCGGTGCTGGATCTCGGCAACAAGACCCTGGCTGGCTTCAAGCCCGAGCGTTATGCCGCTGAACTGGCCTGATCCGTCCCCCATTGAATTCGCGTTAAGGAAAGCACAATGAGCACTACCCTCTTCAGCCTGGCCTTCGGCGTTGGCACTCAGAACCGTCAGGGCACCTGGCTGGAAGTCTTTTACGCACAACCGCTGCTCAACCCGGCCAGCGAGCTGGTGGCCAAGGTCGTGGAAAATCTCGGCTACCAGGGCGGCAACCAGGCAATTGCCATCAGCAACAACCAGGCCGGCGACCTGGCCGAAGCACTGAAAAATGTCGACAGCCTGCAGTCCGCCCTGCTGACCCGCTTGGCCGAAAGCCAGAAGCCGCTGGTGGTCACCCTGCTCGCCGAAGACGCCGCGCTGACCAGCACACCCGAGGCCTACCTCAAGCTGCACCTGCTGTCGCACCGCCTGGTCAAGCCGCACGGTCTGAACCTCACCGGGATCTTCCCACTGCTGCCGAACGTGGCCTGGACCAGCCAGGGTGCAGTCGACCTTGGCGAACTGGCTGAGCGTCAGCTGGAAGCGCGCCTGAAAGGCGAACTGCTGGAAGTGTTCTCGGTGGACAAGTTCCCGAAAATGACCGACTACGTGGTGCCGAGCGGCGTGCGTATCGCTGACAGCGCGCGCATCCGCCTGGGCGCTTACGTGGGCGAAGGCACCACTGTGATGCACGAAGGCTTCGTCAACTTCAATGCCGGCACCGCTGGCCCCGGCATGATCGAAGGCCGCGTATCGGCGGGCGTGTTCGTCGGCAAGGGCTCAGACCTGGGCGGCGGCTGCTCGACCATGGGCACCCTGTCCGGTGGCGGCAATATCGTGATTTCCGTGGGCGAAGGCTGCCTGATCGGCGCCAACGCCGGTATCGGCATTCCGCTGGGTGATCGCAACACTGTGGAGTCCGGCCTGTACATCACTGCCGGCACCAAGGTGGCGCTGCTCGATGCCGACAACCAGCTGGTCAAGGTGCTCAAGGCCCGCGACCTGGCTGGCCAGCCGGATCTGCTGTTCCGCCGCAATTCGCAAACCGGCGCCGTGGAATGCAAAACCCACAAGTCGGCCATCGAGTTGAACGAAGCCCTGCACGCGCATAACTAAGCGCGGCGCAGTTGCCACAGGCCGGGCCCATGCCCGGCCTGTCTATTTATACTCAACAGACAGTTCCTGCGGTGCCGAAGCCAATGTCACTGATCTCCCCCTGGCGTGCTGACTTCCCTGGCATTCTGGCCCTTGCGGCCGAAGGCCAGACCTATCTGGACAGCGCCGCCACCGCGCAAAAACCCCAGGCCATGCTCGATGCGCTGCTCGGCTATTACGCCGGTGGTGCAGCCAACGTGCACCGGGCCCAGCATCTGCCGGGCGAGCGCGCCACCCGTGCCTTCGAAGCAACGCGTGAGAAAGCTGCGCGCTGGCTCAACGCCGCCAACGCCGAACAGATCATCTTCACCCGCAGCGCCACCGAGGCTTTCAACCTGCTGGCCTATGCACTGGAACAAAGTTTTCAACCAGGCGATGAGATCGTTATCAGCGCCCTGGAACACCACGCCAATCTGTTGCCCTGGCAGCAACTGGCGCTACGCCGTCAGCTCAAGCTGGTGGTGCTGCCACTGGACAGCGACGGGCTGATCGACCTCGCGCAAGCCGCGCAGTTGATTGGCCCACGCACACGCCTGTTGGCGGTCAGTCAGCTATCCAATGTGCTCGGTTGCTGGCAGCCCCTGCAGCCGTTACTGGCCCTGGCACATGCGCAGGGCGCACTGACGGTGGTCGATGGCACGCAGGGCGTGGTACATGGCCGCCAGGATATGCAGGCCTTGGGCTGCGACTTCTATATCTGCTCCAGCCATAAACTCTATGGCCCGGATGGTGTCGGCCTGCTCTATGGCCGTCCGCAAGCCCTGGCGCAACTGGCGCATTGGCAGTTTGGCGGCGAGATGCTGCTGCACACCGACTACTACAGCGCCAGCTTTCGCCCCGCGCCTCTGGGCTTCGAAGCAGGCACGCCACCGATTGCCTCGGTGATCGCCCTAGGCGCGAGCCTGGATTACCTGAACAGCCTCGATGCGAGCGCCGTCAGCGCCCACGAAGCAGCCCTGCATAGCGAGCTGATCGCCGGGCTGCAGCAGCGCCAGGGTGTACGCCTGCTCGGCACGCCCACTGTCGCCCTGGCCAGCTTTGTGGTCGACGGCGTGCACCATGCCGACCTCGCCCATCTGCTGAGCGAACAGGACATTGCCGTGCGTGCCGGCCACCACTGCGCGATGCCATTGCTGCAAGGGCTCGGCCTGAACGGTGCCGTTCGTGTGTCTTTGGGGTTGTATAACGACGGCAGCGATCTGCAGCGCTTCTTCAGCGCCCTGGATCAGGCCCTGGAGCTGTTGCAATGAGCCTGCCCGCCAGCGCGCAGACGGCGCTGCAGGCCTTTAGCGCCTGCCCCGGCTGGGAGCAGCGCGCACGCCTGCTGATGCAGTGGGGCGACCAACTTGCCCCGCTCAGTGATGATGAGCGCAGCGAGCGCCACCGGGTGGACGGCTGCGAAAGCCAGGTGTGGCTAGTAGCCGAGACGCTCGGCGAACACTGGCAGTTTCGCGCCAGCAGTGATGCGCGCCTGTTACGTGGTTTGCTTGCGCTGCTGTTGGCCAGGGTCAACGGCCTGACCCTGGCCGAACTGGCGCAGCTGGATCTACCGGACTGGTTCACCCAACTGGGCCTGGCGCGCCATCTTTCCCCCTCGCGAAGCAATGGCTTACAGGCCGTGCTCAGGCGAATGCAGCAATTGCTGGCAGAGAGGGATTAGGGCGTAGGCCGCCACTGATCGGCATTGCCGGAATACAACGCCTGCTGCAGACGCTCCAGATCACCGTTTTTTGCCAGGCGACGCAAACCGGCATTGAACTGCTTACGCAGCTGATCAGCCCTGGCATCGTTTCTGCGAAACAGCAGGTGCAATGGTTCAGCATGCAAGACACGTGGATTGTGGGTGATTAACGCTCGCTCCTGCTCAGAGAACAGGCGACGCAGCATGGCGTAACCGACCGCTCGATCCTGAGGGTGGAAGTCAACCCGTCCCAGGCTCAGCAAACGGAAACCGGTGTCTTCCTTACCGTGTTGCTGCACTTGCAACTGTCCAGCATCGAGCGCCGCGTCAAACTCCGAGCCATAGGAATAACCAAGCGTCGTAGCGATGCGAAACGTCTTGAGATCGTCGAAACGCGTCCAAGCAAGTTGCTGATCGCGGCGCTGGAATAACACCACATCTCCCGCCACTACTGCATCGCTGCATTCACTGAAACGTTGACGACTTTTGCTGCAGATATACGGCATCACCGCATCCAGGCCGCCCTGCTCCAGCATCAGCAGGTTGCGATCCCAGGGGTAATAGACGAATTCGACCTGATAACCGGCCGTCTTGAAGATGTCGCGCACCAGGCGCGCCAACGCGCCACCGTCTTCGCGCTGCTGATCGACATAAGGCACCCAGTCACCGGTACCGATGCGCACAACCGGATGGGCACTGGCGCCCAGGCAGGCAGAAAGTGCTGCAAACAGCAGCACATAACGTGAATAACCACTCAACACATGACGCAGCAGGGATAACACCACACACCTCAAACGAGAACTACCAGCACATCCCTGCTGAACATCGACCGCAATCGGTCATTATTTAAAGAAGCCTAGCCAACATCAGCAGACGCTGAGCGCCGCTCTGCCGGCCGCCGCGTACCGGCCACCAGCTTGTCGACGGTACGTGCCGCCGCCACCATGCCGAAGGTGGCGGTCACCATCATCACTGCGCCAAAACCACCGGCGCAGTCCAGGCGCACACCATCACCAACAAACGCCTTGTATTGGCAGACCGTGCCATCAGGCTTGGGATAACGCAGCTGCTCGCTGGAAAACACGCAAGGTACGCTGTAATTGCGCCCCGGCGTGCGGGAAAAGCCATAGTCACGGCGCAAGGTAGAACGCACCTTGGAGGCCAGCGGGTCATTCCAGGTCTTGTTCAGATCGCCGACCTGAATCTGCGTCGGGTCGATCTGCCCGCCCGCACCACCGGTGGTGATGACCTGAATCTTGCGCCGCTTGCACCAGGAGATCAGCGCCGCTTTGGCGTTGACGCTGTCGATGCAGTCGATCACCGCATCCAGTTGTTCGGTGATGTACTCGGCCATGGTCTCGCGGGTGACAAAATCCGCCACCGCATGCACCACACAGGCCGGGTTGATCGCCCGGATACGCGCCGCCATCACCTCGACCTTGGGCTGACCAACGGTGCTGTCCAGCGCATGCGCCTGACGATTGCTGTTGCTCACACAGACATCATCGAGGTCAAACAGCGAGATTTCTCCGACCCCGGAACGCGCCAGGGCCTCGGCTGCCCAGGAGCCCACACCGCCAATACCGACCACAGCCACATGCGCAGCCGCCAGCCGCTCGGCACCTTCGCGGCCATACAAGCGGGCTATTCCGGCAAAGCGTTGCTCATCCACAGGCATTCCTATCTCTCACACACTACAAGCGGCGCGCATTATAGGGAGCAGACAGGTGCCGCCCAAGCACTGTATCGCGGTTGCACCCAGCAGCCGATGAACAGCAGTGGCCAAGCGCCAAATACTGAACCTATTTCGACTACCAACATCCCATCAATATGCCCACAGGCCGGGCTATACAGCCCTATAGCAGCGGCGTAGCATGCGCCACCCGACGCCCGTCGCTTTTTTGCCCCTCCGCTGGACCTGCACACTATGCCTTCGCGTAAATTTGGATTGAATCTGGTCGTGTTCCTGGCGATTGCCGCCTTGTTCACCGGTTTCTGGGCGATGTACAACCGCCCGGTCACAGCCCCTGACTGGCCGGAGCAGATCTCCGGATTTTCCTTCTCGCCCTTCCGCACCGGGCAGAACCCGCAGCAGGACACCTACCCCAGCGACGAGCAGATGCGCGCCGACCTGGAGCTGCTGACCACCCAGACCGACAACATCCGCACCTACTCGGTAGACGGCGCGCTGGGCAAGATTCCTTACCTGGCTGAAGAGTTCGGCCTGCGTGTGACCCTGGGCATCTGGATCAGCCCGGACCTGGAGCGCAACGAGCGAGAAATCGCCAAAGCCATCGAAATTGCCAACGATTCGCGCAGCGTGGTGCGCGTGGTGGTGGGTAACGAAGCCCTATTCCGCAAGGAAGTCACCCCAGAGAACCTGATTGCCTATATCGACCGTGTGCGCGCGGCGGTCAAGGTGCCGGTAACCACCTCCGAACAGTGGCACATCTGGCAGGAATACCCGGAATTGGCCCAGCACACCGATCTGGTTGCCGCGCACGTACTGCCCTATTGGGAATTCGTGCCAATGGAGGACGCCACCGACTTCGTCCTCGAACGCGCCAAAGACCTGAAAAAGCTCTTCCCGAAAAAACCGCTGCTGCTCTCCGAAGTCGGCTGGCCGAGCAACGGCCGCATGCGCGGCGGCGCCGATGCCTCTCAGGCGGACCAGGCGATCTACCTGCGCACCCTGGTCAATACGCTGAACGCCAAGGGCTACAACTACTTCGTTATCGAAGCCTTCGATCAACCCTGGAAAGCCAGCGATGAAGGCGCAGTGGGCGCCTACTGGGGCGTTTATAACCTCGACCGGCAACCCAAATTCGCCTTTGAAGGCCCCGTGGTAGCCATCCCACAATGGCGTCTGTTGGCCATTGCTTCGGTGGTACTGGCCCTGCTCAGCCTGGCACTGATGCTGATCGACGGCAGTGCCCTGCGTCAGCGCGGCCGTACCTTCCTGACCTTTGTCGCCTTCGCCGGCGGCTCGGCCCTGGTGTGGATCGGCTACGACTACAGCCAGCAATACAGCACCTGGTTCAGCACCCTGGTTGGCCTGCTGCTGGGTGTCGGCGCCTTCGGCGTGTTTATCGTGCTGCTCACCGAAGCCCATGAACTGGCCGAAACCGCCTGGACCCGCACCCGCCGTCGGCCATTCCAGCCGGTGGAAAGCGACGGTGCCTACCGGCCCAAGGTGTCGATCCACGTACCCTGTTACAACGAGCCGCCGGAGATGGTCAAACAGACCCTCGATGCCCTCGCGGCGCTGGATTACCCGGATTACGAAGTTCTGATCATCGACAACAACACCAAGGATCCGGCCGTGTGGGAACCGGTAGAGGCCTACTGCAAGGTCCTCGGCCCACGCTTCCGCTTCTTCCACGTTTCGCCGATTGCCGGCTTCAAGGGTGGCGCGCTGAATTACATCCTGCCGCACACAGCAAAGGATGCCGAAGTGGTGGCGGTGATCGACGCCGACTACTGCGTCGACAAGAACTGGCTCAAGTACATGGTGCCGCACTTCAGCGACCCGAAAATCGCCGTGGTGCAGTCGCCGCAGGATTACCGCGACGGCAACGAAAACATCTTCAAGAAGCTCTGCTACGCCGAATACAAAGGCTTCTTCCATATCGGCATGGTCACCCGTAACGACCGCGACGCGATCATCCAGCACGGCACCATGACCATGATCCGCCGCACTGTGATGGACAAGCTGAAGTGGGCTGACTGGACCATCTGTGAAGATGCCGAACTGGGCCTGCGCGTGTTCGAGAAAGGCTACTCCGCCGCCTATGCCCACCAGAGTTTTGGTCGTGGGCTGATGCCGGACACCTTTATCGACTACAAAAAGCAGCGTTTTCGCTGGGCCTATGGCGCCATTCAGATCATGAAGGGCCACGCCCGCAGCCTTTTCCTCGGCAAGGGCTCGGAGCTCAAGACGGGGCAGCGCTATCACTTCGTCGCCGGCTGGCTGCCATGGATTGCCGACGGCCTGAATATCTTCTTCACCGTCGGTGCGCTGCTCTGGTCGGCGGCAATGATCATCGTGCCGCAACGGGTCGACCCGCCGCTGATGATCTTCGCCATCCCGCCGTTGGCGCTGTTTTTCTTCAAGCTGGGTAAGATCCTGTTCCTCTACCGCAAGGCCATGGGCGTCGATCTCGTGCGTTCGTTCCAAGCAGCACTGGCGGGCCTGGCGCTGTCGCACACGATTGCCAAGGCGGTGCTCTACGGCACCTTTACCAAGACCATCCCGTTCTTCCGCACACCGAAGATGGCCAGCAACCACGGCATTCTGGTGGCCCTGGCAGAGGCCCGCGAAGAAGTCTTTATCATGCTGCTGCTGTGGGGTTCAGCCATCGGTATCAGCATCGTTCAGGGCTTGCCCAGCGCCGATGTGAAGTTCTGGGTGGCCATGTTGCTGGTGCAATCGCTGCCGTACCTGGCGGCACTGATCATGGCCCTGCTGTCGTCCTTGCCTGCAGCCCAAGCCAACCCGCAGGAAACCGCTGCAGCCAGCTGATCGCGAGAGTGCTGGAATGCCAGACGGCGGCCAATGGCCGCCGTTTTGCTTTAAGATGGCGGCCTTTGTGCCTGAAGCCGTCCCGGAGCTGCAATGACCACCCACGCCACACCCCTTTCCCCGACGCTGGAGCTTGCCTGCGAGCTGATCCGCCGTCCTTCCGTCACGCCCCTCGATGAAGGCTGCCAGGAGCAGATGATGCGCCGTCTGCAGGCCTGTGGCTTCGCCATCGAGCCGATGCGGATCGAGGATGTGGACAATTTCTGGGCCAGCCACGGCAACGACGACGGTCCGGTGCTGTGCTTTGCCGGACACACCGACGTGGTACCCACCGGCCCGGTGCAGAACTGGCAGTACCAGCCCTTCGATGCGCTGATTGATGACAACGGCATGCTCTGCGGCCGAGGCGCGGCGGACATGAAAGGCAGCCTGGCGTCGATGGTCATCGCCGTTGAGCGCTTTGTCGCCGAATACCCGGAGCACAAAGGCCGTATCACCTTCCTCATCACCAGTGACGAAGAAGGCCCGGCGCACCATGGCACCAAGGCGGTGGTCGAACGCCTGCGCGCACGTAACGAGCGTCTGGACTGGTGCATCGTCGGCGAACCGTCGAGCACCACCCTGGTCGGCGACGTGGTGAAAAACGGCCGCCGTGGCTCACTTGGCTGCACCCTGACTGTACGCGGCAAACAAGGCCACGTGGCCTACCCGCACCTGGCGCGCAACCCGATTCACCTGGCAGCGCCAGCCCTGGCCGAACTGGCCGCCGAGCACTGGGATGACGGCAACGCCTTCTTCCCGCCGACCAGCTTCCAGATTTCCAATCTGAATGCCGGCACCGGCGCGACCAACGTGATTCCGGGTGAACTGAAGGCCATCTTCAACTTCCGCTTCTCCACCGAATCCACGGTCGAGGGGCTGCAGCAGCGCGTTGCGGCCATCCTCAACAAGCATGGCCTGGATTACCACCTGGACTGGGCGCTCTCCGGCCTGCCCTTCCTCACCGAGCCGGGTGCACTGCTCGACGCCGTAGCGGCCAGCATCAAGGCAGTCACCGGCCGCGACACCAAACCCTCGACCAGCGGCGGCACCTCGGATGGCCGTTTTATCGCCACCCTCGGCACCCAGGTAGTCGAACTCGGCCCAGTCAACGCCACCATCCATCAGGTCGACGAGCGCGTGCTGGCCAGCGATCTGGATGTGCTGACCGAAATCTATTATCAAACCCTGGTCAATCTGCTCGCATGAGCCTGATCTGCCCCATCTGCCAAGCAGCCTTGCAGACGCTCGACAACGGCGTCGCCTGCCCGGCCAACCACCGTTTTGACCGCGCGCGCCAGGGTTACCTGAACCTGCTGCCGGTGCAGCACAAGAACAGCCGTGATCCGGGCGATAACGCCGCCATGGTCGAGGCGCGGCGCCGCTTTCTCGAAGGCGGCCATTACGCGCCACTGGCCAAACGCCTGGCCGAACTGGCGGCCAGTTATAGCCCGGCACGCTGGCTGGATATCGGTTGCGGCGAGGGTTACTACACCGCGCAGATCGCCGACGCCCTGCCGCAAGCCGACGGCTATGCCCTGGACATCTCCCGTGAGGCAGTCAAACGTGCCTGCAAGCGCGCGCCGCAACTGACCTGGCTGGTGGCAAGCATGGCCCGCGTGCCACTGGCGGATGCCAGCTGCCAACTGCTGGCCAGCGTCTTCAGCCCGCTCGACTGGCAGGAAGCCAAGCGCCTGCTCGCCCCCGGTGGCGGTCTGCTACGCATGGGGCCGACCCGTGAGCACCTGATGGAGCTGCGCCAGAAGCTGTATGACGAAGTGCGCGACTACGATGATCAGAAGCACCTGGAGCTGATCCCCGAGGGCATGCGCCTGGCCCACAGTGAAACCCTCAGGTTCAACCTGCACCTGCCCAGCAGCGAAGCCCGCGCCGACCTGCTGGCCATGACCCCGCACGGCTGGCGCGCCAGCGCCGAACGCCGCGCGGCGGTGATCGCCGAACCCTGCGACGTGACTGTCGCCATCCGCTACGACTGGATCGAGAGACTATGACCATGCGCCAACCGGATATCGAGATTTACCTGAAAGACGCCGACCACACTGCTATCGGCGAGTGGCTGAGCCAAGCCCTGGGCAGTTGCACAGCCTGGCAGCAGAAAGGCCAGACCTTCAAGTGCATGGCCGGCAACGTGCCCGTCACCTGGTTGCCCAAGGCAGTGGGCAAGTGGCACAGCCTGTTTCTGGAAAGCGACGCCACGCCCTGGGCCGACGACCTGGCCTGCGCCCAGGCCGCCTTCGCCGCGTTGAATGTCGAAGTACGCTGCGCGCCCGGCGGCTGGCAGGAAGAAGAAAGTGACGAACAGGCCGACCGCTGGATGCGCATCAGCGCCGATGGGGTGGAGGAAATCACCTGGCGCACCTGCTAGAACCTGCATACGATCTGCTGCGCGTCGGCCCTACTGCGTTAAAAACAGGCTCGGAATGCTCATGTACAACAGTACACTCCGCTTCCTCGCCTGTTTTTGCCTTGTATGGCTCTAGCTCGCAAGACCGTAAACAGGTTCTTAAACCAACAACGATCCCGCGGCGACCAAAAACCAAAACGCTAAAAAACAAAACCCCGCCTAAGCGGGGTTTTGTTTAACCGGGTGGTTACTTCTTGCCCAGTTTCTTCAGCTCTTCGTCACGCAGTTCGCGGCGCAGTATCTTGCCGACGTTGGTGGTCGGCAGTACGTCGCGGAACTCCACGGCTTTAGGCACTTTGTAGCCAGTGACGTTGGCGCGCATGTGCTCCATGACCTGTTCTTTGGTCAGGGTTTCACCCGGTTTGACCACCACGAAGATCTTGATCGCTTCGCCCGATTTCTCATCCGGCACGCCGATGGCTGCGCATTGCAATACGCCCGGCAGGGTGGCCAGCACGTCTTCCAGTTCGTTCGGGTAAACGTTGAAACCGGACACCAGAATCATGTCCTTCTTGCGGTCGACGATACGCATGTAACCGTCGTCCTGGATCACCGCGATATCGCCGGTTTTCAACCAGCCTTCAGCGTCGAGGATTTCGTCGGTGGCTTCCTGGCGCTGCCAGTAGCCTTTCATCACCTGCGGGCCTTTGACGCACAGCTCGCCAATCGAACCCAGTGGCTGCTCGACGCCTTCGTCGTTGATCACCTTGCAGACTGTCGACGGCACCGGAATACCGATGGTACCGATCTGGATATTGCTGAACGGGTTGACCGAGGCCACCGGGCTGGTTTCGGTCATGCCGAAGCCTTCACAGATCGAGCAACCGGTCACCTGCTTCCAACGCTCGGCAGTGGCCAGTTGCAGCGCCATACCGCCGGAGAAGGTGGCCTTCAGGGTGGAGAAGTCCAGCTTACGGAAGTCGTCGTTGTTGCACAGGGCAACGAACAAAGTGTTGAGGCCGACAAAGCCGGTGAACTTGTACTTGGCCAGGTCCTTGGTCATGGCCGGCAGATCACGCGGGTTGGTGATCAGCACGTTGTGCCCACCAATCAGCATCATCGCCATGCAATGGAAGGTGAAGGCGTAGATATGGTACAGCGGCAATGGCGCGATCAGCACTTCGCTGCCCTCGCTCATTTCCGAGCCCATCAGCGCCTTGACCTGCAGCATGTTGGCGATCAGGTTGCGGTGAGTGAGCATCGCGCCCTTGGCCACACCGGTGGTGCCGCCGGTGTATTGCAGCACGGCGATATCACCATTGTTCGGCGCAGCTTCCTTGACGCTCTGACCACGGCCTTTGGCCATGGCAGCGGTGAACTTGACGGCTTGCGACAGGTTGTAGGCCGGCACCATCTTCTTCACATGTTTGACCACGCTGTTGACCAGCAGGCGCTTGAGCGGCGAGAGCATGTCACCGACTTCGGTGATGATGACCGTCTTGATCCCGGTTTTCGGCAGCACTTGCTCGGCCAGGTGGGCCATGTTGGCCAGGCTGACCAGGGCCTTGGCGCCGGAGTCGTTGAATTGGTGTTCCATTTCCCGCGCGGTGTACAGCGGGTTGGTGTTGACCACCACCAGGCCGGCGCGCAGGGCACCGAAGACCACAACCGGGTATTGCAGGACGTTGGGCAGTTGCACGGCGATACGGTCGCCGGGCTGCAGATCGGTGTTTTGCTGCAGGTAAGCGGCAAAGATGCCGGACAACTCGTACAGCTCGCCGTAGGTAATGGTTTTACCCATATTGCTGAAAGCTGGCTTGTCGGCGAAGCGTTGGCAGGACTCTTTCAGTACCGCCTGGATGTTCGGGTACTGGTCAGGATTGATTTCGGCAGCAATCCCAACGGGATACTTATCCTTCCAAAAGTTTTCGGTCATGGAAGCCCACTCCTCAGCAACAGCTTGATCTTCACCGCGCGTAGACGGTTGTTTATTGTAGGTTCGCGTGATTTCTTGCGACTTGAACGACCAAAAACCACCGAAAGCAATTTCTGGCGTCGCACAGCGGAGGCTCTAGGGCCCGCTCGCCGTGGATGGTGGATCACAAAAAAGCTGCCCGAGAGTAGCAGCTTTGCCAAACAGCGACTAGCACCAATAAGCGCCGCAACGGTCACAAAAGTGACCAAGCGTTGCGCGACAGTCACTTTTCGTAGGTCGCCTGCAAATGCCGCGCTACAGGCCCTGCGCTCACATTATGCCGCCCGTCGCGGGCGGCATAATGTCCACAGAAGCAGGCGATCAGGCGATATCGCGCAACTCGCGACGCAGAATTTTGCCTACCGGGGTCATCGGCAGGGCGTCGCGGAAGACAATCTGCTTGGGCACCTTGTAACCGGTGAAATTCTCCTTGCAGTAAGCCTTCAGTTCGTCAGCGCTGAGGCTGCTGTCGCGGGCCACGACAAACAGCTTGACCACTTCCCCGGACTTCTCGTCTGGCACACCGATGGCCGCGCAACTGGCGACTTTCGGGTGGGCCATAACCACATCCTCGATCTCGTTGGGGTACACGTTGAAGCCGGAAACGATGATCATGTCCTTCTTGCGGTCGACGATACGCACAAAGCCATCCGGATCGATCACTGCCACATCACCGGTCTTGAACCAGCCTTCGGCATCCAGCACCTCAGCGGTGGCTTCCTCACGCTGCCAGTAGCCCTTCATCACCTGCGGCCCCTTGATGCACAGCTCGCCGCGCTCGCCTAGCGGCTGCTCGACGCCATCATCATCAATCACCTTGAACGCCGTACCCGGCACCGGAATACCCACCGTGCCCAGACGCGCTTTATCGCCATAAGGGTTGGTGCTGGCCACTGGCGAGGTTTCGGTCAGGCCATAGCCTTCGACCACGGTGCAACCGGTCATCGCCTGCCAGCGCTCGGCCGTGGCCTTGACTAGCGCGGTGCCACCGGAGTTGGTGACCTTGAGCTTGGAGAAATCGAGGTTCTTGAACTCGGGGTTGTCCATCAGCGCGACAAACAGCGTGTTAAGGCCCAGCAGCGCGGAGAACTGCCACTTGCCCAGTTCCTTGACGAAGCCGGGGATGTCGCGCGGGTTGGTGATCAGCACATTGTGGTTGCCGTTGACCATCATGCACATGCAGTTCGCGGTAAAGGCATAGATATGGTAGAGCGGCAGTGGCGCGATCATGATTTCCTGGCCCTGCTTCATCAGCGGAGTGCCGTCATCACCCAGCTGTGACAGGCAGGCATCAACCTGCAGCATGTTGGCCACCAGGTTACCGTGGGTGAGCATCGCGCCCTTGGCGACGCCGGTGGTGCCTCCGGTGTATTGCAGTACGGCGATGTCGTCCTGGCCGACCTTGACCGGTTTCAGCGCATGGCCCTGGCCCTGCTTGAGTGCACCCTTGAAGGCTATAGCCTGCGGCAGATGGTAGTCCGGCACCATCTTCTTGACCTTTTTCACCACGGTGTTGACCAGCCAGCCCTTGAGGCTTGGCAGCAGGTCACCCATCTTGGCTTCGATCAGGTAATCAATCTCGGTATCCGGCAGCACGTCCTGCACCAGCTTGCCGAACATGTTCAGGTACACCAGCGCACGCACGCCGGCATCCTTGAACTGATGGCGCATCTCGCGGGCGGTGTACAGCGGGTTGGTGTTGACCACAATCAGCCCGGCGCGCATGGCGCCGAACACGGCAATCGGGTACTGCAGCACGTTGGGCATCTGCACGGCGATGCGATCACCCGGTTGCAGGTCGGTGTGCTTTTGCAGGTAACCGGCAAAGGCTGCCGAGAGCCGATCCAGCTCGGCGTAGGTCAGAGTCACGCCCAGGTTGCTGAACGCCGGACGGTCGGCGAATTTCTTGCACGAGCGCTCGAACACCTCGATCACCGACTTGTAAGCCCCCAGGTCGATATCATTGGGAACGCCGGCCGGGCGTTTGTCGCTCCAGAAATCAGGCTGCATTATTTTTATCCTCTTGCCCTGAGATGGTCTGATCCGCGCTGCGGAGTTGGCTGGACGTTAACAGCTAACGCCAAACAGGCAAATAGCCGGGCAGCGTCATTGACGCACTGAATCTTGCCGCTCCCTGTGGAACTATCCTGCCGCGCCGCCTATAACCAATCTGCACCCTGCGCTGACGGCTCTCCATGCCTATCGTTCTATTCGCTGCAACTCTGCTGTTTCTCTTTGCGCAATTCGCGCAGGCCCAGCCACAACTGCGTATGGCCACCCTGGAATACCCTCCTTACAGCTCTGAACAGCTACCCAATGGCGGCAGCATCGTCGCCCTGACGCGCCGCGCCTTTGCCGTGCGCGGCCATCCGCTGCAAATCGACTTTCTGCCCTGGGCGCGAGTGCGCGTGGAGTTGGGCAACGGCAACTACCAGGGCGCCCTGGCGCTGTGGCCCAAGGAAGTGAAAGAAGAAGGCCTGCTACCCTCGCGCCCGCTGTTCTACAGCGAGCTGGGATTGTTTATCCGCGACGGCTATCCGCTGCAGTTCAACCAGCTGCAGGAACTGCGCGGCAAAACCCTGGGCATCGTGCGCGGTTACGGTTACCCGCAGCATATTCTCGACGCCGGTCTGACGCTTGAAGACGCCGTGGACGACATCAGCAACCTGCGCAAACTCAATGCCCGACGCTTCGACATAGTGCTGCTGGAACGCATCGTCGGTAACCATATGATCGCCAACGATGAGCAACTGCGCGGCAAGCTCAGCTGGCATGGCAATGTGCTGGAGCGCATCCCGTTACTGGTCGGCTTTGTTCCGGCAAAACCCGGCGAGACGGACTGGAGCGCCGTGTTTGAACAGGGCCTGCGCGACCTGCACCGCAGCGGCGAATATATGCAGATACTGCGCGAGCATAATCGTTGATCCCCGACGGACTTTGCGCCGCGCCGCGCGGGGTGCACAATGCGCAGCTTCTGCAGGCTCAAGGGATTCGCCATGCTCCACCAAGCGTTCTGGCTTAACAGCACCGATGCAGCGCCCCTCTACGTCAACCGCTGGTACGCCGAGCAGCCGCCAAAAGCGTTGCTGATGGTGGCGCACGGCATGGCCGAACACAGCGGGCGTTATGCACGCCTGGCCGAAGCGCTGGTGGCGCAGGGTTTCGAGGTCTACGCGCATGATCAGCGCGGCCACGGCAAAACCGCCGAGCACGGCCTGCTCGGCCACTATGCCGACAACAAGGGCTGGGAACTGGTGGTCAATGATCTGGCCAGCCTCAACCACCATATGCGCCAGACTCATCCGCAAGTGCCAATCTTCCTGCTCGGCCACAGCATGGGCAGCTACATCAGCCAGGCCTACCTGATGCAGCACAGCTGCAGCCTGCAAGGGGCGATTCTTTCTGGTTCCAACTACCAACCCGTGGCGCTGTATCGGGCTGGGCAACTGCTGGCGCGCTTCGAACGCTGGCGACAGGGCCCACTGGGACGCAGCGCCCTGCTGGAGTTCGTGTCATTTGGCTCGTTCAACAAGGCCTTCAAGCCGAATCGCACGGCCTTCGACTGGCTGAGCCGCGACCCGCTGGAAGTCGACAAGTACATCAACGATCCGCTGTGCGGCTTCCGCTGCAGCAACCAGCTGTGGGTTGACCTGCTGGGCGGCCTGCAACAGATCACCCCACTGGAAAACCTGGCGCAGATCGACAGCAGCCTGCCGCTGCTGGTGATCGGCGGTGCCTGTGACCCGGTCAGCGATGGCCACCGTCAGCAAGACCTGGGCAACGCCTTAAGCGCCGCCGGCAATCAGCACGTACAGGTCAAACTTTACCCCGACGCGCGCCATGAGCTGCTCAACGAGAGCAACCGCGACGAAGTCACCGCCTACATCATCGACTGGTTGCAACAGGCTCTCAGCCAACCGCGCCAGTGCCACCAACAGAGCCAAGAGAGTCATCCATGACCCAGAGCAGCAACACGCCCTACGACGCCCTCGAAGTCGGCCAGACCGCCAGCTACAGCAAAACCGTCACTGAACGCGACATCCAGCTGTTTGCCGAAGTGTCCGGCGACCACAACCCGGTGCACCTCGACGCTGAATATGCCGCCACCACCATGTTCAAGGAGCGTATCGCCCACGGCATGTTCAGCGGCGCACTGATCAGCGCCGCCGTGGCCTGCGAACTGCCAGGCCCGGGCACTATCTATATTGGCCAGAGCATGCGCTTCACCGCACCGGTGAAACTCGGTGACACCCTCACCGTGCGCCTGGAAATCCTGGAAAAACTGCCGAAGTTCCGCGTGCGCGTAGCCACCCGCGTGTTCAACCAGAACGACGAGCTGGTGGTCGATGGTGAAGCGGAAATTCTCGCCCCACGCAAAGCACAGACCGTTGAGCTGACTCAGCTGCCGCCAATCACCATCGGCTAACAACCTGCCGCGGATCGGCTGCGCGAAACGGCGCCGCAACAACCTGATCCGCTTCTAAGCTGTAAGCCCACGAGCACCGCAACAGCTGTGACGGTGCTCAGCCCCTCTACTCATCCGCGCCCAAGGCACTGCGCATCGGCGCTTCTGGAGACAACCATGTCCCTGTCCATGTACCAAGCATCCATCCCGGTGTTTACCCGCCAGCTGAACAACCTGTCGACCATCCTCGGCCTTGCCGCTGCCCATGCCGAAGAGAAAAAGATCGAGCAGAGCGTATTTCTCAATGCGCACCTGGCACCCGATATGTTCCCACTGAGCCGCCAGGTGCAGATCGCCTGTGACGGCGCCAAGGCCGGCGCAGCCCTGCTGGCGGGTGTCGACGCACCGAGCCATGCCGACGACGAAACCAGCTTTGCCGAGCTGCAGGCGCGTATCAGCAAGACCCTGGATTTCCTGGCCAGCCTGAGCGCTGCGCAGATCGACGGCAGCGAAGCGCGCACTGTGATTCTCAAACGCCGCGACAAGGAAACCCAGTTCCTGGGTCAGGCCTTCCTGCTCGATCACGTCATGCCGAACTTCTATTTCCACTACACCACCGCCTACGCCATCCTGCGCCACAACGGTGTCAGCATCGGCAAGCGCGACTTCCTCGGCACGCGCTAGCCCGTTAGCCCAGCGGACACATGAGTTGTCCGCTGGGCTTGCTTCCCCCTCCCCACACCCCGAAGGTCGTTACAAAATCGCTTTTGTCATTTAATTAAATTTAAATTTAAATTCAATTTATGACGACCTCAGACCGCCCTCTCTCGCCAACCACACCCCGCACGCCTGGCCGCCCAGCCGGCGAGCCCATCGCCCAGCGTGAGCGCCTGCTGGATGCTGCACTCCACGCATTCTCCCACCAGGGCATCGCCAACAGCAGCCTGCGTGCCATTGCCAGTGCCGCTGGCGTGACCCCCGCGTTGGTGAATTACTACTTCGGCAACAAGGAGGAACTGCTCGCGAGCGTGGTTGAAGAGCGGGTATTGCCACTGCTGATGGGGCTGGGACAAAGCTTGCGGCAGACCGACGATGAGCCCATCGAACTTGTCCGCGGATTTATCCAGGGCATGCGGGGAATCGTCGCGCAGCACCCCTGGCTCCCTCCCCTGTGGGTGCGCGAGGTGCTGTGCGAAGGCGGCGGTTTACGTGATCTGCTGATGAGCCGCCTGGCGCCCCTGCTCCCGCACATGCTTGCCGCGCGCTTCACGGCGGCTCAGCAACGCGGGGCCCTCAACCCTGACCTCGACCCGCGTTTGCTGGTGGTTTCGCTGATCGGTCTGACCCTATTCCCCTATGCGGCCGCACCGATCTGGCGCGGCTTTTTCCCCGCTGCCGAGCTGGATGATGACGCCTTGGCACGTCACACCATCGCCCTGCTCGAACACGGCCTGGAGAACCCCTATGAACGCTAGACACCTGCTACTGGCAGTTGCCCTGCTGTGCTCAGGTTGCGGCCCGCAAACGCTCGACAGCCTGCCGGGGACCCTGGAATGGGATCGCATTGCCTTGCCGGCCGAAGCCTCTGAACCGGTTATGCGCTGGCTGGTGGCCGAAGGGGATCAGGTCGCGGCAGGGGGTCTGCTGCTCGAGCTCGACCCGCGCAGGCAACAGGCCCGTGTAGCGCAGGCGCAGGCAGAGGTCGAACAGGCCAGCGCCCGCTGGCGTGAGCTAAGTAACGGTGCTCGCCTGGAAAACATTGAAGCCGCCCAGGCCGTGATGGCGCGTAACCAAGCACAACTGATCGAGAGCGAACGCAGCTTTCAGCGCATCGCCGCCCTGCAAAGACGTGGCATGGCCGCTAATGCCGAACTGGATCAGGCCCGCGCCAACCGCGACAGCGCCAGAGCCGAGCTGAACAACGCCCGCGCACAATTGGCCGAACTGACTGCCGGTGCCCGTGTGGAACAAGTGGAACAGGCCAGCGCCGCACTGGCCGCCGCCCGCGCGGTACTGCAACAGCAGCAGCTCAACCTTGAACGCCTGAGCCTGCATGCTCCGCATGCCGGTCGCGTCGATGCCCTGCCCTTCAAACCAGGTGACCAACCGCCGGCCGGAGCGACATTGGTCAGCCTGCTGGGCGGTCAAGCGCCCTATGCGCGCTTGTTTATACCGGCGTCACAACGGGCCGGGCTGGCCATTGGCGATCGGCTACGGGTGCAGGTCGAAGGCATCGCCGAACCGTTCACCGCGCGCATCCGCAGCATTGCCAGTGAGGCCAGCTTCACCCCCTACTATGCCCTGGTCGGTGATGATGCCAGTCGCCTCAGCTACCGCGCCGAAGCCGTCCTCGAAGACGATGCGGCGCGGCAGCTGCCCGCCGGATTGCCACTGCACGCCGAGCGTATTGCCCATGCCGAGGAATGATCTGGTCATTCGCGCTGAAGGCCTGAGCAAACGCTTCGGTGAGCTGCTGGCCGTCGATCAGCTCAACCTCAGCGTGCGGCGTGCCGAAGTCTTCGGTTTTCTCGGCCCGAATGGCTGCGGCAAATCCACCACCATTCGCATGCTCTGTGGCCTGCTGCTGCCCAGCGCGGGCCTTATAGAGGTACTGGGTAGCCAAATTCCCCGCGATGCCGAAGCACTGAAACGACGTATTGGCTATATGACGCAAAAGTTCTCGTTGTATGAGGACCTGAGCATCAGCGAAAACCTGGAGTTCCTTGCCGCTATTCAGGGCCTTGATCGGCGTCAGGCACGCCAGCGGATCGACGAACTGTTGCAGCGCTATTGGCTCGGCGACCGACGTAAGCAACTCGCCGGCACCCTGAGCGGCGGGCAGAAACAGCGTTTGGCGCTGGCCGGGGCCGTGCTGCACAAACCCGATCTGCTGCTACTGGATGAACCGACCAGCGCGGTCGACCCGCAGTCGCGCCGCGAGTTCTGGGACTCGCTGTTCGAGCTGGCCGATGCCGGCACCACCCTGCTGGTGTCCACTCACTACATGGACGAAGCCGAGCGCTGCACCCGCCTGGGCATTCTCGACCGCGGTCGCTTGGTTGCCGATGGCAGCCCAGGCGAGCTGATGGCCAACCTGCCCGGTCACCCCCTGTTGGTTGAATGCCACCAGCCACGCCTGGCGCAGCAAGCCCTGCAAAGACTCCCTGGCGTGCTGGCCCTGACTCAGGTTGGCAACGCCCTGCGCGTGCTGATGGCCAGTACTGCCGGCGAATCCGCCGAACAGCTGGCTGCCCACCTCAAGACTGCCGGTATCCCGGCCAGGATCACAGCGGCAGCGGCGAACCTTGAGGACGTGTTTGTCAGTGTCACTCAGCGCCCTCTTCACGCCACCCGACCTACAGCAGGTCACCCAGCATGAACCTGCGCCGCCTGGCTGCCATCGTCCTCAAGGAACTGCGCCAGCTGCGTCGCGACCGCCTGACCTTTGCCATGATTATCGGCATCCCCACCCTGCAGTTGGTGCTCTTCGGTTATGCCATCAACATGGATGTGCGCAACCTCGATGCCGCCGTTCTGGATCAGTCAAATACCGCCCGCTCGCGCGAACTGGTGGCCGCAATGGGCGCCAGCCAGGTGCTCAACCTGCGTTATTCATTAAGCTCTCCAGCGCAGCTGCAAGAACTGCTGCGCCAAGGCAAGATCAATCTCGCGCTGGTGCTGCCGAGGGATTTCGAGAGGCGTCTGGAACAGGCCGACCGCCCCGCCCTACAGATCGTGGTGGATGGTTCCGATCAGGTGGTGCAATCGGCGGCGCGCCAGCTGGCAGCCTTCCCGCTTCCCGGTCGCACGCGCAGTGACGTGAACAGCATCGAAGTGCTCAATCTGTATAACCCGCAACGCCTTGCGCCAGTCAATACAGTGCCGGGGCTGATCGGCGTGATTCTGACCATGACCATGGTGATGTTCACGGCCATTGCCCTGGTGCGCGAACGTGAGCGCGGCAACATGGAAATGCTCATCACCACGCCCATGTCACCCTGGGAGCTGACCCTGGGCAAGGTATTGCCATTTGTCGCCATCGGCTTGCTGCAGGCCAGCCTGGTGCTGCTCCTAGGCAAGCTGCTGTTTGCCGTTCCCCTGCGCGGTTCACTGGGTGAGTTGTATGTGGCGATACTGGTGTTTATCTGCGCCAGCCTGGCGCTCGGAGTGCTGGTATCGACCCTGGCCCGCAGTCAGTTTCAGGCCATGCAGATGGCCTTCTTCACGTTTCTGCCGCAGATATTGCTGTCCGGCTTCATGTTCCCGTTTGCCGGCATGCCGAAGCTCGCTCAATGGCTGGCGGAGCTATTACCGTTAACGCACTTTCTGCGCCTGGTGCGCGGCATCATGTTGCGCGGGGCCAGTCTGAGCGAGCTGTGGCCGGCGCTGGCAGCGTTGCTGTTGTTTACCCTGCTGACCCTCAGTCTCGCCGTGACCCGCGTGCGCAAACGCCTCGACTGAATGCCTGCCGTATCACTACAGGCGCGCCCACTGCCCATCCGCACGATGGGCCTGCAGGTGCGGCAGCACTGCGGCCAGCAACGGTTCCTTGAACGCATCCTGAAAGCGATGGGCCAGCCCTGGAATCAGGCGTAACTCACTGCCTTTGATATGCGCCGCCACATGCACGCCGTGCATCACCGGCAACAACGGATCCGCCGTGCCGTGCACCACCAGGGTTGGTACCTGCAAGCGGTTGAGCAGTTCAACCCGGCTTGGTTCGGCGAGAATGGCCAGCAGCTGGCGTTGCACGCCTTCCGGATTGAAAGCGCGGTCGTAGGCGATTTGCGCCTGTTCCAACAATAACTGCCGATCATCACTGACTGTCGGGCTGCCCAGCGCCGCCAGCAGATCGGCCTGCTGCTCCAGCGCCACCGTGCGGTTGGGCGCTTCACGCTTGGCCAGCAGGCTCAGCAGTTCGCTGCTCGGGGCCGGTAGCCCCTGAGCACCGGAGCTGGTCATGATCAAAGTCAGGCTCTGCACCCGCTCAGGTGCAAGGTCGGCCATGTGCTGCGCGATCATGCCGCCCATACTCGCGCCCAGCACATGCACCTGATCCACCGCTAGGGCATCCAGCAGGCCCAGGGCGTCCAGCGCCATGTCACGCAGGCCGTAAGGCGCCGCTACCGACAACCCCAGGCGATAACGTAGCGCTTCATAGGTCAGGTTGATTTCCGGTGCCGTAGCGACCCAATTGCTCAAGCCGACATCGCGGTTGTCGAAGCGGATCACCCGAAAACCCTGCTGACACAGGCGTTCGACCACCTCATCTGGCCAGTGGATCAACTGGCCACCCAGGCCCATCACCAGCAGCAACGCCGGGTCCGTGTCACGCCCGATACTCTGGTAAGCCAGGCGCACGTCTGCGACCTCGGCGGTCAGCGTTGGCACCTGAACACTGCAAGGTTGTGCGGCAAAAGCCGGCAGACCGCACAACAGTGCGACGAGAAGAATCAAATTACGCATGGCATCACCCGGCCATGGGACAGCAGAACGCAGCCCCCCATTAAGACGCGAGTGTGATGATGTTTGTACGAGCGCGCTGCCACACAAGCGTGACAGTTTGATGAAGGGAGACGAGCGGTATTTTTGCAGCCAGAAAAACCAAGCCCCCACCACAGCCGATCAGGGCCATGGCAGGGGCTTTAGCCGCACAGCACGCTGATCAGGCCAGTTCGCTACGCAGCTGACGAGCCGCCGCCACCATATTGATCAACGCCGCTTCGGTCTCCGGCCAGGCGCGGGTTTTCAGGCCGCAATCCGGGTTGACCCACAGCCGCTCGAGCGGAATACGCTGCGCAGCCTTGCGCAGCAGGTTGACCATCTCCCGGCTGTCCGGCACCCGTGGCGAGTGGATGTCATATACGCCGGGACCAATGTCGTTGGGGTAGTCGAAGCGCTCGAAGGCTTCCAGCAGCTCCATGTCCGAACGCGAGGTTTCGATGGTGATCACATCGGCATCCATGGCGGCGATGGACTCGATCACATCGTTGAACTCGCTGTAGCACATGTGGGTGTGGATCTGCGTTTCGTCACGCACACCCGAGGCGCACAGGCGGAAGGCTTCGGTGGCCCAGTTCAGGTAGCCCTGCCACTGCGCCTGACGCAGCGGCAAACCTTCACGGAAGGCGGCTTCGTCGATCTGGATGATCTTGATCCCGGCCGTTTCCAGGTCCACCACCTCGTCACGAATGGCCAGCGCCAGCTGGCGCGCCTGCTGCTCACGGGAAATATCGTCACGCGGGAAGGACCACATCAGCATGGTCACCGGACCGGTCAGCATGCCCTTCATCACCTTGCGGGTGAGGGTTTGCGCATATCCGATCCAACTCACGGTCATGGCCTTGGGCCGACTCAGATCGCCGTAGATCACCGCCGGCTTGACGCAGCGCGAGCCGTAACTCTGCACCCAGCCAAAGCGGGTAAAGGCATAGCCGTCGAGCTGCTCGGCGAAGTACTCGACCATATCGTTGCGCTCAGCCTCACCGTGCACCAGCACATCCAGGCCGAGGTTTTCCTGCACCTCGACGGCATGACGGATTTCGCTGTGCATGGCCTCGGTGTAATCCCCCGCCGACAGCTTGCCAGCCTTGAACGCCTGACGCGCCAGACGGATGGCAGCAGTCTGCGGAAACGAGCCGATGGTGGTGGTCGGCAAAATCGGCAACTGCAGGCGAGTACGCTGCTGTTCGATGCGCGTGGCAAATGGCGACTGGCGCTGGCTGTCGGCAGCGGTAATGGCTGCCAAACGCGCCTGCACCGCTGGTTTGTGGATACGTGGTGACTGCGCTCGGCTGGCCTGCACGGCGCGGCTTTGCGCCAGTGCGGTCTGCACCTGAGCATCCTGCGGGGCATTCAGGGCGGTGGTCAGCAATGCGACCTCCTCGCACTTCTGCACGGCAAAGGCCAGCCAGCTTTTCAGCTCATCATCCAGCTTGTCCTCACGGCTCAGGTCGACCGGGCTGTGCAACAGCGAGCAGCTTGGCGCCACCCACAGACGCTCGCCCAAACGTTCCTGAGCCTGCTGCAGAACCGTCAGGGCTTGCTGCAGGTCGGTGCGCCAGACGTTGCGGCCGTTGACCACACCCAGCGACAACACCTTGTACGCCGGCAAGCGGTCGAGAATGGTGGGGAACTGCTCGGGGGCACGCACCAGGTCGATATGCAGGCCATCCACCGGCAGGCTGGCGGCCAGGCCGAGGTTGTCCTCCAGGCCGGCAAAATAGGTGGCGATGAGTTTCTTGCCCGGCTCTCGCTGCAGCAGGTTGTAGGCACGCTCGAAGGCATTCTTCCAGGCTTGCGGCAGGTCCAGCACCAGAATCGGCTCATCAATCTGCACCCATTCCACGCCCTGAGCGGCCAGGCGCTGGAGGATTTCGCCGTAGACCGGCAGCAGCCGCTCCAGCAGGTCGAGACGATCAAACTCGCTGCCCTTGGCCTTGCCCAGCCACAGGTAGGTCAGCGGGCCGATCAGTACCGGTTTGACCCGATGGCCCAGAGCGTGGGCTTCTTCGACTTCCTCGAACAGTTGTTCCCAGCTCAGCTGGAACTGCTGATCGGCGGTAAATTCAGGGACCAGGTAGTGGTAGTTGGTGTCGAACCACTTGGTCATCTCCTGGGCGTGAGCCCCGCCACAACAACTGTTGCTGACGCCACGGGCCATGCCAAACAGGGTATCCAGGGTCGGCTTGCCGGTATGCGGGCGGAAGCGCTCAGGGATCACGCCGAAGGTCAGCGAGTGAGTCAGCACCTGGTCATACCAGGCGAAGTCGCCAACCGGCAGCAGGTCGATGCCCGCATCCTTCTGCAATTGCCAGTGAGCAGCACGCAGTTCGCGGCCCACTGCTTGCAGGCCGGTTTCGTCCAGTTCGCCCTTCCAATGGGCCTCCAAGGCTTTTTTCAGTTCACGGTCACGACTGATACGGGGGAAACCCAGGGAATGAGACAAGGCCATGTCAAAACGCTCCAACAGATCAATAAGATGGCGCCATTCTCGACAAGCCGTCTACGTGAGACAAACTCAATCTATTCGCCTTGATCTATAGTTTTACTCATGTTCTGCTAAGCCAACTACCTGTAGGAGCGAGCTTGCTCGCGATGCTTCCAACAAACCTGATCGCGGGCATGGCCCGCTCCTACACACAGCAGATCTGCGAGACACCTGAGGCCCGCCATGCTCGAATTGCGCCACCTGAAAACCCTGCACGCCCTGCGCGAAAGTGAAAGCCTGGTGGACGCCGCCGAGCGCCTGCACCTGACGCAATCGGCGCTGTCGCATCAGTTCAAGGAGCTGGAAGAGCGCCTGGGCATGCCGCTGTTCGTGCGCAAAACCAAGCCGGTGCGCTTCACCAGCGCCGGCCTGCGCCTGTTGCAGCTGTCCGACACGGTATTGCCGCTGCTACGCAGTGCCGAGCGTGACCTGGCGCGCCTGGCTGGCGGCACTGCCGGGCGCCTGCATATGGCCATCGAGTGCCACAGCTGCTTCCAGTGGCTGATGCCGACCATCGACCAGTTCCGCGATGCCTGGCCGGAAGTGGAGCTGGACCTGGCCTCGGGCTTCTCCTTCGCCCCGTTGCCTGCGCTGGCGCGCGGTGATCTGGATCTGGTGGTGACCAGCGACCCATTGGAACTGGCCGGTATCACCTATGTGCCGCTGTTTACCTACGAAGCCATGCTGGCGGTAGCCAACCAGCATCCGCTGGCGAGCAAACCGTGCATCAAGCCGCAGGACCTGGCCACGGAAACCCTGATCACCTACCCGGTGGAGCGCGATCGCCTGGATATCTTCACCCGTTTTCTCGAACCGGCGGATGTCGAGCCAGCCCAGGTGCGCACCTCTGAGCTGACGGTGATGATGATGCAACTGGTGGCCAGCGGCCGTGGCGTGTGCGGCCTGCCCAACTGGGCGCTGCACGAGTACAGCTCGCGCGGCTACGTGACCGCCAAACGCCTGGGCGACAAGGGCCTGTTCGCTACCCTGTACGCCGGCATCCGCACCGATATGCTGGATGCGCCGTTTATGCGCGACTTTCTGCTGACCGCCAAGGACACCTCCTTCGCCAATCTGGAAGGCGTCAGTGTGGCGCGCGGCTAGACTCGAATAACCCGCGAGCTGAATATCGAGCATTGCATGCGTTGTTTGCTTTCCGTTTTGCTGCTCTGGGCTGGCCTCTGCCAGCCACTGCATAGCCAGGAAAAAATCCGCATTGCCATCGGCGAATGGCCGCCCTTTATCGGTGCGGCGCTGCCGCACTATGGCGTGGTGCCGCAGTTGATCAGCGAAGCCTTTGCCACCCAGGGCGTCAGCGTGGAATACGGCTTTTTCCCCTGGAAGCGCGCCTACACGGAGGTCAAGCAAGGTCGCTGGCAAGCTTCGGCCATCTGGGGCCGCACGCCGGAGCGCGAGGCCGACTGCCTGTTTTCCGCCGTGGTGTACCGCGATGAAGTGGTGCTGTTCTACCGCCGCGACAGGCCGATTGACTGGGATGGCAGCCTCGCCGCAGCCGAGCAACTAAAAGGCCTGCGCATCGGCATTCCGCTGGGTTCGGCGAAACAGCCTGTGCTGGAACAAGCCGAGCAGCGCGGCTGGGTGCAGTACGAAGCCAGCGGAGATGAGCTGATCAACCTGCGCAAGCTGGCCGCCGGGCGTATCGATGCGGTGGATATCGTCAAAGGCTCAGGCAGCTATGTGCTCAATCAGCTCAGCGCCAAGGAGCGCGCCCGCCTGACCACCACACAAACCTATGAGACCTGGGACTACCACCTGATCTTCTCCCGCCCACTGCCCGAGAGCGAACGCCTGCAACAACTCTTCGATCAGGGCCTGCGCGAGCTGCAAAACAGCGGCCGTCATGCGCAACTCTGGCAATCGTTCAGCACCCCGCCCCATCCCTGAAACCCAACCCCATCAAGCCACGGCAAAGCCTGTTACAACTGCCGACTTGCCCAAGCGTGACCAACAGTCATAGCATGACCGCCGGTCACAGCCTTCGATTAATGCCCATGCGCTACCAAGATCAACTCTTCGAACAACGCGAGAACGCCCTCCTCGACGCGGCCCGTCAGCTGTTTGCCGAGCAGCCCTGGGACCGCGTGACCATTGCCGAAGTGGCGCTTGCCGCTGGCATCGGCAAAGGCACGGTGTACAAGCACTTCCCCAGCAAGGAAGCACTGTATGCGCGCCTGGTGCTTGATCTGAGCAGCGCCAACCTGCTGGAACTGCGCCAGCTGCATGCCGCCAGCCCGCCGCAGGACGCCATGCGCCGGGTCATTCGTCGCGCCTTCGAGCAGATGCTGAGCAACCCGATCCAGGCGCAGCTGTGCCTGCACTGCGACCGCCCGGAGTTTCAGGAGCGCCTGGAAACCCCGTACCGCCAGCAGTTCCTCGATATAGAACGCGAATTCCAGCTGTTCTTCAGCGACATGCTCAGTGTGGCCCTGAACAACCAGGCGCTGAGCCAGGCCGAATGCCAGAACCTGCTGTGGGGCGTGGAAGCCTGCGTCAACGGGGTGATGGCGCGTATCGCCTCCGGCGGCTTCGCTCACTGGGCCGAACCGATTGCCCTGGATGAGTACTTCGCCCGCGTCACCGATTTCATCATTGCCGGCCTGCGCACTCAGGCCGCCGACTTACTTGCTCAACCCCATCGCCACGAGTAACCACCATGTTCAGTCAGCTGTCCAAACGCCCCTGGTTGATCGCCGTCGCCATCAGCCTGCTGCTCCTGCTCTGGCTGTTCAGCGGCTCGCTGTTCAAGGCCCAGGAAACTGCCAGCGCCGATGCGCCTGCGGAAGAAAAGGGTCTAACCAAGGTTGAAGTGCAGTGGCTGGAAGCCAGCCCAATGCAGCGCCAGCACGTGGTGCAAGGGCAGATTGAAGCCTGGCGCCGGGTCGAGTTGCGCTCGCAGGTCAGCGGTACGGTAACGCGCCTGGATCAGGACAAGGGCAACCGCGTGGCCGCCGAGCAACTGCTGCTGAGCCTGTCAGCCGATGACCGCCCAGCCCAGGTGGCGCGCAGCGAGGCCGACGTGCGTCAGCGCGAGAGCGACGTGAGTGCAGCCAAACGCCTGCGCGAACGCAGCCTGATCTCAGCCAACGAGCTGCTGCGCCTGGAAAGCGAACTGGCCAAGGCGCGCGCCGAGCTCGACAGCGCTCGCCTGCAGCTGCGCAACACACGGATCAGCGCGCCGTTTGCCGGGGTGTATGACCAGCGCATGGTTGAACTGGGCGATTTCGTCCAGCCCGGGCAAAGCCTGCTGACCCTGGTGGACATCAGCCAGCTCAAGGTTAGCGCGCAGATCGCCCAGCAGGAAGTCACCCAGCTCAAGCTAGGTCAGCCGGTGAAGGTTGAACTGCTCGACGGCCGCGAATTGCAGGGCGAGCTGCACTTTATCGCCGCGGCCGCCGACCCTGGCTCACGCAGCTTCCGCATCGAGGTCAAGGTCGATAACCCGCAGGCCCTGCGCCTGGCGGGTGCCAGCGCGACCCTGCATGTACAGACCGGTGAAGCCCTGGCTCATCGCCTGTCGCCTGCCCTGCTGAGCCTGGATAAAGCCGGTCGGCATGGCGTCAAGTGGGTGAATGAACAGCAACAGGTAGAGTTCACTCCGGTGCAATTGATCAGCGTCGACAACCAGGGCGCCTGGGTCAGCGGCCTGCCCAACAAGGTGGCTTTGATCACCCTCGGCCAGGGCTTTGTCGAGCCGGGGCAACAGGTGATCAGCCAGCTGGCCAAAGGGGGTAGCTGATATGCACGGCCTGATCGCTGCGGCGCTGGATCGCAGCCGCACCAGCCTGCTGGTGCTGCTATTTCTTATGCTGGGCGGCCTGACGGCGTATTTCGCCATCCCCAAGGAAGCCAACCCGGATGTCAGCATCCCGATCATCTATGTCTCGGTAACCCTCGAAGGTATCAGCCCGGAAGACGCCGAACGCCTGCTGGTACGGCCCCTGGAGCAGGAGCTGCGCAGCCTCGAAGGAGTCAAGGAAATGCGTTCCATGGCCAGCGAAGGCCATGCCTCGGTAACCATGGAGTTCGATGCTGGCTTCAACGCCAAACTGGCCCTCGCCGATGTGCGTGAGAAGGTCGATACCGCCCGCAGCAAGCTGCCGGAAGAAGCCGAGGAGCCCACGGTCAATGAAGTCAACGTGGCGCTGTTTCCGGTGTTGTCGATTGGCCTGTCCGGGCCGATAGCCGAAACCGAACTGGTGTATATCGCCCGTCGCTTGAAGGAAAACGTCGAAGGCATCGCCGAGGTGCTCTCGGTGGAAATCGGCGGCGACCGCGAAGACCTGCTGGAAATCGTCGTAGACCCACAGGTGCTCGACAGCTACGGCATTGATTACAACGAGCTGTTCAACCTGGTCAGCCGCAACAACCGCCTGGTCGCGGCCGGCAGCCTGGACACCGGTGCCGGGCGCATGAGCATGAAAGTGCCCGGGGTGATCGAAAACCTCGAAGACGTGCTGTCCATGCCGATCAAGGTGGTCGGCGACAGTGTGGTGACCTTCGGCGACGTTGCCACCATTCACCGCACCTTCAAGGACCCCACCGGTTACGCACGGATCAATGGCCAGCCAGCGGTGGTGCTGGAGGTGTCCAAGCGCAGCGGCGCCAACATCATCGACACCATCGAGCAGGTCAAGGCGCTGATGGTCAAAGCCCAGCCGCTGCTGCCCGAAGGCCTCAAGGTCAGCTACATCATGGATCAGTCGCAGCAGGTGCAGAGCATGCTCAGCGACCTGCTCAACAACGTGATGACCGCCATCGTGCTGGTGCTGATTCTGGTGGTGGCGAGCATGGGCATGCGCTCGGCGCTATTAGTCGGGCTGACCATTCCGGGGGCTTTTCTGACCGGCATCCTGTTGATCTGGATGCTTGGTTTCACCCTGAATATCGTCGTGCTGTTCAGCCTGATTCTGGTCGCCGGCATGCTGGTGGACGGCGCCATCGTCGTCTCCGAGCTGGCCGACCGTTATCTGCATCAAGGACAAACGCCGCGCCAGGCCTGGGCCAATGCCGCCACGCGGATGGCCTGGCCGGTAATCGCCTCCACCGCCACCACCCTGGTGGTGTTTCTGCCGCTGTTGTTCTGGCCGGGTGTGGTCGGCCAGTTTATGAAATACCTGCCGGCCACGGTGATCGTCTGCCTGCTCGCTTCGCTGGCCATGGCCCTGGTGTTTCTGCCGGTACTCGGCGCGGTCACTGGCGGCCAACCGCTGCCGCAAGCCACCCAGCCTGGCCGTGGCGCCGTTGGCTATCGCCGCCTGCTCGCTACCTTGCTGAAACGCCCTGGTCTGACCTTGCTGGGCATGCTTGCGCTGATTGCGCTGATCTACACCGCCTATGGCCGTTTCAACCATGGCGTGGAGTTCTTCCCCGAAGTCGAGCCGGAGAACGCGCAGATCTGGTTGCGCGCCCGGGGCGATCTGTCGGTGCAGGAAAAAGACGCCCTGCTGCAACAGGTGGAGAAACGCCTGCTCGGCATGAGCGAGGTCAAGGCCCTGTACGCCCGTTCCCTGGCGCAACCGGATGGCCAGCTCGGTGCGGACGTGATCGGCACCCTGCAGTTCCAGTTCGTCGAATGGCATGAGCGGCGTTCAGCCGGCAAGATTCTCGCCGACATGAGCGCGCGCACCGCCGATATTCCAGGCATCGTTCTGGAGTTTCGCAAGCAGGAGGAAGGCCCGAGCAGCGGCAAGCCGGTGAAATTGCAGATCAGCTCGCTGGACCCGACCAAGGCCGATCAGCTGATCGAACAGGTACGCGGCAACATGCAGCGTCTGGGCGGGTTCAAGGATATCGAGGATGATCGCGCCCTGCCGGGCATCGAATGGCGGATCAAGGTCGACCGCGAAGCAGCTGCGCGTTTCGGCGCGGATGTGCTGAGCGTGGGCAATGCCGTGCAGATGGTCACCAACGGTCTGAAACTGGCCACCTACCGCCCGGAAGACGCCACCGATGAAGTGGATATCCGCGTGCGCCTGCCAGCCAACTGGCGCTCCCTCGACCAGCTTGGCCGGCTGACCCTGAACACCCCGGCCGGGCAGATCCCGCTGAGCAACTTCGTCTCGCTGCAACAGGCGCCCAAAGTCGGCACCCTGCGCCGGGTCGACGGCAACCGCACCATCACCCTGCAAGCCGACATCGCCGAAGGCGCACGCCTGGACGAACGCCTGCAAGCCCTGCGCAAGGCCATGGGTGAGGTGCCCGTTGATGTGCAGGTGAAGTTCGCCGGCGAGGACGCCGACCAGCGTGAAGCGGCAACCTTCCTCGGTACGGCCTTTGTGGTGGCGATCTTCCTGATGTTTATCATCCTGGTGACCCAGTTCAACAGTATCTATCAGTCGCTACTAGTGCTCTCGGCCATCGTGCTGTCCACTGCGGGAGTGCTGATGGGCCTGCTGGTCAACGGCCAGTCGTTCGGCATCGTCATGGTCGGCATGGGCCTGATCGCCCTGGCGGGCATTGTGGTGAACAACAACATCATCCTCATCGACACCTACAACCAGCTGCGCCGCCAGGGCCTGGAGCCGCGTGAGGCGGCGCTGGAAACCGGCAGCCTGCGCCTGCGCCCGGTGCTGCTCACCGCCGTGACCACGGTGCTCGGGCTGGTGCCGATGGTAATCGGGGTCAACGTCGATCTGCTCACCCCAAGCCTCGGCTTGGGTGCGCCGTCGACCCAATGGTGGACCCAGCTGTCCAGCGCGATTGCCGGTGGCCTGACCTTTGCCACCGTGTTGACCCTGCTGTTGACGCCGTGCCTGCTGGTGCTTGGCTCGCGCTTCGAACGTCGCCCGCCGCCGCTGGAAACCTTCGACGACGACCTGCTCGACTTGCCGGAGCACCTACTGGCCAGTGCCACCGGTAAGGTTGAACTGCAACGTACGCCCTGAGCTGTTCGCCCAGGCCAGCAATGGCCTGGGCAATGGTGCCCCCAACGAAAGCCTGGACTGCCGATTGCGACTGGGTAGTCGGTCAAACAGCCCGTACACTCGGCGCATTATTGTCGAGGGCCCACCATGCGCACGCTTTATCAGTTCCCGATTTCCCACTACTGCGAGAAAACCCGCTGGCACCTGGATCACAAGGGCCTCGACTTTCAGGTCGACAACCTCTTCCCCGGCCTGCATCGGCTGAAAAGCAAGCGCCTGGCCAATATCGTCACCCTGCCGATCCTCAAGGACGGCGACAAGACGATCGGTGACTCCACCGAGATCGCCCTGTACCTGGAACAACACTATCCCGAGCGCCCGTTACTGCCTGCCGATGCCGCGCAACGGGCCGAGGTGCTGGAGCTGGAAGCGCATTTCGACCACATGGGCGTGCATGTGCGCCGCTGGTTGTATGGCCAGATCAAGCAATGGGATTCGGTGATGCACGCCATGCTCAAGGTCTACCGCCCGCTGCTGGGTTTGCGCGACCTGATGAAACCGGTGCTGATCAATGGCGTACAGCGCCTGTACGGGGTAACGCCGCCGCGTGTGGCGAAATCCCAGGCTGAACTGCTTGAAGGTCTGGCACTGATCGAGTCGCGTATCCACGGCGATCCATCACGCTACCTGGTCGGCGAACAACTGACCCTGGCCGACATCAGCGCCGCCGCGCTGTTCGCCCCGCTGTTCACCCCCGCCGGCACACCATGGGAAGGCATTGTCGGGCACGATGCCAGGACCCAGGCCTTCCTCGATGAGCTGCACGCCCACCCGGCCGGTCAGTGGGTGATGCGCCGCTATGCCGAGGACCGCCAGCGTCGCGTCTGATTCAGCTTCAGTTGCGCTCGGAACTGAGCAGCATCAACAGTGACACCGGCTGCTCACTCTCCGGGTGCAACGGCTCCTGCAGCCACTGCAAACGCCAGCCGGTTTCACTGAATAACGCCAGCCAGGACTCCAGCGTGCGGAAGAACCAGGGCATCGGCTGAGCAAAACCCTCACCGAAGCCGGCAAAGGTTTCCACCCGCCAACCGTCGCGATAGCTCGCGTCGTTGCAGGCCCGCCAGGGATGCAACGTCTGGATCAGCAGTCGGCCGCCCTCCGCCAGCAAACCATGCAAGGCATTCAGCGTCGGCGCCAGGGGTTCTTCCAGCAGGGCAAAGTTGCATACCAGCGTATCGAAACGGCCCAGCAACTCGGCCTGGCTTTCCAGCTCGGCATAACCACACACGCGGTACTGCGACGTACCCGCCGCAGCCTGCTGCGCCACGGCAATCAGCGGCGCGGAAGCATCCACACCAACCGCCTCGATGCCATGCTCGACCAACCCACGGCACAGCCAGCCCTCGCCACAGCCCAGATCCAGCACGCGTTGCGGCGCCAGAGCCAAAAGCGCCTGGACGATAGCGGCATCGGTGACCAGCCGCCGACTCTCGATGCGCTGTTCACGTACGGCGGCGGTCCAGGCATCGGCATTGGCCTGCCAGCTAAGGTTGAGTTGCTCCCGATGGTCGCGCTGCATAGCTCTCTCGCCGCCTGTTCAATCGTCCGTAATGCCCACCGGCCTGCACAGCTGCAGCCGCTGCTAATCCTGCACCTGTTCGTCTCCGCGCGCATTGCCACTGATCACTTATTCATACGCTGGACAGATACCGGGAAAATCTCACGTCTGCCAAACGCATCCCTGCCTGAGCGGCAAGGCAGCGGCTAAACTGCATGCAGTGGCCAACTGAGCGGAGCTCAGTGCACAAGCCCGCTGATGTTATTCAGCAACCTGTCAAACCTATGGATGAGTACATCAGGCTAAATGAATATGGGCGCATCATGGCAACCCAGCATCACCCCACTTCCCGCCAGCCAGCAGCGGCCGGCACCGCGTAAACGCCGCAGCACGCTGAAAATCCTTTTCTGGTTGCTGCTTCTGGCCCTGTGCATCGTCGCCGGCCTGCTGCTCGCCGAAGAACTGCGCACCTCGCGCTACCAGGCGCAAGAACTCAGCCGCTACGCACAAACCCTCAGCTACCGGGTCGAGCCCGGCCCCAGCAGTGCCATCATTTACCCCAAGGAAGGCCCCTTCGACAAACGTCAGGGCTACACCTACCTGCCGCTGATGCTCGAACGCCTCAATCAACGCAACTTTATCGTGCAGCAGCAGGCGCAGTTCTCCCCCGCCTTGCTCGACTATGCCCAGCGTGGTCTGTTTATCCCCTATCCGGAGAAAATCCAGAGCGGCCTGAGCATCAGTGATTGCCGCGGCACGCCGTTCTATGAATTTCGCTATCCGCAGCAGCGTTACCCAAGCTTCAGCGCGATCCCCCCCTTGGTCGCAAGCAGCCTGCTGTTTATCGAAAACCGCCACCTGCTTGACCCGCAACAGCCCACGGCCAACCCAGCAGTGGACTGGCCACGGTTTGTAATGGCCGCCCTCTCCCAGGTCGGCAAATTGCTCGACATGCAGGATCAATCGGCGGGGGGCAGCACCCTGGCCACTCAGCTGGAGAAATACCGCCATTCACCGGATGGTCTGACCCTGTCAGCCACAGAAAAGCTGCGGCAGATGCTCTCGGCCAGCGTACGCGCCTACCAGAGCGGCCCGCAGACCATGGCCGCGCGAGAAAACATCGTGCGCGATTACCTCAACAGCGTGCCACTCTCCGCAGCCCCCGGACATGGAGAGGTGCATGGCCTGGCCGATGGCCTGCGTATCTGGTTCGGCGCAGACTTCGCCCAGGTCAACCAGCTGCTCGACCCTGCGCGTTCGCCACAAGCTAGCCTGGCCGAGCGTGGCCTGGCCCTGCGCCAGGTCCTGGCCCTGATGATTGCCCAACGCCGCCCGTCCTACTATCTGGCCCAGGGCCGCAACGACCTGGCCAGTCTGACCGACAGCCATATTCGCCTGCTGGCGGGCGGTGGTCTGATCGACACCGCCCTGCGCGACGCCGCCCTCCAGCAGACACTCAGCTACCGCGACTGGGCCCTGGAGCCGAACCTGCAGCCGGTGGACAGTAACAAGGGCATCAGCGTTTCGCGGGCACGACTGTCAGCCATGCTCAACATGCCGCTGTACGACCTCGATCGCCTTGATCTGAGCGCCACCAGCACCCTCAACAACGACCTGCAACAGGCCATCAGCCAGTACCTGCAACAGCTGGCTGAGCCCACCTTTGCCGGGCAGATCGGGCTGTTTGGCGAGCGCCTGCTGTCGCCAGAAAAGACCGCCGATGTGCGCTACAGCTTCACCCTGTTCGAACGCACGCAGAATGGCAGCGTGGTAAGGGTGCAGACCGACAGCACCGACCAACCATTCGACATCAACGAAGGCAGCAAGCTGGAACTGGGCTCCACGGCCAAGCTACGGGTGCTGGCCACCTACCTGGAAATCATCGCCGAACTGCACCAGCGCCATGCAGGGCAGAGCGTCAGCGAACTACGCGCGGTGACCGCTCAGGACAACCTGACCCGCTGGGCCGTCGACTACCTGCAACACAACCCCGACGTCAGCCTGAGCACCATGCTGGACGCCGCCTTGGAGCGCAAATATTCAGCCAGTCCCGGTGAGCGCTTCTTCACTGGCGGCGGCATCCACACCTTTAACAACTTCCGCCGTGAAGACAATCAACGCATCGCCAGCATGCGCGAGGCCCTGCGTGAGTCGCTGAACCTGCCGTTTATCCGCCTGATGCGTGATCTGGTGCGTTACACCACCTATCAAGGCCCGAACAACAGCGCCGAGTTGCTCAAGGACGACAAGGACCCGCGCCGCCAGGCTTACCTGCGCGACTTCGCCGACCGCGAGGGCACCACCTTCTTGCTGCGTTTCTGGCGCAAATACCAGGGCCAACCGGAACAACAGCGCCTGGATACCTTTCTCAATGGCCTGCGCCATACCTCGGTACGCCTCGCCGCCGTGCATCGCTATCTACAACCCACTGCCGACGAAGCGAGTTTTGCTGCCTTTCTGCGCAAATATCTGCCGCAGGAAAAACTCAGCGACAAGCGAATCAACGAGCTGTACAGAAGCTATGGCCCGGGTGCCTATAGCTTGCCTGATCAAGGCTATATCGCCCGCGTTCACCCACTGGAACTGTGGCTGCTGGGTTATCTGATCGAACATCCGCAGGCGCGCTTCAACGATGCCGTCGCCGCCAGTCAGGGTGAACGCCAGGAGGTCTACGGCTGGTTGTTCCGCAGCCGACACAAGAGTGCCCGTGACAGCCGCATCCGCATCATGCTGGAGGTTGAGGCCTTCCTCGACATTCACCGGCGCTGGCAGAACCTGGGCTACCCTTTCGCCCACTTGGTGCCTTCACTGGCCACGGCAATTGGCAGCTCAGGCGATCGCCCGGCAGCCCTGGCTGAGTTGATGGGGATCATTCAGAACGACGGTATCCGGCAAACCACGGCCCGTATCGACAGCCTGCATTTCGCCGCGGACACGCCCTACGACACCCAGGTGGTGCGCGACCACAAGGAAGGCAAACGGGTCATGGCGCCGGAAGTGGCCGCCGCACTGCGCAACGCCCTGGCCGATGTCGTCGAGGCCGGCACAGCACGCCGGCTGCTTGGCAGCTTCAGCCTGGCCGATGATCAACCACTCAAGGTTGGTGGCAAAACCGGCACAGGGGACAATCGTATTGAAACGGTAGGGGCAGGTGGCCGCGTACTCAGCTCGCGCGCCATGAACCGTACCGCCACCTTCGTCTTCTACCTGGGAGACAACCACTACGGCACCCTCACCGCCTTCGTTCCCGGGCGCGCAGCGGAAAACTTCCGCTTTACCTCAGCGCTGCCAGTGCAGGTGCTCAAGGGCATGGCGCCGATCCTGCAGCCTTACCTGCAACCTGGCACCCACAGCCTGTGCCACGTGACAGGCAGTGAACAAACAATCACGGCAACACACTAACGCAGGCCAATAAAAACGGGAGGCCAAGGCCTCCCGTTTTGATTTACAAGCACACAGGCTACTTCGCTTTGTAGATGATCCCCGGGCTGCACTGCACCATCTGATAATGGTTCGGCAACCCATTGAGCGCTTCGGAAGCCCCAAGGAACAGATATCCACCCGGTTTCAACATCGCGTGAATGCGCGTCAGGATGTCTTTCTTCACTTCGGCAGAGAAGTAGATCAGCACGTTACGGCAGAACACCACATCGAACTTGCCCAGGCTGGCATAACTGTCCAACAGGTTCAGTGGACGAAATTCAATACGGCTGCGGATAGCCGGCTTGACCACCCAACGTCCCGGCCCCTTAGGATCGAAATAACGCTGCAGCCGCTCCTGGGACAAACCACGGCCCATCGCCAGGCTGTCGTATTCACCCGACTTGCAGTTGAGCAACATGGACGGCGACAGGTCAGTGGCAACAATCTGCACACCGCTCTTGAGCTGACCCAGGTTGGTTTTTTCAAACTCATCGATGGTCATCGACAGCGAATAGGGCTCCTGCCCCGAAGAGCAGGCCGCCGACCAGATGCGCAAGCGCTGCCCTGGGCTGGCCTTGATCATCTCGGGCAGCACCCGGTTTTTCAGTACTTCAAAGGGGTAGGTATCGCGAAACCACAGCGTCTCGTTGGTGGTCATGGCATCAACCACCTGCTCGCGCAGCCCACTACGCGGCTGGCTTTGCATGCGCTGCACCAGCTCGCCCAGGGTTTTGATGCTGTTCTGTTCCATCAGCTTATTGAGCCGGCTGGAAACCAGATACTGCTTATTGCTGCCAAGCAGGATGCCGCAGGCTTTTTCCAGGAAAGTCCGGAACTGCTCGAAATCCAAATTACCTGTAGACACTCGCGAGGCCTCGACGAACATATGTTTCACTGAGGGCCAGGCCCTCAGTCCCCTGCCGCTAGATTGATGCGGTCAGCTACCCGTGCAGCCAGGTCATCCGGGCGAAACTTGGCGAGAAAATCATCTGCGCCCACCTTCTTGACCATGGCCTGGTTAAACACGCCAGAAAGCGAAGTATGCAGGATGATGTGCAGCTTTTGCATACGCGGATCGGAACGAATCTCCGCCGTCAGGGTGTAACCGTCCATCTCAGGCATTTCGATGTCGGAAATCAGCATCAAAAATTCCTCTGCAGGATTTTTGCCTTCTTCGACCATTGCCTTCAGATAATCCAGTGCCTGACGCCCATCGTTCAGCGCCACCACCTCCACGCCGACAGTCTCCAGGCAACGGGTTACCTGTTTACGCGCCACCGATGAATCATCGCAGGTCAGCACACGCTTGCTTACCGCACGCGCCTGGGTCTCGGCATTCAGCACGCCCTCGGAGATAACTTCGGAGGTCGGCGCGACCTCGGCCAGGATTTTCTCGACGTCGATGATCTCGACCATCTTGTCATCCAAGTGTGTCACCGCCGTCAGGTAGTGATCGCGCCCTGTGCCCTTGGGTGGCGGATGGATCGATTCCCAGTTCATGTTGACGATGCGTTCGACCGAATGCACCAGAAAGCCCTGCACCTTGGTGTTGTACTCGGTAATGATCACAAAACTGTTGTCGATGTTCGCCAACGGTGTATTGCCCGTGGCCATGGACAAATCAAGAATCGGAATGGTGCCGCCACGAATATTGGCCACGCCGCGAACAACCGGACTGGATTTGGGCATGATGGTGAGCTTCGGGCACTGCAGCACCTCTTTCACCTTGAATACGTTGATGCCGTACAACTGGTTGCTGTTCAGGCGAAACAGCAATAACTCCAAACGATTCTGGCCAACCAACTGAGTTCGCTGGTTAACCGAATCCATCACACCGGCCATACCCAAACTCCTTATTTGAGTAACAGATTGCTGTCAGCGTAGCAGGCGGCACGCGCCTTGCTATCTAACCCATATGAACATTGAAACGACAACTAACCGACGCTCACTGGCAAAGTGCCGCTACTTGCTGGCAGTTGTACCCGCTTTGCTTGCACTCGGCTATAGCGCCGTAGCACGCGCCGAGGCCACTCAGCCTGAACAACTTATCGGCGCTGGAGAAGTTTTTCTTGAGCAAGCGGTGAGTGATTATTTACAGCGTAGCAACATCGCCGGCCGTCATGAGGTTCAAATCAACCGACTCGACCCTCGCCTGCGCCTGCCCTTGTGCGAGCAACCCCTGACGACCACCCTTGAAAGCCCTGCTGAACCTATTGGTCGCGTCACCCTGCGGGTACGCTGCGATGGCGGCGCACCATGGACAGTGTTTGTGCCCGGCCAGGTGCGCCTGTATCGCCAGGTGGTGATCGCCAGCCGTCCGCTGAAACGCGACAATCTGCTGACAGATGCCGATGTATTGCTTGCCGAACGTGATGTCGGCTTGCTCAATCAGGGCTATCTGACAGCCCTCCCCCAGGCTGTTGGCAAAAAATTGACGCGCCCGCTGCTACCGGACCAGGTACTTGCCCCCACTCACGTGCAGATGGCTGAAGCGATACGCAAAGGCGATCAAGTGGTAATCAGCGCACGCAGTGGCGGAATCAGTGTCCGCATGCCCGGTGAAGCGCTCTCGGACGGCACTGTTGGCAAGCAGATCAGCGTGCGCAACCAGCGCTCGAATCGAGTCGTCAGGGCACGAGTCGTCGGTCCTGGCCAGGTCGAGGTTGCGATGTAGGCATGAATCTTGATTAACTTTGCTCGTCAACCGAGCTGACGATTTTCCACACTGTGTTTAGACTGTTAGCTGACGCACACTTTTTGCCCTAAAGTTTTTCCGCCCATGGCCGACAAGCTAGGCAAGCGTCCAAACACTGTTCGAGGTTTTGCATCATGGTCATCGATATCAACCGGCTCAACAATGCCGCAACGCCAGCCAATTCGGGGCGTGCCGGCAGTGCTCAGGCAGGTGGCCAGAATGAAGCCATCGGCAACAAGCAACCCAGCAATCTGCCCGACCCAACTGCACAGGCCCAGCAAGCCGGCAAGAGCGGTGAGTCGGTACAACTGAGCCGCGATGCTCAGCAACTGCAGAAAGTCAGCGAAAAACTGCGCGACCAGCCCACCGTCAACAAGGAGCGAGTGGCTCAGCTCAAACAAGCCATTGAAGATGGCAGCTATCAGGTCGACAGCCAACGCGTTGCCAGCAAACTGCTTAATTTCGAATCCCAGCGCTAGTCACCGGGCTGCGCTGGGGGTATTGGTCGCCCAACGGACATTCCATGCACCTGCAACGGATGCCGTTACCCCCTAAGAGCCCACAATGCACGATACCAAGCTGCTTGAACTGTTCATCAACGATATCGGCACCGCTGAGCAGTTGCTTAAACTTATCGACACTGAATTCCAAGCCCTCAGTGATCGCGACCTCCCCCGCCTACAGAGTATCCTTACTGAAAAGTTGCCCTTGCTGAGCCTGCTCGACCAGCACGGCAAAGAGCGCAGTCAGTTGCTCGTCAGCCTTGGACTCAGCTCCGATCGCAAGGGCCTGCAGGCCCTTGCCGCGCAATCCAGCCAGGGCAGCGTGTTGCTTGAACGTGGCGATCAGCTCAATGCGCTTCTGGAACGCTGCCAGGCCGCCAATCTGCGTAACGGACGCCTGATTCGCTCCAGCCAGGCATCCGCCAACAGCATGCTCAGCATCCTGCGTGGCAACGAGACGCCGAGCCTCTATGACAGCCGCGGCAGTACCGCTAGAATCGGCCAGCAGCGCCCGCTCAGCCAGGCCTGAAACCTACAAAGGCACAGGGACATGCTGTCATATAGCCAGTATGCTAGTGCCATAGCATTTGCTCGGAGTGTAATGGACCGTGTCCAGTCCTTTTAGCCAGGAAGATGGCCCGCAACCCCCCAAGGTGCTGAAGACACCGCTGGAAATCGTGGCCAACCTGCGCCAACTGCAACAGAACCATGACCCACTGATCATCACCTTTGAAGAGCGCAATCAGCGCTTTCAGAGCTACGTGATCGCGGTTGACCGCGACAAAAATCTGCTGATTCTCGATGAGTTGATGCCCAATGACGGCGAGCGCTACCTGGCCAACGGGGAAACCTTCAATGTCGAGGCCTTCCACGAAGGCGTGCGTGTGGCCTGGAAATGCGAGCAGAACGTGCGTATCACCGAGCATGACGGGGCGCGCTGCTATTTCAGTTCTATCCCCCCTGAAGTCATCTACCACCAGCGACGCAGTGCCTTCCGTGCACCCCTCAAACAAGGTGAGCTGATCAAGATCGAACTGGCCGGCGACAAGCTGCGTACAGCCATCGTCGGGCAACTGCTGGATATCTCGGCAACCGGCTGCAAACTGCGCTTTCCTGGGAATATCAGCACCAACCTGCAAGCCGGCCAGGTGTATGAACGCTTCACCGCGCGCTTCCCCTTCGGCCCGATGACCACCGCGATTGAGGTGCGTCATGTGCAGTATGAAGACAAGCTGGACATCACCTTTATCGGTGCCCGCTTTCACCGCATCAACGGCCAGGAGCAACGCCTGGTAGAACGTTTTGTCTACCAGCTGCAACGCGAGGCCCGCCGCTTCGACAGCGACGGCCTGTTCTAGACCTAGATCAGAATATTCAGTGCCGCCAGGCGCGACAGGTCCTCGGGTCGATCCACATCCCACAACGCAGGCAACAAGGCCGGATGCCAATCCAGCTGCTGCAGGCGTTGCAGGGTCAGGTCGAAGACCTGCTCAGTGCCCCACGGCATATCACTGAACAGCGTCGGCGCCATGCTCCGCAACCCCAGTAACACATAACCGCCATCCTCAGCCGGACCAATCACCACTGGCTGCTCCTGCAAGGCGCGGCAAGCTACCTGCAAGTAGGTGCCGTCAAGGGCCGGGCAATCATTGCCAATCAGAATCACCGCATCACTTTCCGCCAGCCCCAGGGTCGCGATACGCCGCATGCGCTCGCCGAGATCCCCCACAGGCTGCTCGACCAGGGTCCACCCCTGCACATCAGCCAAGGCCTGCAACTCAGCACTGGGTAGATCATCGAGCCATAGAAAGCGCTCACTGAAACCACTGGCCGGCAACTGCAAGGCGCGCTCCAGCAAGAGCTGCTGCAGGTCACAGGCACCCTGGGCACCCAGGGCCGGAATCAAGCGGGTTTTCACCTGCCCGGCCACTGGCGCACGCGCCAGCAGGTGCAGGGAAATCGACAGACTCATAGCAAAGATCCTCGACGGTACTGGCGGGCCAGCGTGTGCGGGCTGACACCACAGTAGTAGGCCAAACGCAGGCACCACATGAGCATCACGGTACGCCAAATACCGTGCTGCTCCCAGCGCCTGCTGGAGGTCGACAGGGGCGGGCGCAGGCAGCGTGGGCGAGCCTGCGCCTTGAGCTGACGACACAGTTGAAGGTCTTCCATCAGCGGGATCGGGGCATAACCGCCTAACGCGGCAAAGGCCGCCTTGCGCACAAAGATACCCTGATCACCAGAGGCGATACCGGTCAGCCGCGAACGCAGACTGATCATCGCGCCAATCACACGAAATGCCAGGCCTGGACCGGAAAGACGCACATCAAAGCGCCCCCATAACGGACGTTGCTGCAACACATCCAGCAAGCGCCGCAGCGCAGGGCCACTGACCCGTGTATCGGCATGCACAAACCACAGGTACTCCCCTTGCGCGTGCGCAGCACCGGCATTCATCTGCAGCGCACGACCGGGTTCGCTCTTGAGCACCTGATCAGCCCGGCCTTGCGCCCGCTCAACCGTGCCGTCACTGCTGCCACCATCGACCACGATCAGTTCGGCACCAGCCGCCCGCAGCACTGCCAGATCATCCAGCAGAGCGGGTAAGGCCTGCACTTCATTGCGCACCGGGATCACCACACTGAGCAGCGGCGTCACTCGCGCACCTGCGGCTCAGCGGCCGCTTGCGCAGCCCCGTTCTCTTCAGCGCCAGGTGCAGTACTGCTGTCGTGCATCTGCTCCTGCACCACTTCTTCAGCCACACGCGGGTCGAGCGCTGCGGTCAGCGGTGAACTGGTGGTGCTGTCAGGCATGGGGATATGGTGCAGCGGCGCGTCTTCAACCTGGTGCAGGTGAGTAACCCGCTCCGGCCGCACCCGCAACACCAGAATCAGCGCACAGCCACAGACGAAGGCGTACAGCATATTGGCGCCGAGAAAGCGCATCAGCACACCCGCCAGCAGCGGTCCGATACTGGCGCCAACACCGAACGTCACCAACAGCATGGCTGTCAGCGAGACGCGCCGTTCGCCTTCGACATGGTCGTTGGCCAGCGCCACCGCCAGCGGATAAAGGCTGAACTGCAGAGCACACACCAGAAAACCAATGGCGAAGAGTAACGCCAGGCTCGCCTGCGGCAGGAGTGCCAGAGGCAGCGCGGCCAGTGCCAGCAAAGCGGCACAACCACGAATCAGCCGCACACGATCATGCCGATCAGAGAGCCAGCCGAGCGGCCACTGCACCAGCAGGCCGGCAATGATGCAGCAGCCCATAAACAGACCGACCTGCTCGGTGGACAGGCCCATGCGCGTGCCATACAGCGGTGCCAAACCGTAGAACGAGCCGATCAGCAGCCCAGCCACCACGATGGTGGTTAACGACAGGGGAACTCGCTCGATAAAGAAACGCATCTCCAGCGGCGCCGGGTGCAGCGGCGCCGGGTGCAGCTTACGGGTGAGCGCCACCGGTACCAGACACAGGGCAAAGCACAGCGCCACCAGCATCAGCAACTCAAGGCCCAGAGTCGGATGCACCACCAACACCAGCTGACCGAGGATCAAGCCCAGGTAGGAGGCGCCCATATAACCGGCAAATACCTGGCCACGCTGACTGGTATCTGCCTGCTCATTGAGCCAGCTCTCGATCACCATGTACTGGCACATCATGCCCAGGCCCACCAGCATACGCAGCAGCAGCCAACTGGGCAGCCAGTCGCTCAGACCATGACCCAGCACGGCGGCCGTGACCACCCCGGCACAGGCCACATAGGCGCGGATATGTCCTACCCGGGCGATCAGCCGATGCCCCAGCTTGCCCCCCAGCACCAGCCCCAGGTAGTTGGCCGCCATCAGCGCACCAACCCATAGGCCGTCCGCCGTTTCGGCCAGACGCAGTGCCAGATAAGTACTCAGCAACCCCGAGCCGAGCAGCATCAACAGGGTGGCGAAATACAGCGAACTGAATGACTTGAGAATCACAGACATGAGGCGGCACTTGGCTCCGTTCAAGGCCGCCGAAACAGGCTCGACAACCGACTAGGCGTGGGCCGCCAACACGCGACGCTCCCACGGGGTAATTTCATCAAAGAAGCTGGTGAGCTCCATGGTCTTGCTGGCAATGTAGCCTTCGATGAACTCTTTGCCGAACAGTTCCGGCGCCAGCGTACTGCGCTTGAGACGCTCAATCGCGGCATGCATGGTACAGGGTAGCGCCAATTCGTCTGGCACTTCGAACTCCCCCTGAATCGGCGCACTGGGCTGCAGTTGCTGCTCAATCCCATACAAACCTGCCGCAAGGCTCGCCGCCAGCGCCAGATAAGGATTGGCATCGGCGCCCGGCAAGCGGTTCTCTACCCTCCGCGCCACTGGCGCACTGGCGGGAATACGCAGGCCCGCAGCGCGATTATCCTCTGACCAGCAGGCATTGTTCGGCGAAGCATAAGGATGGCAAAGACGCTGATAGGAGTTCACATGCGGGGCAAACAGCAGGGTGAAATCCGCCATGGCCACCTGCTGGCCGGCAATAAACTGATAGAACGCCGGCGTCGCCTGACCATCGGCTGCACTGAAGATATTCTGCCCACTGCCCTGCTCCACCACACTCTGGTGAATATGCATGGAGCTGCCGGGCGTGTGTGCCAACGGCTTGGCCATGCACACCACAGTGAGGCCATGCTTGAGCGCGACTTCCTTGAGCAGGTGCTTGAACAGAAAAGTCTGATCCGCCAACAGCAGCGGGTCGCCATGCAGCAGGTTGATTTCAAACTGGCTGACGCCCATCTCGTGCATAAAGGTATCGCGCGGCAGCCCCAGGGCGGCCATGCACTGATACACCTCATCAAAGAAAGGTCGCAGGCCATTGTTGGAACTGACACTGAAAGCCGACGCGCCATCCTCACGCCGACCATCCAGACCCACCGGTGGCTGGAATGGTTGCAGCGGGTCGGCATTACGGGCAAACACGAAAAACTCCAGCTCTGTCGCCACCACCGGTTGCCAGCCATGGCTGGCGTAGCGCGCCACAACCTGCTTGAGCAGGCCGCGGCTCGACAGACCGGAACTGCGCCCATCCAGCTCATCGGCATCGCAGATCGCCAACGCCCGCGGCTTGCCACTCCAGGGTAAGCGGTGCACCTGCCCTGCCACAGCATTCAACGCCAGGTCACCGTCATCACTGCCGTAGAAGCGTGCCGCCGGGTAACCACCCATCATGCACTGCAGCAACACCCCTCGCGCCAACTGCAAACGCCGCCCCTCGAGAAATCCCTCGGCCGTCATCACCTTGCCGCGCGGCACGCCATTGAGGTCCGGCGTTACACATTCAACTTCATCAACACCACGCAGTAGCTCAGCCAGGGCGGTGCGGTCGAGGGTACTCATTTGCTGTTGTCCTTATTGATGCAAGAGGCCGTCGTCAAACGGCGAAACGTACAAAATACGCATCAGCCGTTCGATATTTCAAGCAAAGCACGCAGCAACAGCTGGACTCTCCTCGTTCCCAATCATATTTATCGATTAACTGGATAGTTTTAATCATCAAGAAAAACGCCAAATGTGAACGAAAATTCGCCTTAAAAATATCTTAACTAATTGATTTATAAATATATAAATCCACTATCGATCACATCGATGATTACCATGCACCAGCTGCACTTCTTCATCAAATTTTCATACGTATCATGGGCCCCGTACTCACTTACCACCCGCCCTTACGAGGAGCCTGAACATGAAAAAGCAAATTCTCACCGCCGTAATCCTGAGCAGCCTGTCGATCAACGCCTTTGCCCTGCCACAGAACAACCCGCAGCCGCTGCTGGGTGAAAAGCAGGACAGCAGCGTCAAAACGCTGATGGGTTTTGGTAACAACCTGCAGACTGAAGGGGGCGCGGATCGCCAGCAAGAGCGTCTAAGGGTCGCAGAGAGTAGTGCTGATCGCACCTATAGGCCTCAGACGGAGCATATACATATAGCGGAAAGCAGTGCCGACCGCATTTACACACCGCAGATGGAACACCTACGTGTCGCCGAAAGCAGTTCAGACCGCACCTACAAGCCCCAGACGGAGCATATGCATGTAGCGGAAAGCAGTGCCGACCGCACTTACAAACCGCAAATCCCAGGACAAACTGCCTAAGCAAGCAATCGTTTAAGCTAATCCGCCAACACTTCTCGCATAAAGCACCCAATGGGTGCTTTATGCATTCAGGGCCGACTCCAGCTGGAGCAAGCGCTCTTCCAGCACCGCAATCCGCGCTTCTAGAGCGTCCAAACGCTCACTCTGCTGACCACCGGTCATCATGCGCTGCGGCTCACTGGCGCGAGCCTCAAGGATGACCTGTAAATCTGCCGGGTCACCCAGCACGTGCATATAACGCTCTTCGCGCTGGCCACTCTGGCGCGGCAGTAAACAGACCAACTCACGGCTGATCAGGCGCTCGAGATGATGCTGCACCTGCTCGGTGTCATCAAAGTCATGCATGCGGTTACTGCGCGTCAGCAGCTCATTGAGCGTCTGCGGGCCGCGCAGCAACAGCAGGCCGAGCAACGCCACCTGAGCAGCCACCAACTCCAGCGCCTTGTCGGCACGATGTTCCCAGCGATCGGCGCGACTGCCCATGACCAGGCGTGCCATACCACGCCCTTCAAGGCTGCGCAGCGCCTGCCCGACCTGCCCGGCAGCCAGATTCATCACCGGTTCACGGCTGGTTTTCTGATTGCAGGCCAGCACCAGCGCATTGAGGGTCAGTGGATAAGCTTCCGGCGTGGTCAACTGTTTCTCGATCAGACAGCCCAACACCCGCACTTCCACGGCGCTCAGAGGTTCAATAGTCGCGGCCTGGGTTTCCTCATTAGACATAACCACCTCGTTACTGACAAAGGCACTAACCTAGCCCAGCTGGCGGCAGGTTGATAGACATGTGTGCCGCTGGGCAGCGCAACCTAGCCGGCGCGTGTAAAAGCGGGTCATTGTGATAGAGTCGCGCGCTATTTTTCAGCGTGGCCCTGTTTCACCCCCGCGAAAACTTCATAACGCGTACTGCAATCCTGCCTCCAGCGCCTGGCCACAAGCCATTAGCCCAGAAGGAAGTGCAGGCTGCCCGCCCTGATAGAGACCCCTGTCATGACCGCTGCCCAACACCCACTTATACAGCTGCTCAATCGCACCAGCCTGGTACTGCAAATCGTCATCGGCCTGTTGGCCGGCATTGCTCTGGCGCTGTTTTTTCCAGCAGCTGCCGCCAGTGCCAGCTTCCTCGGCACCGTCTTCGTTTCAGCCCTGAAGGCCGTGGCACCCGTACTGGTCTTCGTACTGGTGGCGGCGTCCATCGCCAACCACCAGCAGGGCCAGGAAACCCATATCAAACCCATTCTGCTGCTGTACCTGCTCGGCACTTTCAGCGCTGCGCTGATCGCCGTGGCGGCCAGTTTTGCCTTTCCCTCGAGTCTGACCCTGGCCAGCAACAGTGCTGAACTGTCACCCCCTGGCGGAATTCTCGAAGTTCTGAAAACCCTGCTGCTTAATGTGGTGGACAACCCGATCAATGCCCTGCTCAAAGGTAACTTTATCGGCATCCTGGCCTGGGCCATCGCCCTGGGTTTTGCCTTCCGTCATGCCAGCCCAAACAGCAAACAGATGCTCGCCGACCTTTCCGCCGGCGTGACCAGCATCGTCAAATTGGTGATCCGCCTGGCACCTCTGGGGGTCTTTGGCCTGGTAGCTGCCACACTGGCCGAATCTGGCATGTCCGCCCTGCTCGACTACCTGCACCTGCTACTGGTGTTGGTGGGCTGCATGCTGTTTGTGGCCCTGGTGGTCAACCCGCTGATCGTCTTCAGCAAGATTCGTCGCAACCCTTATCCGCTGGTACTGACCTGCCTACGTGAAAGCGGTATTACCGCGTTCTTCACCCGCAGTTCGGCCGCCAACATCCCGGTCAACCTGCAGCTGTGCCAGCGCCTGGGTCTGCATGAAGAGACCTACTCGGTGTCGATCCCTCTGGGTGCGACCATCAACATGGCCGGTGCAGCGATCACCATCACCGTACTGACCATGGCTGCTGTGCACACCCTGGGTATCGCTGTCGATCTGCCGACCGCCTTGCTGCTCAGCCTGCTCGCCTCGATCAGCGCCTGCGGCGCGTCGGGTGTCGCCGGTGGCTCACTGCTGCTGATTCCACTGGCCTGCAGCCTGTTCGGCATTCCTAATGAGGTGGCCATGCAAGTCGTGGCAGTCGGTTTTATCATCGGTATCGTGCAGGATTCGGCGGAAACCGCGCTGAATTCCTCCACTGACGTCCTGTTTACGGCAGCTGCCTGCCAGGCTGCTCAGCCACGCAGCTAACCCCAGCCGCGCACCAGGCCTGTTCCAGCAGTAGGCCTGGTTTATCACCGGTTATCCCTGCGGCGTTTGCCTGACCGAACGATTACGGTAGGCTTTGCCGCTTCTTTATAAGGAGCAATGCCCATGGCCCGCGCCACTGCCCGACACATCCTGGTTGCCACTGAAGACAAGTGCAACGAACTGAAAGCTGCCATCGAAGGCGGTGCCGACTTCGCCCAGGTCGCCAAAGACAACTCCAGCTGCCCATCCAGTCGCAATGGCGGCGACCTTGGCTCGTTCGGCCCAGGCCAGATGGTCAAGGAGTTCGACACCGTGGTGTTCAGCGCGCCGATCAACGTGGTGCAAGGCCCGGTGAAAACCCAGTTCGGTTATCACCTGCTGGAAGTCACCAGCCGTCAGGACTGAACCATTGTGTTCGCTGGGCCTTTTGGGCCCAGCACAGTCAACCCGGATTGTTACTGGCGCGCGTTTCGCCAGCGCGCCTGCAACCAACCGCCAGCGACATTCAACAATAACCCCAGCATCACCAGCAGTGCACCCAGCCACTGCAAGCCGCCCAACCGCTCATCCAGCAGCAAAGCCGATGACGTGATGCCCACCACCGGCACCAGCAGCGAGAACGGCGCCACCTGGCTGGCCGGATAACGCGACAGCAAACGACTCCACAGGCCATACCCCAGAATGGTCGCACCGAACGCCAGGTAACTCAGCACCCACAGGCTGTTCAGATTAAAGCCTCGCAGCGCGGCCTCGATCGCTTCAGGGCCCTCCAGTAGCCAGGACAAGGCAAAGAAGGGTAACGGCGGCACCAGGCTGCCCCACACCACCAACCCCACCAGATTCACCTTGCCCAGCTTGCGCGTGACGATATTGCCCAGCGCCCACATGGCCGCCGCGCAAAGCGTCAGGAGAAAACCAGCGAGGGTCATCAAGCCATTGCCCTGTGCACCGATCAGCAGCAAACCGCAGGCCGCCACCAGCAGCCCGAACAGGTTGACCAGGCGAAAGCGCTCGCCCAGCAGCAATACAGCAAACAGCAAGGTAAAGAACGCCTGCGATTGCAGCACCAGCGACGCCAGCCCGGCCGGCATGCCGACCGCCATGGCCGAGAAGAGGAAGGCAAACTGCCCCAGCGAGATGGTCAAGCCATAGGCCAGCAGCCAACGCAGGGGAATCTGCGGGCGCTTGATAAACAGCACGGCCGGAAAGGCTGCCAGTAGAAAACGCAGGGCGCCCAGCAGCATCGGCGGCATCTCATGCAGGCCGATCTTGATCACCACAAAATTCATGCCCCAGACGACGATCACCACCAGGGCCAGCAGTAAATCCTTGGGCTGCATAAGCGCTCCGGATTAATCAGTCAGTGCTTATTAAAGCGGCCAGCCACGCCATCACGCCCATACAGAAACCCGGCAAATAAGCCGTACAGCGCATCACGGATCGGCAGATTGCTGCGCCACAGGTGCCGCAAACGTCTCGAAGGGCTAGAATCGCAGCCTTTCGTATTTATTTCGGAACTTGCGCCGCGCGAATGAAGCCATTTCTAACGCGCAATCGCCGACGCGCAGCAGGCCCGAAATTCACCTATTAACCCGCAACGACGAGATAACCCATGGGCGCTCAGTGGAAAGCCAAACCTAAAGAAGCCGCGGCCAACGCCAGAGGCAAAATCTTCGGCCGCCTGGTCAAGGAAATCATGATCGCCGCCCGCAACGGCGCCGACCCGGACCTGAACCCCAAGCTACGTCTGGCCATCCATCAGGCGAAAAAAGCCTCGATGCCCAAGGAAACCCTCGAGCGAGCGATCAAGAAAGGCGCTGGCCTGCTGGGCGACACCGTGACCTTCCACTCCGCCACCTACGAAGGCTTCGCCCCGCATCAGGTGCCAGTGATCATCGAGTGCCTGACCGACAACATCAACCGCACTGTGGCCGAAGTCCGCGTGCTGTTCCGCAAGGGCCAGATGGGCGCCTCCGGCTCGGTAACCTGGGATTTCGACCATGTCGGCATGATCGAAGCCAGCACCGAGAGCGATGCTGATCCGGAAATGGCCGCCATCGAAGCCGGCGCTCAGGATTTCGAGCCAGCCGATGAAGGCAACACCCTGTTTATCACCGAACCGACCGACCTCGACGCCGTGTGCCGCGCGCTGCCGGAGCAGGGTTTCAGCGTCAACTCGGCGAAAATCGGCTACATCCCGAAAAACCCAGTGAGCAGCCTGACGGCAGAACAACTGGAAGAAGTCGAAGCCTTCCTCGAAGCCCTCGACGCCCACGACGACGTGCAGAACGTCTACGTCGGGCTTTCCGGCTAACCCCAGGCTGACCAGACCCGTAGCGCAGGAAGCGCAGCGGGTCCACGAACGGCACGCGGCAATGTGCGCAGTTCGTCGATTCGGCCGATTAACCACTGCCCGCGAACGACAAAGCGGGTAGAATCGCCGCCCGCCGCGCTACCCATGCCCGGCGTGTACACAAGGACGTCGTCACACAGGAGTTTTACCGTGCACAAGTTTCTGATTCTGGCCGCTTGCCTGCTGCTCGGCGCCTGCGCCAGCAACCCGCAGACGACCTACCAGCAAGAGGTCAAGGCGGGCAAAACGCCAATGGCCAAGAGCGCCCTGGAAGCCATCCACAACACCCAGGCCATCCCGCTGCCGCTCAACCCTGGCCTGCTGGCGCCGCAATGGCCGATCAGCGCCGACGAGCCGCGCCTGGACTTCGGCAGCTCGATCTCCAACTACCGAATCTTTTCCCTGCAGCTGAAGAAAGGCGAGCGCTACACCCTCAATGTGCACTCGCTGTGTAACGAGCCGTGCATGGGTGTCAGCAAATACGCCCTGAAACCGCGCGCCATGCTGCTGGACGCCTACGGCGCAGTAATTGCCGACAAGCCTTCGCGTGCCGAAGCCGTGGTTGGTCAGATCAGCCTGAGCTGGGATGGCGAAGCCGCCGAAGACGGCACCTACTACCTGCTGGTGGCCGCCGACAACGACGACATCGGCCAGACCATCGTGATCGACGATGTCTGGGTCAACAACTCGCCCCTGATGGCAGTCAAGGTGGGCATGCACAGCTCGCCCTTCGGCAAGATCAGCGCATTTTCCAGCACCCGCAAAGACTGAACACACCTCCCTGGCGAGCTGCAACGGCTCGCCAGGGAGCGCCCCTCTCACACTAAAAACACCCGTTCAACCGGCCCAAGACTGATGCTACGCGCACCCACTTATTGATCCATCGCAAGATCCTCTGCCCAGAGCGCTTTAGCCTATGCCGATGACAACCATTGCCATCGACGAGGTTCCCATGAGCATCACCTCTGCCAGCATCTGTGCCGCCGCTGACCAACTGCAGGGTTTTGTTGGTTTCAACGCCAAGACCGGGCGCTATATCGTGCGTTTCTCCGAAGATTCCTTCGGCCTCGACGTACTCGAACAGAGCATCACCCCCACCTGCGAATTTGTCTGGCGCGCTTTTGAAGGTGAGCTGATGAACCTCGACCGCACACGCCTGCAATTGCTGCTGGAACAGAACATCGATGAACGCCTGAACATCAGCGAACCGCTGCGGGTCTACGTGCGCCGCAGCGACATGCCGGAAATCAGTGCCGAGCGGCGCCGCCTGAACGCTTGAGCATGGCCGAATTGACCCAGGCTTGTGCACATCCGCCCTCACAGCTGCAGCCCACGGCAGACTAAGCTCGACAGGCCAATTGCATTCACCCAGGAGCCTGCCGATGTTCGATGTGCTGATCAAGAACGCGCTTTTTTTCGATGGCACCGGAGCACCCGGCGTCGTACGTCACCTCGGCATCCGTGACGGCAAGCTGGCCTGCATCAGCGCCAGCGCCCTGGATGAAAGTGGCTGCGGCCAGGTGATCGATGCGCAAAACCGCTGGGTAACCCCCGGTTTTATCGACATGCACACCCATTACGACGCCGAACTGGTGGCCGCCCCGGCGCTCAAGGAGTCAGTGCGCCACGGCGTGACCACCGTGATGATCGGCAGCTGTTCGATCAGCATGGTGTTGTCTGGCGCGGAAGATTGCTCGGACCTGTTTACCCGCGTTGAATCGGTGCCGCGTGAACATGTGCTGCCACTGCTGCAGACGCGCAAGACCTGGGGCAGCGCCGGCGAGTTCGCCGCCTTTCTCGATCAGCATCCGCTAGGGCCGAATATCTGCTCCTTCCTCGGCCACTCCGATTTGCGCGTCGCCGTGCTCGGCCTGGCGCGTGCGGTCGATGCCCAGGTGCGCCCCAGCGAAAACGAGCTGCAACAGATGGAGCGCTTACTGGAAGAAGCGCTAGACGCCGGTTTGCTCGGTCTGTCGAGCATGACCAACCCCTGGGACAAACTCGACGGCGAGCGCCAGCGCTCAAAATCCCTGCCTTCGGTGTATGCGCCCTGGGCCGAATACGCACGGCTGAACAAGATCCTGCGCCGGCGCGGGCGCATTCATCAGGGCGCGCCGAACCTGGTGACCAAACTCAATGTGCTGGCCTTTCTCTGGGACAGCATCGGCGGCTGGTGGCGCAAGCCGCTGAAAACCACCCTGATCACCCTGATGGACGTCAAAGCCGACCCATGGCTGGCGCCGATCCTCGGCCCACTGACGCGCTGGATCAATCGCCTGAGTAACGCCGACTTCCGCTGGCAAACCCTGCCGGTGCCGTTTGAAACCTATGCCGACGGCATGGAGTTCGTGGTCTTCGAGGAGTTCCCCGCCGGCCAGGCCGCCCTGCACCTGGCCAGCCACGACATGCGCAGCCAGCTGTTTCAGGACCCGGCCTACCGCCTGCGCTTTCGCCAGGATGTCGAGAAAAAATTCGGCCCGCGGGTCTGGCACCGCGACTTCGACGACGCCTGGATTGTCGACTGCCCGGACGCCAGCGTGGTCGGCAAAAGCGTCGGCGAACTGGCCAAGGCCCGCAACGAACACCCGGCCGATCTGTTCCTCGACCTGCTGGTGGCCCACGGCCCGCGCCTGCGCTGGCGCACCCTGATCGCCAACCATCGCCCCGAGGTGGTGGAAAAACTGGTGTGCGAGCCCAGCACCCTGATTGGCTTTGCCGACTCCGGCGCGCATATCCGCAATATGGCCTTCTACAACTTCGGCCTGCGCCTGCTCAAGCTGGTGCGCGATGCCGAGCTGCGCGGCCAAGCGGTAATGCCGATTGAAACCGCGATCTGGCGCCTGACCGGTGAATTGGGCGAATGGTTCGACATTGACGCTGGCAGGCTCTATGAAGGTGCGCGCGCCGATCTGGTAATCATCGACCCGAGCGCGCTGGATGAATCCCTGGCCAGCTACCAGGAAGCCCCGATGGAGGCCTTTGGCGGCCTGCAGCGCATGGTCAACCGTGGCTCAGCGGTGGATGCGGTGCTGATCAACGGTCGCATCGCCTTTCAACAGGGCGAGTTCGCCAGCGACCTGGGGCAGGCACGCGGCTACGGGCAGTTTCTGCGTAGCAGCGCCTAGCCTGGTTTTCAGGCATGCGACCTACGGCATAACGGCGGCACGCCAGGCTGGCATAATGCACGCCGCACAGCCCGGTCAGGTAACACCAGGCCGGTATTGAAAGGACTCGAACCGAAATGCCCCGCATGCTTATGCGGGCGACCAGGCACTGGCTCTTTGGCCTGCTGCTGGTCAGCCTGTCAACCCCACCTCTACTGGCCGACGACAGCGGCAGCCTGCGCTACCCACGCCGGGCCGATGGCGATGAGTTTCGCTCCGTCTACGCCCTGGCTCAGCTGCAGCTGGCGCTGGACAAAGCCGGCAGTGCGCTGCGCCTGGAGCCTTCGCACTACAGCATGGAGCAGGAGCGCGCACTGGTTAACCTGGAGCACAACGCCCACCTCGATGTCGCCTGGAGCATGACCAGTGTTGAGCGCGAACAGCGCCTGCTGCCAGTGCGTATTCCGCTGGACAAGGGCCTGTTCGGCTGGCGCATCGCCCTGCTGCCCAAAGACCGCGCGCAGCTGCTCAAGGATGTGCATAACCTGGCTGACTTGCGCCAGTTCTCCGCTGGCCAGGGCCATGACTGGCCAGACAGCGCGATCCTGCGCAGTCATGGTTTACCGGTCAAGGTTTCCTCAAGTTATGGCAGCCTGTTTCGCATGCTGCAGGCGCAGCGCTTCGACTACTTTCCGCGCTCGGTGATCGAAATCTGGGATGAGCTGGAGCACCCACGTGGACGGCATCTAGTCGCCGACTCCCATATGCTGCTGCACTACCCTACGGCGCTGTATTTCTTCTTCTCACGCCAACGTCCGGACCTGGCCGAAACCGTACGCCAAGGTATGGAAAAGGCAATTGCCGATGGATCCTTTGAGCAGCTGTTTCAACAGCACTTCGCCGCCAGCCTGCAACGCGCGCAACTCGAACAACGCCAGGTGATCGAGCTGCGTAACCCCTTGCTGCCTGTCGCGACGCCCTTGCAGCGCCGCGAGCTGTGGTTCAGTCCGGCAACCCTGCAGCGCTGACCGGCGCCGCGAGGGTGGTTTGCACGGCATTGCGGCTGTGCGCCCCGAAGCGTTTGAACAATTCCACCAGCACCTGCTCCAGTACGGGATCGGCCTGCGCCAGGGCCAATTGATTACCGTCGCTGAAGCCCGGCGCGGCCGTTGGCTTGCGCGCCAGCCACTGGCCGATCAGTTCATCGAAACCATCGGCGCTGGCGTAGGCCTCAGCCGCCACCACCTGCTGTGCATAGTCCACTGAGAAAGCCGGATAACTACTACCCGCCGGGTTCTCGGTATAAGCCTGCAGCAACGCTGAATCGGCATGTTCACCCATCAACTGCTGCATGCGCTGCAGCTGGTACTCCTCAATGGCCGTGTGCCGATCCGCCACACGGGCGATGGCTGCCAGACGATCCTCGGGATAGCCGGCGGCGCCTTTGAGGGCAATCAGCATCAGCTCTGCCGTGCTGAAGCCCGGCACCGTCTTAGCGTGATAGGGCTGGGTCAGGTCCTGCATGTAATGCAACGCCCAACCAAGAAAACGATAACCCCAGTAGTCATGCCCACTGGCCAGGGCCAGTCGTGCCAGACCGCTGTACTGGTAGATGCGCCAGTGCGGCAGCGTGCGGCGCAGGTAGGGCGCCGCCTGAAACACCAGCTGCGGCTCGTGGTAATAGCCAATATGGAACGGCGCCTGGGAGGAATACTCGAAGCGTGCATCGCCAAAGGGCTGCGCGCCAAAGTTGTAGTGCGCGCCGACTTCGCCCGGATTGTCACTGAACAGGTTGATATCGTGGCCATAATCCGGCTCATCGGCAGCACTGCTCAGCACCTGCACGGCATTGACCGCCTCCCCCGACTGCAACGCCAGGTAGCGCCAGTGGCTCCAGGGGCCGATCTTGCGAAACACCAGTACCTGCTCGGCTTTCAGGCGTGGCCGGGCATAATCGGCCTGCCCTGGCAATTGCTGAACAAAGCCGGCCAGACGGATCTCCGGGTTGACCCGCAACGCGTGCAGAAACGCCTGCCTGCGCTGCTCCGGCGCGGTGCTCGCAGCATCGAAGCGCAAATCATCCGGGCGCTGCGGATAATCCGGGAAATTCACGCGAGCAAAAGCCTCCTGCTCATCCAGCAGTTGCTCGATGGCGACAGCCTGCGTCTCGAGAAAAGCCTCCAGCGGCTCATAAGTGAGGTTGCGTTGTAACTCCGGCAGGTTCTGCAAGGCCAGCTGGCTGCCCAATGAATGGTTGGACCAGGCCAGCGCACTCAGCGGCTGGCAGGCCAGGCAGCAGGCAGATAACAACAGCAGCAATGGCTTCACGGCAACTCCAACAGCAGGCGGCAGTACGAAGAGGGGTAGCCTAACGCCAAAACATCCACCTGGCACTGTCGTATCAAGTCACACCATTCACCAATCGAGCAGCCAGCCCCCACCACAACACGCTGCACCGCCCATGACTTGCAGCGCCGTACTATCACCTGCGACCCTTGCCATATGCATTACCGCCAACTCCCCACCGCACTCACACCCCTGGCCGACAAGTTCTACCGCGCCCAACGCTCGCCCATGCGCACCGCACCTGGCGCGCAGGTCTGGGTCGTGGAACAGACGGCAATCGTCGCCGCCCTGTGCCTGCAACCGGTTGCCCATGGCCATTGGTTGACCAGCCTGCTGGTGGCGACACCGCAACGCGGCCAGGGCCTGGCCCGCAAGCTGATCGACACCGCCCAAGCCAGTTGCCGCACGCCGCTGTGGCTGTTTTGTCACCCACAGCTGAGTGCGTTCTATCAGCGCCTCGGGTTTGCTGCCGCCGATGACCTGCCGCCGGTTTTGGCCGAGCGTCTGGCCCGCTATCAACGCAGTAAAGCCTTGCTGGCTTTGACCCGCTAAATGCATACGGCCATACCACTCCTAGCCTGGAACGCCCGTACCATAAGGCATAGGCACCACTCGGCAGATAGTGACGCGTACTGGCACTTTGCTTAATTTTCCTATTGCTATAGTCAGGTAAAGCTCTGCATGCTTGCCCCATAACAATTACAAAGCTGGCTTATTCCTATGCGAACACCGCGCATGCTCAGGCGCCTGCGTAACGACTTCCAGTTGTCCATCATCACGCTGATGGGCCTGTTTGGCGTAATTGGCATTACCCCCTATGCCATTTACCGCCTGGCCACGGGTAATTATCTGGTCGGCTCAGCGGACAGCATCATCGTCACCTCTACCGTCCTGGCTGTGATCTATGCCTGGCGCACGGGCGACACGGTCAAACCGGGGATCTACCTGGCCACCATCTTCTCTGTCGGCGCCACCCTGATTGCGGTCAACCTGGGCGTCAACGGCCTGTTCTGGATCTACCCACTGATCCTCTTCAACTTCTTTATGGTGTCGCCAGGCAAGGCCTTGATTGCCACCATTCTGGTACTGATCAGCCTGGTTACCTATGGGCAACTCAACCCCAAGGCCGTGTTCGAGAGCGACTACCAGATGGTCTCATTTCTGGTCACCAGCATGATGGCCAGCACCCTCAGCTTCATTTTTGCCTACCGCACCAACAATCAGCGCGACCAGTTGCAGCAGCTGGCCATTCATGACCCACTGACCGGCGCACGCAACCGCCGCGCGATGAATGAAGAGCTGAAGATTGCCGCTTCCACTTTCCGTCGCCATGGCAACACCTACGGCGTGCTGATCATGGACTTGGATCACTTCAAGCGGATCAACGACAACTACGGTCATCAGGCTGGCGACCAGGTGCTGGTGGATTTTGTCGAGCTGATCAAAAGCTCGTCACGCAAGGAAGACCGGCTGTTCCGCTTTGGCGGTGAAGAATTCCTCCTGTTGCTACCCAATACTGAAAGAGCCGGCCTGCTGGCCGCCGCGCAGCACTTGCAACAGCAGATAAGCCAGCACCTGCGCGGCCCAGGCGGCGCCGTGACGATGTCGATTGGCGGAGCCATCCTGCGCCGTGACGAACATTGGGAAGACATGCTGCAACGCGCCGACCAACGCCTGTACCGCGCCAAGAGCGCTGGGCGCAACTGCATCATCATTGATGACGGCGCACTGGCCGGCGATGCCCTGCCCGTAAACTGAACAGTCGTTTACGCCCTACTCTCCAGAAAAATCTGCATCGGCGCGCAACTGGCCTGTAACAACTCGGCTCAGACTCTGTCTATTGGCCACACCTTCTGGAGAGCCTCGCCATGCAAAGACGCGCATTGCTCAAGGGACTGGCCTTGTTGCCAGCCCTGCCCCTACTCGCTCACGCCCCGTTAAGCCTGGCGCAAAGCATCGCCAGCAGCGTGACACCGCTGAACAAACCCCACAGTGACTGGCGCGAGCTGCTGACACCCGAAGCCTATGCCGTGCTGTTTGAGGAAGACACCGAAGCCCCAGGCAGCAGCCCGCTGAACCAGGAAAAACGCGACGGCACCTACCTCTGCGCCGCCTGCTACCTGCCGCTATTCGCCAGCCAGGACAAATATGAAAGCGGCACCGGCTGGCCCAGCTTTACCCAGCCGATTGCCGGCCACATGGGCACCAAACGCGACTTCAAGCTGTTCTTCCCGCGCACCGAGTACCACTGCGCACGCTGCGGTGGGCACCAGGGCCATGTCTTCGACGACGGCCCGAAACCGCGTGGCGAACGCTGGTGCAATAACGGCGTGGCCTTGCGCTTTATCCCCCAAGGCGAAGCCTTACCTGAGCTGCGGAGCTGAACATGACTGCCATCACCTCCACCTGGCGCCACCGCCTGCTGGCCAGCACCATCCTCGCTCTCGGTAGCCTGCTGGCGGCCTGCGAACCCACAGTCGCGCAGGCACCACAGCCAAAAACCAGTGCATCAACTGTAGAAAACCCTGGCGTGGCGATCTTTGCCGGCGGCTGCTTCTGGTGCACCGAATCGGATTTCGACAAGATCCCCGGGGTGATTGAAACCACTTCGGGCTATATCGGTGGGCATGTCGAAAACCCCACCTACGAACAGGTCTCGGCCGGCACCAGCGGGCATATCGAAGCCGTACGCGTGCGCTTCGATCCGAGCAAAACCAGCTACGCCCAGCTACTCGAAGCCTTCTGGCCCACCATTGACCCGGTTACCGCCAACGCCCAGTTCTGCGACCGTGGCCCGCAGTACCGCAGCGCGATTTTCTACAGCAACCCCGAAGAACAGCAACTGGCCGAAGCATCCAAAACCGCCCTGGATAAATCCGGGCGTTTGCCGGCCCCGGTGGTTACGGAAATCCTCGCCGCCAGCACCTTTTATCCGGCTGAGGACTATCACCAGGACTATTACCAACGTAATCCACTGCGCTACAACTACTACCGCAACGGCTGTGGTCGTGATCAACGCCTGGAACAACTCTGGGGCAAAAAGCAATAAGCCGCGTCCATCGGCTGGCCCTAATGCCCGCTGATGGCGCTGTATTCAACCGCTGATGCCAGGATGCGGCAATCTTCGTATCCGCTATGGTTGAGCCCACCTCTATTGCAGTGAGCTCACCATGGCACCGTTGAAACCCTTGTTCCAATTCACCTCGCTGATCGCTCTGGGCGGTTGGCTGATGCTGGTCTGCCTGCCGTTCTGGTCCTATACCGATGAACTGGTGCTGGGGCTTAGCGTGGTTCTGCTGGCCATCATCTATAGCTGGCTGCTGTTTGTAGCGATGCGCCAACGCCCGGAACCGGGTAGCGGCAGGCCCGGTTTCTTCAGCCTGGGCGGCGTGCTCTCACTGCTGCGCCAACCCACCGCCGCGCTGGCCGCCTGGGTGCATATTCTGGCGTTCGATCTGATGGTGGGGTTGTATATCCGCCACGAAGGCGCCATCGCTGGCATCAGCCACTGGGCGCTGCTGCCCTGCTATGTGTTGACCCTGATGTTCGGCCCACTGGGGCTGCTGGCGTTTCTGGCGCTACGCTGGGGATTGGCAGTGGCCGTTTGAATCAACGGCTGCGCTGCTGGTACTGGGTACTCTGCCCAGGGTACTGCTGCACTCGATAGCCGTTGGGGTATTCGATGCTCTGCTGAATCCCCCCGCGACTTTCCACCGAATGACTGTCATAGCGCTGCTCATGGCGCTGCAAGCCGTCAGGCAAGCGCTGCCCACCATAGAGGTTATGGCTTTCGATGGTCTGCGAGCTGCCGATGCTGCCACTGGCACCCGGGCTGATGTAGGTTTTCGGAATGACCCGCAGGGTCTGCGGGGCCTGTTGCTCGGCATACAGTGGCGTCACCAGTAACAGCGCCAGCAAAGCGAGCACAGCTCTGCACATTTTCATCACAACCTCAGCGCCATCGGCGCGCAGCGAACCTGAAGATTTGGCAACAGCTGCCCACCTGCGGTTCCACCCGTTGATCCGCCAGGACTGACGCGAGCGGTTTAATTGCTCAAATATCAAGCAATCATCCGCGAATCACGAAAAAGCACAAGCGCCCCAAGCAGGAAGACACCCTGTAAACCCGCCGTGCGGTTTCGCGATCCCCGTCCCGCTTAATCTCTGGAGCATTTATTACTATCACCGGCTGTGTATTCATCAGAGCATCGCCAAGCCAATGCCTATCCGTATCGCTCTACTGCTTCTCGCCTGCCTGCCCGAGCTGGCGTTTGCCGAGCAATTCATCTGCCGGGTGATGACCATCAGCGAAGGCGACACCTTCAACTGCATGACGACTGACAATAAACGGCTGCGGATACGCCTCGCGGAAATCGACGCGCCGGAAAGAAAGCAGCCCTATGGCGCCGAAGCCAGGCAGGCCCTGTCGGAGCTGATAGTGGACAAGCAGGTGCTCCTGCATGTGCAAGAGGTGGATCGCTACGGCAGAACACTGGCGCGCGCCTTCGTCGGCGGCATCGACGTGAATTACACCCTGGTCGCCCAGGGCGCCGCCTGGGCCTATACCAAACAGCTGAAGGATCACCGGCTCAAAGATGCCGAGACGCTGGCCAGAAACATGGGCAAAGGCCTCTGGCAACTTCCCGCCGAAGACATCGTAGCGCCCTGGGACTGGCGCTACGCTGGCAGAATTGCCGCACCAGAAAAAACCAAGCCAAGTCGAACGGCGTCGTTCTCCCAGTTTGGTGGCGGTTAACGGATTGGCTTAACCAGGTGGTGCCGGTGAGAGGAATCGAACCCCCGACCTTCGCGTTACGAGTGCGCTGCTCTACCTACTGAGCTACACCGGCGGCATCAAACGACTCACTGCCCCGCACGGCAATGCGGGGGCGTTTGCTGCAAGCCTAGCAGCTGTGTTGCGAGGGCGTATCAGCGCTCCGGCAGCTCGATTCGGTCCGCGTGAATGACGATACGGCCCTGCTTGTACAGACCGCCGATGGCCTTCTTGAAATTACCCTTGCTGGCGCGGAAATAGGCGCTGATGGCCTCCGGTGAACTCTTGTCACTGAGTGCCAGGGTGCCACCCTGCTCGCGCAGCTTGGTCATGATCTGTTCGCCCAGGCTGTCTCGCAGGTCTTCACCAATCGGCTGCAGGCTCAGGCTGATCTTGCCGTCGCTACGCACTTCCTTGATGTAACCTTTTTCCTGCATGCCCGAGCGGAGGAATTTGAAGGCTTCGTTCTTGTGGATCAGCCCCCAGTGCTTGCCGTTGATGATGGCCTTGAAGCCCATATCGGTACTTTCAACCACCAACAAGTCGACTTCTTCACCGGCCTGGTAGTTTGCCGGCAGCTTGTCCAGGTAGCGGTCCAGACGCGCGGTGGCGGTGATGCGTTTGCTGCGTTTGTCGAGGAACACGTGCACCACGCAGTAATCACCGATCTGCAGCGGGCGTTTTTCTTCGGAGTGCGGCAACAATAAATCTTTCGGCAGCCCCCAATTAAGGAATAAACCGACGCGATTTATATCCACAACTTTCAAACTGGCAAATTCACCCACCTGAACTTTTGGTTTTTCCGTGGTAGCAATCAATTTGTCTTCACTGTCCAAGTAAATAAAGACATTCAACCAGTCTTCCACTTCACTTGGGCTGTCGCTTGGGATATAGCGTTTCGGCAAGAGAATTTCGCCGTCTGCGCCGCCATCCAGATACAGGCCGAAGTCGGTGTGCTTCACGACCTGCAAACTATTCATCCGTCCAATTACCGCCATGATGCCCTACCCTCGTTGCCAGGCCGGCATTCTAGCCGAGTCGCCCCTGAATTTCTCGACAACCGGGGGCATCTGCCCCCGCCAAAATGCGTGCCGGCCGACACAATTGACCAGTGGCCGGAGGCAGCACATCGCTCGCCAGAAAGTCTGCTGCGACATTTGTCGTCAATTAAAACAATTACTTAGTGAAGTACTGCGGTATTAAATCAAGCCATTGAACAATTACTCAGCGGCACCAAACGACATCCGACCGTTATTTACCAAGCAATTGTCAAGCATTTCGAGTACCATGCGCGGCCAAATTAATTTTTAAATAGGTTAAATGGCCGTCATGCGCGTAAAAGCATCCAACACTAAACCCAAGCCGGCTCCAGCCGTGGAAACCAGCGCCTCGATCGACGCACAGATCGAAGCCTTCCTGAAATCCGGCGGGGAAATCCAGCAAATCGCCAAAGGTGTCAGCGGTCAGGTGTACGGCACCACCAAGCAGATCACCATCGGCAAGAAGTAACGCGTTCTGGCCACGCAGCGCTTTGCTCGCAATGACAAGGCGCTGGCCAGTGCTTGATTGGCCCCTCCCCCTCTCCACTGTTTTATTCATTTACACCTCGCCCTCTGGCGCTTAGCACAGCCTTGTTTCAAAATCATGTCAGCCCGCACCTTGCGGCTGTTTCGGCATTGCCGTGGCTGAATGATGGCGAATGCCCCAGGAGTACCCGTGCGCTTTACCTGCAATTGGCTGCGACACCCTTCCAGCACGCTGTTCGCGCTCGGCCTGTTGTTGCTTGCCTTGCCGATGCTCAGCCGCTACGCACTGGGCTGGTCTCACCCTTATGGTTATCTCTCTGATCTGGCGATTGGCAGCTTGCTGCTGGTACTGCTGCATCAGCGCTCCTGGCTGCTGGCGGTGCCGCTGTTGCTGGTCTGGTGCATCTTCAACCTGAGCACTGCCGAACTGGTCAATGCCGTTGGCCGCATGCCGGAGCCGGCCGATCTGCAGTACCTGGGCGACGCCCAATTTGTCAGTCACTCCACGCAGGGCGGCGGTTTGAGCCAGCCGCTGCTGGCGCTGGCCATGGTCCTGCTGGTGGCAGTCTATCTCGGCCTGCGAATCTGGCAGACGCCGCGCCGCGCCGCACCACTGTCTCGCGCCTGGCTGCTGTTGCCGTTGTCGCTGTTTGCCGTGCACAGCATTGGCCAGCAGTTCAAGCCCAGCGAAGCGGATCAATGGCTGCAATTCAACCTGCCGCACAAGCTGCTGGCGGAAAGCACCAGCAGCGGCCAGCAGCACCTGGCTGACTGGCTGGACGGCAATGAGCCCGGCAGCCCGCCGGATATCAGCGCCCTGAACCAACTCGACCTGAGCGGCACCCCGCTGCTGACTCAGGCCGGCAGTGCGCGCAACGTCCTGATCATTACCCTGGAAGGCGTAACTGGGGCCTATCTGCAAGCCAGTCGCCAGGCCATCGGCAGCAGCTACACGGAACAGCCGATGCCACGCCTGAGCCAATGGGCCGAGCGCGGCATGCTTACCTATGACTACGTACTGCACGGCCACCAGACCATTCGCGGCCTCTACGCCATGCTTTGCGGCGACTACAACAAGCTCGACTCCGGCACCCCGAAAGGTGTGGAACTTCTCAACAACCCTGCTCGCAGCGAGCTTTGCCTGCCCGCGCAACTGCGTGAGCGCGGCCTTAGCACGCATTTTCTGCAAGGTGCCGGGCTGCGCTTTATGGCCAAGGATCAGATCATGCCACGCATGGGCTTCGACAAAACCCTTGGCCGCGACTGGTTCAACAACAAGCCCTACATCGAGTTCCCATGGGGCATGGATGACAAGGCCTATTTCGAGGGCGCACTGGGCTATGTCAAGCAACTGCGCAGCAAACGCCAACCCTGGATGCTGACACTGCTCACCGTCGGCACTCACCAGCCTTATTCAGCGCCGCAGGACTACCTCGACCGCCACCCCAACGCCAAGCTGGCCGCGATTGCCTACTTGGACGACGCGGTAGCGGACTTCCTCAACGCCCTGGAAAAACAGGGGGTGATGAAAGACACCCTGGTGATCGTCACCTCGGACGAATCCCATGGTGTGGAGAATGTACGCCTGGCCTCGGCCTGGGGTTTCAACCTGTTGCTGGCGCCCGAACAGTCGAAACTGCCCGCCCTCAAGCATGGCACTTACGGCCACGTCGACCTGACCGCCTCAGTGCTCGACTACTTCGCCTTCCCGGTACCGGCAAGCATCTCCGGGCGCTCCATGCTGCGTGACTACAGCAACGGCCGGGAGATCATGTCTTACACCAACGGCCTGATGCGCCAGCATGATGGCCAAAGCACGCTGACCGAATGCGACTTCCAGAGCGTCTGCCGCCGCTACGAAAGCCCAGGGTTTATTGCGGACAGCGCCCGTTACCTGGGCCGTTTCACCGGCAAGCCGGCACGGCTGGTCAGCCAGCGGGCCAGCCTGCTCGACCAATCGCTGACCACAAGTCAGGGCGAGCAGAGTTATCAGTTTGCCAACCAGCAGCCCGTCAAACTCAAGCCCGACGCCAGCGATGACTGGGCCGACAACCTGGTCGGCGCGCAGTACCTGACCCTGGCTGCCGACACCCAGACCAGCGTGACGCTGAAAATTCGCGCACTGCGCATGAGCAAGCAAGGCGCCAGGCTGCAGCTGAAAACCAAGGAGTACGACCGCGATGTGGCCCTACCCATCCCGGAACTGCCGCTGCTGACGCGCGAGCAACCGGTAGAGGTCAGTTTCACCTTCGACAACCCCAAGGCACGCAAAGCGTTTTCCTTTCACCTGGTCGGCCAGGGCCAGGGGGCAATCGAGATTGTCGATTTCAGCGTGCGCAGTACCCCACTGCAAGACGAGGAAAAACTGCTCGCCGCCCAGGAGTCGCTGGAAGAGGTAATACCCGCACAGTGAGCACGCGGGCCATCAGTGCACGGCGTAACGTCGCTCGATGGCCACGTATTCACCATTGCTGCGAATGGTTTCCAGGCCCAGATTGAAGCGCTGGCAGTCAGCCTGCTGCCGGCACCCCAGCTTGTAGCCGGTGGTCGCAAAGATCGGGTACAGCGTCAGTGGCTGAGTCACATCGACCTGGGTGTACACCTCACGGTTGAAGTAACGCAGGATGCGCATGTCCGTCACCACCACATCCACCCGACCACTGTAGAGCATGCGATTTCGGGCAATCTGAAAAGCCTCTTCGCGGTAGCGCGGATTGTTTTCAGCCATGGCCTGAAACTCACTACCGAGCAGAAAGCGCGCACGCTGAAAGGCATTCACCGAGTAACGCCCCAGATCGCTGATCTGCTGGATATCCAGGTTGCGCGAACGCAGGGCAACGGCCACGTTCTGGTAGCGGATATACACATTGGAATAGAAGATATCGCCGCCACTGCGCTCGTTGGTGGTGGCAATAACGTCGATCAGCCCTTTGCTCAGCATCAGGTTAAGACGCTCCATCGGTGCGTAGTACGCCACTGGCGCCAGCCCACCACGTTGCGCGGCAGTCATCACGATATCGTGCTCGAGACCACGGGCTTCATTTTCGAAGATATACGGCGGTTTGTGCGTGCCAAAGCCAACTCGCAGACCTTGCGCCGAGACCACCAGGCTGCATGACAGCAGCAATAAGACCCACATCCACTTCATGGCGATACCCGAGCTGAACCAGCACCCAGCATAGCCGGCTATGCCCCGACTCTGCACGGCGCCATCACTGAAATCGATACATGCGAATTAGTCTCCAGGGGCACCTGCAGGGCTAGACTCTGTGCACCCCAATCAGTCGTTGCCCATGTGGAGAATGTTCATGCTCAAAGCCGAATACCAACAGCGCGGCCCGCAACCCCACGAGGTGATCAGCGCCGTCGCTCTGCACCTGCCTGAGCCTGGCACTGGCCAGGTACGCATCAAGGTACTGGCCGCACCGATCAACCCATCCGACGTGCTGACCCTCACCGGCGAATACGGCATGCTGCCGCCGCTGCCGGCCGTCGGCGGCAATGAAGGAGTTGGCCGCGTCGAAGCCCTCGGAGCTGAAGTCAGCAGCATCAAAGTCGGTCAGATGGTGCTGCTGCCGGTCGGTTGCGGCACCTGGGTCAGCCATCTGAATGCCCCGGCCAACAAGCTGATTCCGCTGCCCGAAGCCGACCCACAGCAACTGGCGATGCTCACGGTCAACCCGCCGACCGCCTCGCTGATGCTCAGCCAGTTCGTTGACCTCAAGCCCGGCGACTGGGTGATCCAGAACGCCGCCAACTCCGGCGTCGGCAGCTACCTGATCCAGCTGGCCAAACTGCGCGGTTTCAAGACCCTCAACGTAGTTCGCCGTGAGTCGGCGGTAGCCGGCGTTGAAGCGGAAGGCGGTGACGTGGTGCTGGTCGATGGCCCGGACCTGGCCAAGCGCGTGCGCGCAGCCACTGGCGGTGCAGGCGTACGTTTGGGCATCGATGCGGTGGGCGGCGAAGCCACCGATCACTTGGCCGCCAGCCTGTGTGAGGGTGGCGTGCTGGTCAACTACGGCATGATGAGCCGCCAGCCATGCCAGGTTTCCCCCGCCTCCTTCGTGTTCCGTGATGTCAGCCTGCGCGGTTTCTGGCTGGCCAAGTGGTTCCAGAACGCCAGCCAGGCTGAGCAGATGAAGGTGTTTGGTGAACTGGTACAACTGATCGCCAGCGGCAAGCTGCACACCCGTGTGGCCGCCACCTATGACGTCAGCGAGATCAAGCAGGCCGTGGCCGCTGCGGCCGGTGGTGAACGTGATGGCAAGATCCTGATCGTGCCGAAATAAGCCCAGAAACGACAACGGCGGATAAGCACCTGGCCTATCCGCCGTTGTTGATCCCGCGCAGCGCATGCGGCGCTCGGGTTACTCCGCCGCAGGCTTGCGCCGCTTCAGTGGTGCCAGGCCGTCCTGGCTGACCAGCACAGGCGCATCGGCCTTGGGTTTGTTGATGGTGTTGCGCTTGCTCGGCGCCTTGGCGGCTGGTTTTTTCGCCAGCTTCTTGCCGGTTTTCGGGTCGACCTTTTTCTTCTTCGGGCCAACTGCCTTACCGGACGCCTTGAGGTTTTTCGGGCCCTGGTAAATGCCCTTGAGCTCCTTGATATTGCGGCGTTCGAAGCGCTGCTTGAGGTAGCGCTCGATGCTCGACATCAGCGCCCAGTCGTTGTGGCAGATCAGCGAAATAGCCAGGCCTTCGGCACCGGCACGGCCAGTACGGCCGATACGGTGTACGTACTCGTCGCCGGAGCGCGGCATATCGAAGTTGATCACCAGATCCAGGCCATCTACGTCCAGACCGCGAGCTGCCACATCGGTGGCCACCAGAATTTTCACCGCACCCTGCTTGAGACGGTCGATAGCCAGCTTGCGGTCCTTCTGGTCTTTCTCGCCGTGCAGCACGAAGACCTTGAACTCCTTGGCCACCAATTTGCCGTACAGACGATCGGCCTGCACCCGGGTGTTGGTGAAAATGATCGCTTTCTCGTAAGTCTCGTTGGCCAGCAGCCAATCGACCAGGCGCTCTTTGTGGTGGTTGTGGTCGGCGGTGATGATCTGCTGACGGGTGCCCTCGTTAAGCTGACTGACACGGTTGAGCTGCAGGTGCTCAGGGTCTTTCAGTACCTTGCCGACCACTTCACGCAGCGCCGCACCGCCAGTAGTGGCGGAGAACAGCAAGGTCTGGCGCTCGGCATTGCACAGCTCACCCAAGCGTTGCACATCCTCGGCAAAGCCCATATCGAGCATGCGGTCGGCTTCATCGAGCACCAGCACTTCGACTTCATCGAGCAGCAGGTTGCCGGCGTTGGCATGCTCGATCAGCCGGCCAGGCGTGCCGATCAGGATATCCACCTTGCGCAGCATGGCAGCCTGCACCTTGAAATCTTCGCCACCGGTGATCAGGCCAGCCTTGAGGAAGGTGAACTGGGCAAAACGCTCGACTTCCTTGAGCGTCTGCTGGGCCAGCTCGCGGGTCGGCAGCAGGATCATCGCGCGCACGCTCATGCGCGGCTGGGAAGCACCATCGCCGAGCAGGCGATTGAGCATCGGCAGCACAAAGGCCGCCGTCTTGCCGCTGCCGGTTTGCGCAGTCACCCGCAGGTCTTTTCCTTGCAGCGCCAGCGGAATGGCCGCCAACTGCACCGGGGTAGGCTCGACAAAGTTAAGCTCGGCCACGGCTTTGAGCAGGCGTTCATGCAGGGCGAATTGGGAAAACACGGGTATACCTCGACAAAAAATCAGCAATACAGCGGCATAGATTACCGGTTCTGCCGGCTAAAAGCCCGAACGGCCTGGCCAACGGCGTCTGCAGCCTGGTTCGCCACCCTGCAACAGCATGCAAAAACAGCACAATTCAGCACCTCCGGTCAGACCACTACGCACACGCCACGTCGCGCCGGTAGAATGCGCGCCGCCATTCAATCCCGGCTGGCATGGGTTCCCTAACCCCATTTCGCAAAAAGGTTCCGTGATGCTTATTACTGCCCCTCAGCGCCTGCGCAATGCGCTTATTGCCCTGGTGCTGTTCCATATCCTGATCATCATCGCCAGCAACTACCTGGTGCAGCTACCGATCACCCTGTTCGGCTGGCATACCACCTGGGGCGCGTTCAGCTTCCCGTTTATTTTCCTGGCCACCGACCTGACCGTGCGTCTGCTCGGCAAACAGGCGGCGCGCCGGGTGATCGCCCAGGTGATGCTGCCGGCGCTGCTGATTTCCTACATCGTTTCGGTGCTGTTTCAGGAAGCCAGCTTTCGCGGCTTCGGCGCACTGCTGGAATTCAACGAGTTCGTTCTGCGCATCTCCATCGCCAGCTTCCTCGCCTATGTGCTAGGGCAGTTCCTCGATATCCAGGTATTCGATCGCCTGCGCCGGCTATCGCTGTGGTGGATAGCGCCAACCGTGTCGACCATCTTCGGCAACCTGCTGGATACCTACGCATTCTTCTCGGTGGCGTTCTGGAACAGCAGCAACCCGTTTATGGCAGAGCACTGGGTGGAAATCGCCACGGTGGATTACGGAGTCAAACTGGTGATCAGCCTGCTGCTGTTCGTGCCGCTCTACGGCATGTTGCTCAATGCCATTCTGCGCCTGCTGGCAGGGCGCACCCAGAGCGTTGGCTAAGCGCTACCCACTCTGCCGTGCCTGCTTGATCAGCAGTCGCACACTGTCCCAGCCGACCAAAACCACCGCCAGCCAGATTGGCAGATAGGTCAGCCATTGCGCGCTGTTGAACTGCTCGCCGAGAAACAGCAGCGCCACCAGAAACAGCAGCACCGGCTCGACATAACTGAGAATGCCGAACAGGCCCATTGGCAACAGTCGGCTGGCGGCCATCATCGCGGCAAAGGCCAGCGAGCTGATGACCGCCAGCCCCGGCAGCAACCACCACAACTGCGGGGCCTGGGTGAACAGCTGCGGCGGGCTCCATTGCAGCACCAGCCAGATTGCCACCGGCGCCATAAACAGCATCTCGAAGGCAAAGCCGGACAAGGCATCCAGGCGCATCCAGCGACGCAGCATGAAATACGGTGGATAACCCAACACCGTGACCATCACCACCCAGGAGAACGCCTGAGTCAGCCACAGCTCATGGGCCACGCCAAGCAACGCGCAGAACACCGCCAGACGCTGCAACGGCCGCAGCCGTTCGCCATAGAACACCCGCCCGGCCAGCACCATCGCCAACGGCAGGAGGAAGTAGCCCAGCGACACTTCCAGCATGCGCCCCGCCAGTGGCGCCCAGACAAACAACGCCCACTGAATGCCCATCAGCAGCGCCGCGAGCGGCAGACTGGCCAGCAGCAACGGCTCACGGCGCACACGGCCGCAGGCGGCGAGCAGCACGGGCCATTGCCGCGACAAGGTGATCAGCAGCAACACCGCCGGCATCGACCACAACACCCGTTGGGCAAACACCTGCAAACCATCCAGCGGGGCCAACAGCCCGACATAGCCCGGCACCAGGGCAAACAACCCCGAAGCAATAATCGACAGCGCCACACCGCGCCCAGACAGTTGCATACACCAACCTGCTCAATCAGACCCCGACATCTTGCCTGCCTTGTAGTTAAGACCACAGCCACAAAGCGACACAGCCAGGCACTGAAACACCCATACAGCCGAAAAAGCCGGGCGCCGCCCATAAAAAAGCCCGCACTGTAATAGCAGCGCGGGCAGAGACGCCCAGGAGCACCAGGCGTCAGGAGAGCAGGATGCCGCGGAAAATCAGATGACCTGGGCCAGTTGCGCCTTGGCCTGGTTCAGACCTTTTTCCATAAACTCACCGCCCAGGTTGAGGCCTTCGGCGTGGATAAAGCTGACGTCGTGGATACCGACAAAGGCCAACGCCTGACGCAGGTATGGTTCCTGATGGTCCTGGCTGCCGCCGGCATAAATACCGCCGCGCGCGGTCAGTACAAACGCACGCTTGCCACTGAGCAGACCTTGCGGGCCGGTTTCGGTGTATTTGAACGTGACTCCGGCACGCAGCACGTGGTCGAGCCAGGCCTTCAGGGTGCTGGGAATGGCGAAGTTGTACATGGGCGCGGCCAGCACCAGCACATCGGCGGCCAGCAGTTCATCGGTGAGCAGGTTGGACAAGGCCAGCGCCGCTTGCTCCGCTTCGCTCTGCTGCGCAGCGGGAGTCATCCAGCCACCCAGCAGGTTGGCGTCCAGATGCGGCACCTGGTCAACCGCCAGGTCACGCACCTTGATCTGATCAGCGGGGTGCGCCGCTTGCCAGTTGGCGATAAATTGCTCGGTCAGTTGACGGGAAACCGAACCTTGTTGACGGGCGCTGCTTTCAATTACCAGAACATTAGCCATGTTATTTGCTCCATCGAAGGGGGGAAGTAAGCGTCGATGGGCAAAGAATATGAGCGCACTGATCGATTAAAAAGCGCAAATATCCGCACTAAACAATCGAAAAAATTGATTTATTCATGATCCAGGCTTAGTCTCAGGTTTGTTGCGACAACAGCTTTAGCTAGCTGACTTCGCAGGTCAGTTTGATCCGCAGCTTGATAATGCTGCGGCTGAACTTCACCGCCAGGCTGCTGCTTTCACCAGCAGGCAGGCTGACCTTGCGAGTACGCGGGGCTTCCGGGCCGTTGCGAAATACCGCCGTGCACTTGGCGTCCGCCCGGCCGTAGTTGTACAGCTGCAAGCCGCCCATGTTGTGATCGATTTCCTGGGTGGTGGCCGCCACTTCGGCACCGTTAAGCTGTTTCTCTACCTCGATCGGGTAGGCCATTACAGTCAACGGCAGGCAGGCCAGCAGGGCGCAACAGAGCTTTTTCATCAGGACAGTCTCCGGCAAAAGACGGCCAGTTTAGGTTGATTGAGTCAGCATTTGCACCCTGGAACTTGAGCAAGCACAGGAACCGAATATGAAAGCCCCCCGCGTAACCCTCGACCAATGGCGCACCCTGCAAGCGGTGGTCGACCACGGCGGTTTTGCTCAAGCCGCCGAGGTGCTGCACCGCTCGCAATCCTCGGTCAGCTATACCGTGGCGCGCATGCAGGAACAGCTGGGCGTGCCGCTGCTGCGCATCGACGGGCGCAAGGCGGTGCTCACCGAAGCCGGTGATGTGCTGCTGCGCCGCTCACGTCAGCTGGTCAAGCAGGCCAGCCAGTTGGAAGACCTGGCGCACCACATGGAACAAGGCTGGGAAGCCGAAGTGCGCCTGGTGGTCGATGCCGCCTACCCTAACGCACGCCTGGTACGCGCGCTGACTGCCTTTATGCCGCAAAGCCGTGGCTGTCGGGTGCGCCTGCGCGAGGAAGTATTGTCCGGCGTGGAAGAAGTGCTTAAAGGTGGCATGGCCGATCTGGCCATCAGCGCGCTGAACATTCCCGGCTTTCTCGGTGCGGAAATGAGCACTGTCGAGTTTGTCGCCGTGGCCCATCCGGAACACGCCCTGCACCGTTTGCAGCGGGTGGTGACGTTCCAGGACCTGGAAAGCCAGATGCAGGTGGTGATCCGCGACTCCGGTCGCCAGCAACCGCGCGATGTCGGCTGGCTCGGCGCCGAACAGCGCTGGACAGTCGGCAGCCTGGCCACCGCCGCCAACTTTGTCAGCAACGGCCTGGGCTTTGCCTGGCTGCCGCGCCACCTGATCGAGCGCGAACTCAAGGACGGCCTGCTCAAACCGCTACCGCTGGAACAAGGCGGCAGCCGCAATCCGCTGTTCTTTCTCTACTCGAACAAGGACAAACCCCTGGGCCCGGCCACGCAGATTCTCGTCGAGCTGATCCAGCGCTTCGATGCCGCCCCGTTGAATGCAGCCTTTGCTGCGCCCCTGCCCTCCGCTTGAGAGGAATTTGTGCATGCCATTTTTCGATAACGACGACTGCCAACTGCACTACGAAGAGTACGGTCACGGTGCGCCGCTGCTGCTGGTTCACGGCCTCGGCTCCAGCACCCGCGACTGGGAATACCAGATTCCCGAACTGGCCCGCCACTACCGGGTGATCGCCCTCGATATGCGCGGCCACGGCCGCTCGGACAAGCCCCGCGAGCGTTACAGCATTCAAGGATTTGCCGAGGATGTGGCCGCGCTGATCGAACACCTGCAACTGCCGCCGGTGCATCTGGTGGGCATTTCCATGGGCGGCATGATCGGCTTTCAGCTGGGCGTGGATCGCCCCGAGTTGCTGAAAAGCCTGTGCATCGTCAACAGCGGCCCGGAAGTGAAGGCGAAAAGCCTGCGCGACTATATCGAGATCGGCAAACGCTGGAGCCTGTCGCGCCTGCTCAGCCTCGATACCATTGCCAAAGCCCTGGGCAAACTGCTGTTCCCCAAACCCGAGCAGGAAGAACTGCGGCAGAAAATCCTGCAACGCTGGCCGCAGAACGACAAGCGTGCTTACCTGGCCAGCCTGGATGCAATTATCGGTTGGGGAGTACGGGAACGCCTGAGCCGGATCAGCTGTCCGACCTTGGTGGTTACCGCCGATCGTGATTACACCCCGGTGGCGCAAAAGCAGGCGTATGTCGATGAACTGCCCAACGCACGCCTGCTGGTGATCGAAGACTCGCGCCACGCCACGCCGATGGACCAACCCGAACATTTCAACTGCAGCCTGCTGGCCTTCCTTGCGGAAGTCGAACAGGCTACCCCGACTGCCAACCAACAATAAGGACGCCCTGCATGTTCAAGACCCTTACCCTCGCCGCCTGCTCCATCCTGTTTGCCGGCAGCCTGCTGGCCGCCGAAAACCCGAAAGTGCTGCTGAGCACCAGCCTTGGCGACATCGAGATCGAGCTGAATGCCGAGAAAGCGCCAATCAGCACCGCCAACTTCCTCGCCTACGTCGACAGCGGCTACTACGCCGGCACCCAGTTCCACCGGGTGATTCCAGGCTTTATGGTGCAGGGCGGCGGCTTCGATGCCGACATGCAGCAGAAGGACACCCAGGCGCCGATCAAGAACGAAGCCGACAACGGCCTGCACAACGTGCGCGGCACACTGGCCATGGCCCGCACCCAGGTGCGCGACTCGGCCACCAGCCAGTTCTTTATCAACCACAAGGACAACGCCTTCCTCGACCACGGCTCGCGTGATTTCGGCTACGCGGTATTCGGCAAGGTGGTGAAAGGCATGGACGTAGTCGACAAGATCGCCCAGGTACCGACCGGCAACCGTGGCGGCCACCAGAACGTCCCGCGTGAGCCGGTGCTGATTACCGAAGCCAAACGCCTGTAACCTTGTTCAACCGGCTGGGCACCCGCTGCCCAGCCGTCAGTTGCGCGCATGGGCCAGGTGAAACTTCGCCACGCCGTCCAGCTGCGCCAGCTCATCGGCCATGTCGCTGATCCGCGCACTCTTCTGCCCGTCCACCGCCACCGCAACAAAGCGCCATTCCAACTGGCCCTGCTCGAAGCTCACACTGAACGAGCCGCCGGCAATCACATAGCCGCGCTCACGGGCAATGCGCCGCAGTGTGGCCTCCTCCGGCCGCACAAACCCCGGCGCAAAACGCAGCACAATGGCAATCGCCGGCCGCGACGGCAGCCGCGCCTCCAGCTTGGCGCCCCACATCATCAATCCGGCGGAAATCAGGCTGAGCAACAGCGCCGCGCCATAAAAGCCCACGCCCACCAGCACGCCAATCGCCGAAGAGGCCCAGATCGAAGCCGCCGTGGTCAGCCCACTGATGCTCATGCCGTCCTTCATGATCAGCCCGGCGCCGAGAAAACCGATACCGGTGACTACACCCTGAATCACCCGCGTCGGATCGACCCCGGCTAGCGAGTGATCCCCCAGCCAGTGCTGTGGATAGATGCACAACACCGTCAACGCGCAGGACGCCATGCACACCATGCCATAGGTGCGCATGCCCGCCGCACGGCCATGGTAGGAGCGCTCGTAGCCCACCAGCAGCCCCAGCAGCAAGGCACCGAGCATATTGATAAACAAGGTCAGATTGACCGCCACCCCCGGCAGCAGCCAGAACTTATCGAGCAGAGCCCATACACTCACACCACACCTCGCACAGCAGCGAACCTGTTCTGAGCGTAGTTGCCGCGCCGACAACCTGCGCGAGCGGGCGCGCTATTGGCGGTACGGCAACAGCTCGCGGGCCTGTTCGGCATAGCCGCGCACACCCTGCTGTTCTTCCGCGAGAAAGTTCGCCACGGCCGCTCGTAGGCCGGGGTGGCAAAGGTAGTGCCAGGAGTGGGTGATGACCGGCTCGAAGCCGCGAATCAGCTTGTGCTCGCCCTGGGCGCCGGCATCGAAACGCTGCAGACCATGACTGATGGCGTACTCCATGCCCTGGTAGAAACAGGTTTCGAAATGCAGCCGGTCGAACTCGGCCAGGCAACCCCAATAGCGCCCATACAGGCTGTCTCCACCGACCAGGCTAAAGGCCATAGCCACCGGCCTGCCGGTCTGATGGGCGAGCACCACGCGGATCATCTGCGGCATGCGCTCGGCCAGCAGGCTGAAAAAGTCGCGCGTCAGGTAGGGTGACTGACCGCGCACGCGGTAGGTGTTGGCGTAACACAGGTAGACGAAATCCCACTCCAGCTCACTGAGCTGATGGCCCTCGCGCCAGTCAAATTCGATGCCCTGCCCCACCACCTGCTCACGCTCCTTGCGCATCTGCTTGCGTTTGCGCGAACTGAGCGCATCGAGAAAATCCTGAAAGTCCCGGTAATCCCGATTGCGCCAGTGGAACTGACACCCCAGGCGCTGTAGCCAGCCGTCGCGGCCCTGCAACAGGGCATTTTCCGTCTCGGTGGTGAAGTTGATATGCAGGCTCGACAGGCCCTGTTGCTGCAGCCCGGCGCTGAGCTCATCGAGCAATTGCCCAGCTGCCTCAGGTGTGCCGAGCAAACGCTGGCCGGTAACTGGAGAGAAGGGAATCGCCCCAAGCAGCTTGGGGTAATAGTCGATGCCGGCGCGATAGCAGGCATCCGCCCAGCCGTGATCGAACACGTACTCGCCATAGGAATGGCTTTTCACATAGCCCGGCATGGCCGCCAGCAGTTGCCCCTGTTCACCCTGCAAAACTGCATGTGCCGGCTGCCAGCCACTGCGCCCACCGACACTGCCGCTGTCTTCCAGTGTTTTGAGAAAGGCATGCCGCAGAAACGGCTGGGGTGAGGTGCACAGGGCATCCCAGGCATCAGCGCAGACACTGCTGATGGATTCGATGGAGACAATCGGCATGCAGGATTCCATTTCGGGCGAAAACAACAGACGGCTGCAATATATCTCTAACAATGCCTGCGCAAGATAGCCACTGCTCAATCCCCCTATCGAGGAGTCATCATGCAAAAGTCTCTGCTTGCCCTGGGCATCGCGCTGTTTATGGGCAGCACTGCGGTCATGGCCGATAAAAACATCGTCCATCCTTTCCACGCCGCTCAACCAGAAAATGCACCGAACGACGTGCATATGGCGGTGGAAATCCCGGCCGGCAGCTTTACCAAGTATGAAATCAACGAGGAAGGCCTGGTCTTTGTCGACCGTTTCCAGTCCATGCCAGTGGTCTATCCGGCCAACTACGGCTCGTTGCCGCGCACCCTCGGCGGTGACAACGACCCACTCGACGGCCTGGTGCTGACCCGCGAAGCCCTGCACCCCGGTGTGTTGATCAAGTTCCGCCCGATTGGCTACCTGAAGATGATCGACGGCGGTGAAGCCGATGAAAAAATCATCGGCGTACCGAGCAGCGATATCGACCCGACTTACGACACCATCAAGGACATCGAGGATCTGCCGGCGATCGAGCGTCAGCGCATCGAAGCCTTCTTCCGCGTTTACAAACAGCTGCCAGAAGGCCGCAAGAAGGTCGAACTCAACGGTTATGGCAATGCCGAAGAAGCGCGCAAGATGATCCAGCAGGCAATGGACAACTACAAAAAATAAGGCTGAGCTGCAGCTGCAACAAACCCCGCTGCGGCGGGGTTTGTCGTTTACGGCATTAGAGCGAACGCTTGTGCTGGATCATATAACCCAGCTTCTTGCTGGCCATCTTGCCCATCTCCTTGCGGTCGACGGAGGAATAACCACCCAGCTCAGCCGCCTTGAAGCCACTGTCACCCACCAGGCTGTCAGCCTGCAGCGCCACCATGAGCTTGGCGGCCTCGCCGATCGCGTCACGGTAATCATCTTTGTCACGCAGATCGTACTCGCTCAGATTGAGCTGAGTGCGCAGCCAGTTGCCCCAGTAGAACTCGAGAAACTCAGGGGCCACCTCGCCCGAGCGCGGCTTGTCATAGGCCACCTCACGGGTGAAATACACCAGCGCGCGGAAGGGGTCATCCGCCAGGTTGTTCAGACCAAGCTGCGCTGGAATCTGCTCAGGGGTGATCGCCTGACCCTGACCATTCTTGAGCCAGACCTTGCGTGCATCCTGCATGCGCTGCCAGAAGCTGGCCAGGGCCGGGCTGTCACTGAAGTTGTCAGTCACCTTGACCCACATTTGCAGCGTTGCGCCACCTTCAGGCTGCTCCCACAGGGTGGTAAAGGTGTGATGCCCATCGGTCAGGTACAGCTGGCCTTCAGGGCCGACCACCACGGTTTTCATCTCACTGCCACGTGAACCCACTGCGCCCTGACAGCTGAAACTGTCTGGCTGATGCAGGCTGGCCCCCTTCGGCACCTTGCTGCTCTCGCCCTGGCCATTGGCCTCGCAGTATTCGTCGAAGAGCTTGTTCGGCTCCTTGGCAAAGCGCCCGAGCTTGTAATAGATCTGGTCATACCCCACCACCGCCTGAGTCGGGTGCAACTGCTCAAGGCGGACCTGCAATAACTCACCGGGCTTGGCCGCGCGGTAATCCTCCGCTACCGCCGCAGCACTCAAACCCGTCATCAGTAGCAACACTGCACAGATGCGCATCGACTTTTCCTCATACAAAAATCAGCGAAAAAAAGCCCCGCACTAGGCGGGGCTCAAAGATAGGAGCAGCAGTGAAGCGCTGTTGCTTAGAACACGTACTGCAGACGGCCGACGATGGCTTGGCCGTCGTCTTCTACTTTGTAGGTTTTGCCGTTCTTAGTCAGGTTGGCATTAGTGTTGACGTTGTCAACTTCATAATCGACGTAGTTCAAGCTCATGCGAATGGCTTTAGTCGGGAAGTAGTTGACGCCAACAACCATGGCACTGGTTTCGAACTCGTCATTGACGCTAACCGGAGCCACGCCAGCAATGATGTTGGTGCTAACGGCGGAAGCATCACCGTCGATAGTGCTGTTTTCATAGCGGGCAAACACTTCGATTGCACCGGCTTCAGTTGGTTTATCCCACTTGCCATCGGCAGCTTTGAAGCCACGAACACCGCCAAACATGTAGCCAACCTGGGCGTAGTAACCGTCAACATCAACGTCCTGCGAAGTGCCAGTTGCGCTCTTGCCGCTGATGCTACGGCTGAAGTATTCAGCTTGTGCACGCAGACCACCAAATTGAGCGCCGGCTTCCAGGAGCCACTCGGTGTCTTTATCAGTTACACGAGTATCGGTGAAGGTCAGACGATCATCACCATCGCTACGCAGGCCCATGCGGGTGCGGACACGTACACGATCGTCATCCGGGGTGTTGCTGTGGAAGTTGGCACCGAGGTGAACAACGTCTGTACCGTTCAGGTAAGGAGCCCAGTTGGCACGCAGCGTATAACCAAACGACTCATCGTTATCTGTATCGCCGTCGTTGTATTCAGTCTTGTAGGTAGCGACCTGAGCCAGCAGACCATAGTCTTCGCCGCTGTGTTTGACAGCTACGCCGAAGTTGGTGTCTTCATCGCCATTGAGATAGTCGTACATGAACGGACGCTCAATACCAGTGATCCAAGAGGAGCTGGTAGTGTTTTCCAAGCCGTAATCCACGCCAAAACGGCCAATGGTCACACTGGCAAAATCAAGACCGTCGTAGCTGAAGTAGGCATCGGTAAACTCAGTCGCGTTGTCATCCGAACCATCGTGTTCCAGAGTAAAACCGTAGCCCCAGTTCTTGTATGCAACGCCTTCGATGGACACTTCAGCACGACGGATATAGGTGTTGAAAGTGCTATCGAAAGGACTGTCCTCTGCTGCGGCGCGCAGACCATCAAAGTTTGTGGCATCCCACTGCAGCTTGCCGCCCAGTTTGAAGCTGAATTCTTTGTCGGTAGTGGCGACTTCCAGGCCACCCTTGGTCTTGATCACGAGATCGGCGCCGTCAGTGGTGACGGTACCGGCGAAAGCCTGGGCGGAAACGGCCAGGGCCAGAGCGCTGGTAGCGAAGCCGGCCATTACTCCACGAAAGCTGTGCTTACGGATCATCGAAGATTCCTCTAAATGGACTTTTAAGTGTTGAAAACACCCGAGCGCTGGGGCTCGTTCGTGCTGGAGGGAATCTTGGCGGCGGGATATTTCAGGGCAGTTGCTGATATATAAATATTTGATTACAGCGGAACTTTTTACTTCCTTTACCTATAAGTCATCAAAACCCCTCTAGCGCGGGCATGCCAACGGCCCGCCGCCCTTGCGGCGACGGGCCCTGTTCGGTTCAAGGCTGCTTGCGCAGAGCCTTGGCCAGCCAGTAGTCCAGGCTCAACCAGCGCCCGGCGCCGCTGAAAAACAGCGCTACCAGCATCACCAGGTAGGTGGCGGCGAACTCGATGCCGTTGTTCAACACCACCAGCTTGCCGCTGCTGGTCAGCCAGTCGTAATTGCCATGCTCTTTGAGCAGCTCGCGGGCGCGTTCGAGCTTGCCCACCGAGTCCATGACCCGCTCATTGGCGAACGGCGCGCTGGCATCGGCAATCGCCTGCCAGCCATAGGGCAGATGCACGGCGAAGATCGCCACCAGCATGGTGATGATCAACGGAATGCTGACCCAGCGCACCGCCAGGCCGAACAACAACAGCAGCGCCCCACCCGCTTCGGTCAGCGCCGCCGCCCAGGCCAGCAGCTCGGGGAATGGCAAACCCAGGCCCCAGTCCGGATTACCGAACCAGGCGGCGGTGGCGTCGATATCCGCCAGCTTGTGCGTGCCGGCCATCCAGAACACCGGCACCAGGTACAGGCGCAGCAATAACGGCCCGATAAAGTCCAGGCGACGAGAAGCATCCAGGGCGTCCTGGAGACAATTGAAAAAGCTCAGCATGGTAAATCTCCACAAGCCGGTGCGAGGCACCGAGGGTCAGATACAGCGAGAGGTTAAGGGCACCAGATGCCTTGGCGCTGCCAGTCATCCAGCAGGCTCTGGGCGTTATTGAAGTACTGCGTATCAGCCGTCAGGCCATGCTGCTGGGCCAGCGCCAACAGCGCCGGTTCGGCAGCCTCACCGGCCTGCAGACGCGCCGCCAACTGGTAGGCAAAGGGGCTGATTTGCATAAAGCGCACCTTGTCCTGCCCATCGCGCCAGACCAGCAAACAGGTCGGCTCGTCCGGCGGTGTTATCGGTTGAAAGTCGCCACCAATGCGCTGCACCGGCCACTGATAGGCCAGCGGCCAGGCCAGTGGCGACCAGCCTTGTGCGGGCAACTCGGCCTCACTGACATCCAGCGCCAGCTCGACCCATTCGTAATGCGCCAGCTCCAACATAAACGGCGGATCGCCCGCTTCAGCGACATAGCCCTGCTGCAACCAGGCGAGAAACTCCTGGCTGATCTGCAAGAAATACGGCGAGCGCGCCTGATGCTCGGCAATAAAACTGCGCACCAGGCGCTGCCAGCGATCAGCCTCGATCAGCCGGTGCAACACCGGGAAGGCGCCACTGATAAAGCCTTCGATATTGTTGAAGAACAGCGCTTCATACACCGCCATGCGCTCGGCGGTAACACCCGCAAGCAATGGCTGCTCTGCCGGCTGGCGAATCCGCGCAGCAAAGGCGCGTTGTGCGTCAACGCCACTCATGTGCCGTAGCTCCGCAAAGGCGCCGCAGCTGCTTGCAAGTGACGAATCTGCGCCACCTCGGCATACAGCTCGGCAATCGGCGGGAAGTTGAAATCCCGTTCCAGCAAGGTCGGGCGCACACCGTGCACGGCGTAGGCCTGTTCCAGCAGCGCCCACACCGGATCGATCACCGGCGCGCCGTGGGTGTCGATTTTCAGATCACTGGCTTCATCGTAATGCCCGGCCACATGCAGATAGGCGATGCGCGCACTGGGCAGGCTGGCGATATAGGCCGGCGCAGCGAAGTTGAAATTGATGCTGTTGACGAAGACGTTGTTCACGTCGAGCAACAGCTGGCAGTCGGCTTCATCCAGCACCGCGCGGACAAACGCCGCTTCATCCAGCTCGCCCGGCAACTGCGCATAGGCCGAGACGTTCTCGATGATCAGCGGCCGCTCCAGCACGTCCTGCACGATGCGCACGCGCTCGGCGATGCGCCGCACCGACTCCGCGGAAAACGGCAGCGGCATCAGGTCATACAGCTGGCCATGGTCGGCGCAGGCCGACAAGTGTTCGCTGTAACCGCGCACGCCGTGAAGGTCGAGAAAGCCCTTGATCGCCCTAAGCAACTCGAGATCCAGCGGGGCAAAACCACCGAGGTTGAGGGACAGACCATGGCAGAGCAGCGGCAGGCGCTCGCTCAAGGCACGCAGCTGCTTGCCCAGACGCCCGCCAACACCGATCCAGTTCTCCGGCGCCAGCTCGAGGAAATCCACCTCGGCTGTGCTGCACTCCTGCAGCGCGCCAAGCAGGCCGCGACGCAGGCCCAGCCCGGCACCGTTAACGAAATCCATCTGCATGTTCTGCCCCCGCACTCGCTCAATTACTCGGCTTTTTTCTCGCCGCCGCACTTGCCTTCACCGCATTTGCCCTCGCCTTCGGCCTTGGCTTCACCACCGCACTTGCCTTCGCCACACTTGCCTTCGCCTTCGGCTTTCTTCATCTCGCCGCCGCATTTGCCCTCACCGCAGCTGCCTTCGGCGGATTTTTCGCCAGCAGCCAGGCTGTAGCCGCTGCTCAGCTCCTGCGCGGCAAACGGGTTACTCGCAGCCTGTACGCTCAATGCGGCGCTGCTCAGCAGTACCGCGCCCAGGGATGCAACAACAGTATTCAGATGGTTCATGGCAACACTCCAATGGTGGTTCACAATGGCGGCCGATTGGCTGCCTCTGCCCAATAGACGAGGCCGACACACGGCTGTTACAGACAACCCGTAAAAATAATTCCGTGCTGGCTAAACCCTAGAAGATTTTTGCCGCCAGGCAGCCGATCCGGCACACTACGCCCCCCGAGCAAATGCTCGTTTTCAGCCTGCAGACTCCGTATGACCCGATCTCCGCTCCGCCGTCTCGTTTTTGGCACCCTGCGCCGCGTGCTCTACCTCTGGGTGCGCTCGGAAACCATCAACCAGTCCGCCTTTACCCTCAAGCTCGACCGCAGCAAGCCGGTGTTCTACGTGCTGCAGCAGCCGTCGCTGAGTGATCTGGCGGTGGTCGATACGGAATGTCGCAAGGCCGGTCTGCCGCGCCCGGTACTGCCGGTGGCCGTGGGTGAGCTGCTGGAGCCTGCCGCCTTCTTCTACCTGACCCCGGAGCCCGACTGGCTCGGCCGGCAGGACAAACGCGGCATCTCGCCCACCCTGCAACGCCTGGTCAGCGCGCTGAGCCAGCATGCGGTGGACGATGCGCAGATCATTCCGGTCAGCGTGTTCTGGGGCCAGTCGCCGGACCGTGAAACCAGCCCGTGGAAGCTGCTGTTCGCCGACAGCTGGGCGGTCACCGGGCGTCTGCGCCGCCTGGTCAGCATCCTGATCCTCGGCCGCAAGACCCGCGTGCAATTCTCCACGCCGATCCATCTGCGCGAGCTGGTCGAGCAGGACAAAGGCCACGAGCGCACCCTGCGCATGGTTCAACGCATCCTGCGCGTGCACTTCCGCAACCAGAAAGCCGCCGTGATCGGCCCGGACGTGTCGCACCGGCGCAACCTGGTCAAAGGCCTGGTGCACGGCCCGCAGGTGCGTCAGGCGATCATCGAAGAAGCCGAACGCGAGAACATCAGCCTGGAGAAGGCCGAAAGCCAGGCCCTGCGCTATGGCAACGAGATCGCCTCGGACTACACCTACACCGCCATCCGCTTCCTCGAACTGGTGCTGAGCTGGTTCTGGAACAAGATTTACGACGGCATCAAGGTCAACCATATCGAAGGCGTGCAGGAAGTCGCCCAGGGCCATGAGGTGATCTATGTGCCCTGCCACCGCAGCCATATCGACTACCTGCTGCTGTCCTACCTGCTGTTCCGCAACGGCCTGACGCCGCCGCACATCGCTGCCGGCATCAACCTCAACATGCCAGTGATCGGCGGCCTGCTGCGCCGCGGCGGCGCGTTCTTTATGCGCCGCACCTTCAAGGGCAACCCGCTGTACACCGCGGTGTTCAACGAATACCTGCACACCCTGTTCAGCAAGGGCTTCCCGGTCGAGTACTTCGTCGAAGGCGGCCGTTCGCGCACCGGGCGCATGCTGCAACCGAAAACCGGCATGCTGGCCATCACCATGCGCAGCTTTTTGCGCAGCAACCGCCTGCCGGTGGTGTTCGTGCCGGTATACATCGGCTACGAGCGCGTGCTGGAAGGCCGCACCTACCTGGGCGAGCTGCGCGGCGCGAGCAAGAAGAAGGAGTCGATCTTCGACATATTCAAGGTCATCGGCGCGCTCAAGCAGCGCTTTGGCCATGTCTGGGTCAACTTCGGTGAGCCGATCAAGCTGGCGGAATTCCTCGACAGCGAGCAACCGAACTGGCGCGAGCAGGATTACGGCACGCAGTACCGTCCGGCCTGGCTCAATGAGGTCACCAACAACCTCGGTGAGCGCGTGGCCCAGCACCTCAACGAGGCGGCGGCGATCAACCCGGTCAACCTGGTGGCCCTGGCGCTGCTCTCCACCAGCAAGCTGGCCCTGGACGAACGTGCCCTGTCGCGGGTGCTCGACCTCTATCTGGCCCTGCTGCGCAGCGTGCCCTACTCACCGCACACCACCCTGCCAGACGGCAACGGCCAGGCGCTGATCGAATACGTGCAGAAGATGGACCTGCTCGCCGAACAGAAGGACGCCCTCGGCAAGATCCTCTATCTGGACGAGCAGAACGCCGTTCTGATGACCTACTACCGCAACAACGTGCTGCACATCTTCGCCCTGCCGGCGTTGCTGGCGAGCTTCTTCCAGAGCAGTTCACGGATGAGCCGCGAGCAGATCCTGCGCTTTACCCGCGCGCTCTACCCCTACCTGCAAGCCGAGCTGTTTATCCGCTGGAATATGGATGAGCTGGACGCTGTGGTTGATCAGTGGCTGGCCGCCTTTGTCGAACAGGGCCTGCTCAAGCTCGACGGCGATATGTATGTACGCCCGGCACCCAGCTCGCGCGAATTCGTCCTGCTCACCCTGCTGGCCCGCGCCATCGTGCAGACCCTGCAGCGCTTCTATATGGCCACCGCCCTGCTGCTGAATGCCGGGCAGAACGCCATCAGCGCCGAAGAACTGGAAGACCTCTGCACCGTGATGGCCCAGCGCCTATCGATCCTGCATGGCCTGAATGCCCCGGAGTTCTTCGACAAGAGCCTGTTCCGCCACTTTATCCAGAGCCTGCTGGATCAGGGCGTGCTGCGTCAGGACGAAGCCGGCAAGCTCAGCCACCACCCGCTGCTCAGCGAACTGGCCGAAGGCGCCGCCAAGCGCGTACTGCCGGCGGAGATTCGCCTGTCAATCCGCCAGGTGGCCATGGACCGCAACGCAGATATCGCCGAGCCGGTGTAAGCCGGCCTGGCCGCAGCGTTATGAGCGAAACCAACGACCAACCCGCACGGCACTCCCGTGCGGAGTTTCACCAGGCCAACCAGGCCCGCGCTGAAGCCGAAGCGCAGCGCCTGTTGGCGGCCAAGGCCGAACTGGGTGCGCGCTGGCTTAGCTGGGTTGCCGCCGAGTTGTACGCGTTAAAACCTGCCGCCTATGCGCAGATGGTGCGCCGCGAACTTCAGCGTTTAACCCACTAACACCACTGCCCCTTCCCCCTCAGCACATAGCGCGCCCACTGCCGAGCAGCGTTGTGCATTTGCCTGCGCGCTACACTCCGATAAGCTCCAGCAACTGCCCCTCCACCGATCAAGGATGCCCACCATGCTTCGTATGCTTTCCCTCGCCGCCGGCCTCGCCCTCTCCAGCAGCGCCTTCGCCCTGTCGCTGGCCGATCTTTCGCAAAGCGACGCCAGCGGCGGCCTCAAGGACGCCCTCACCCAAGGCGCCAAAGTAGCCGTGCAACAACTGGGCAAACCTGGCGGTTTCAGCAACAACCCGGACGTGCGCATCGAACTGCCGGGCAACCTCGGCAAAGCCGCAAAGACCATGAAGATGATGGGCATGGGCGCGCAGGTTGATCAGCTTGAAGCGAGCATGAACAAAGCCGCCGAAGCCGCCGTACCGCAAGCCCAGGCGCTGCTGGTGGATTCGGTGAAGAAGATGACCGTACAGGACGCCAAGAGCATCCTCAGCGGCCCGCAAGATTCCGCCACCCAGTATCTGAACAAAACCAGCCGCGAACAGATCCGCGCCAAGTTCCTGCCCATCGTCAAGCAAGCCACCGACCAGGTCGGCCTGGCCAAGCAATACAACAGCTTCGCCGGCCAAGCCGCGAGCTTCGGGGTGATCGACGCGAAAAGCGCGAATATCGAGAACTATGTGACTGAGCAGGCGCTGGATGGCCTGTTTGCGATGATCGCTGAGCAGGAAGCCAGCATCCGGGAGAACCCGGCTGGGGCGGCGACCAGTTTGGCTAAGAAAGTGTTTGGGGCGCTGTGAGAAGGGTGACGTAGATGTGAAAAAGCCAGACCGTGAGGTCTGGCTTTTTTGACCCAGCAAGAATCTATTGGAAAATAAATCTCCCCCCTTTTCCCTATTACTTCCCCCGATTTTTTCTTTTAGAAGAACTAGCAATATTTCGAATCTTTTTCGAGACTTTATTTTTTCCACCTTTTCTCATACCACCAAAAATCTTAGATCTATTAAACGGCACGAGCCCTGGTGAGGAAACCTCTAGCTCATATACTTTTCCATCAAGCTCACAATAATATATTTCATCAAAAATATCTGACTCACTAATATCCAACGGAATGAAATCTGCATTAGCACTTATAAAATCCTCCAAACCTCCGTACTTCAGGAAAGCGCCAGCATATTCCAATTCATCAGCACCAAAAACCTTCCCATGCAAAACAACTCTCTGCTCAACATAGCAAACTAAATCTGAAAACCCTTTACCTAGATGTAGAAATCCATTTATTAGGCATTCAAGATCACTAACACTCACCACCCAAGGATATGGATCTGTCAATTCCTTTTTCAGAAGAAGAGAAAGATTTGTCGCCAAAACACCGAAGTCATCTCTTGTCACACAAAAACAATAAATATTTTCAAAATCTTCAGCCAATAGCTTTACCAGCAACTCACCTTTTTTACTGAACAGTTCTACCGAACCATTACTTATAAAATTCCTTTTTAAAGAATTCGCCTGCTCATATGCTTTTTGTATCCCATTCCGCCCTCTAAAATGGTCGTTAATTCTCTCATAAGCCTTAGAGGGGTCACGCAATGGCTCTTTAGGAGGGGATGCTTTGGCTTCTACAATAAACAAACTACGCTCATGGACAATCACCAAGTCGTGCTCGAAATGCGCTTTTGGACTTTCAAATGCACTTGGATAAAAACTTGCACTGGGCGGAAAAATACGCCGCAAAGAAGAAACAACTTTCGATTCGAGACGAACATCCCGCTCCCTTAAATAACGCCTAGATATTTCACCAGACGAAAGATGACGCTCAAGCTTATTAAGAATAGAAATATAAAATGAGTTATTTGACAAGAAGAAGAGTTTTTCACCATCGACAGTTAGCAACGGCTTCGAAAGCACAGGGCTTTCATCTGTAATGTAGGTAATCTGCTGAGCCTGCCCCCTAAAAGTCACAAAGTGCTCATACACAAGTAACCTTACATCTTCTCCAAATTCACCCTCGAGCTCAGAAGCATCAAAAGAATATAAATCATTCATACGCTCGAGCATCAAGCTCATATTTGAGCCAAGATCAAACTCTTCAGTTGACTCTGCTAATGCCTGCTCAGGAGCAACACCCGAAGTAATTTTATCTATAAAAGACCGTCTACCATTATCGACCAACTCAAACAACGCTTGCAGCTCGTCAAACTTCGAAAGAACAATCTTCTCAAAAAAATCACCTAACCTAAGCATAACAGCTGGAGTCATGCCATATTTTTCAGAAACCTCCTGCTCAAACCCATCGAAACAGTATCCAACCCACTCCTTAATATCTGTTGTAGATAGCTTAGGGCCAGCCATAAAATAATTAATAAACGCTGGAGCCGCAACATCACGATGCTTCTTCCAATCTCCAGAAAAAATACTATTCGGATCATTTTTCATAGGAAAATACGCCAGCATGTACTTACTAAAAATCCGTTCAAGCACATGAACAATCTGATCATACTTCCCATCATCTAACGCCTTACAATCCACCGGCTCAGGCAATGAACAAGCCACTGACAACAAATATACCCCCTGCCGGAGGGGAGAGCTCAAGCGTCGACGGCCAGATGGAACTCCGGACTTATTAAAAATAAAATGCTGATGCGCAACAAAATTAACTAGCTCTCGAAGAGACACATCAGAAACTATGCGCCTAAGCTTTGAAACATCAGCCAACAACTGCTTATGTAGTAGGCTATTCATGCACTCTCCAAAATAAATTTTCAAATACGAACAATTAGCCATCAGATTAGCAAAAAAAATAATATCTAAATATAAAAAACAAACAGAAATCAATCTCGTAGGATGGGTTGAGTAGAGCGATACCCACCGAGCCTCTAACGCCCGCCGCATATGCATTGGCTGTGAATCCCCCTTTCGCCCTTACGGCGAGTTACTTTCTCTTTGCTTGTGCAAAGAGAAAGTAACCAAAGAGAAAGCACACCCGGCATCCGGGTTTCGCTGCGCTCAACTCCCCTCACTCCGGCGCTGTTCCGAGGGTCGTCACGGTGGGCCATCCCTGGCCCATCGCTCCTCGTTTGGCATCCATGCCAAACGCCCCTCTCCACAGCACCTACGCTCGGCCTCCTGACGGGATTCGGGGACCGCGTTGTTTGGGCGATTTGTGGACGGCAGAGCGAAGGGCAAAAGCAGAACGGAAAAGCCGAAGCAAAAGCATCGCGGGCAAGCCCGCTCCTACAGGGTCGGCGGACATTCGGAGGATGGGTTGAACCGCGCGATACCCATGCGGTTGATTGATGGGTATCGCTGCGCTCCACCCATCCTACGCAGCGTTGATTTGGTCTTTTTGTCATTTGCCCACAATCTCGCAGACGAAGCCAAACGCCCCATCAGAAGGCCGAGTGGAATCGTTGTGGAAGGGAGCGAACCGCATGGATGCTGCGAGAGGCGTAAAGGGCCAGGGACGGCCCTTGTACGCCGGCCCCTGGAGCAATGATGGAGCGAGGGAACCCGACGCAGTCGGGCCGGATGCAAGGGGCAAGACCTTTTGCTTACTTTTGGGGCGTTTGCCAAAAGTGAGCCGCCGTAAGGGCGGAACCGGTAGCGGGAACGCTACAAAAGCGGCGCAAACAAAGCACCGACCAAAAAACCAACAAAGCTCGCGGCTAAAGCCCCTCCCACGGGATGAATGCGCTCCCCGCCTTCACAAGGCGCAAAAACAAAACCCCGCCAATCAGCGGGGTTTTGTGGGCCAAGCGCCAGGCTTATTCCGCCTGCGCCACCAGCATGCCGTTGTGGTTACGGCTCCACTGCGGCAACAGCGTGCCAATCAACATACCGGCCATGCTGAACAGCAGGCCCGCCAGCTGCGGCGGCCAGAAGGCGGCTTCGCTCCAGGTGTATTCCAGGTAGATCCACGACACCAGACCAAAAGCGATGGCCACCAGCGCACCCTGGGTGGTCGCGCGCTTCCAGAACAGGCCGGCGAACAACGGCACCACGGCCGCCACCAGGGTCACCTTGTAGGCGTTGCCGACCATCTCGTAGATGCTCGCATCCGAGTACAGGGCAAAGCTCAGGGTGGCCACGGCGCAGACCACGATGGTGACACGCATCAGCAGCAGGAACTGCTTGTCGTTAAGCACCGGCAAAAAGCGCTTGAGCACGTTTTCGGTGAGGGTCACCGACGGCGCCAGCAAAGTGCCGGAGGCGGTGGACATGATCGCCGAGAGCAGCGCACCGAAGAACATGATCTGGGCGAACAGCGGGGTCTTTTCCAGGATCATCAGCGGCAGAATCATCTGCGAGTCTTCGGCCAGCCACTTCTCGACCAGCGCCGGGTCGATCATCGAGGCGGCGTACACCAGAAACACCGGCAGCATGCAGAAGCCGAGGTAGAACACCGCGCCGGTCATCGAGGCGCGGGCGGCGATATTTTCGCTCTTGGCCGACATCACGCGCTGGTACACGTCCTGCTGCGGGATGGAGCCGAGCATCATGGTCACCGCCGCACCGATAAAGGCGACGATGTCCTTGGGCTCGAAGGCGTGCATAAAGGTGAATTTGCCATCGCTGGCCGCCTTGTTGATCACCAGGTCGGCGCCGCCCGCCATGTCGCTGAACAGCCAGACCAGGTACACCAGGCCGACGACGATGATGATCATCTGGAAGAAGTCGGTCAGGGCAATCGACCACATGCCGCCGAACAGGGTGTACAGCAGCACGATAAAGGTGCCGAGGAACATGCCCTGGGTGGTGCTGATGCTGCCGTCGGAGATGACGTTGAACACCAGGCCGAGGGCGATCAGCTGCGCGGCGATCCAGCCCAGGTAGGACATGACGATGACCAGGCTGATGATCAGCTCGACCTGCGGGCCATAGCGCTTCTTGAAGTAGTCACCGATGGTCAGCAGGTTCATCCGGTACAGCGGGCGGGCGATGATCAGGCCGACCAGGAACAGGCAGCCGAAGGAGCCGAACGGGTCTTCGACGATGCCGGCAAAGCCTTCTTCGAGGAAGGTGGCGGGGATGCCCAGTACCGCCTCGCTGCCAAACCAGGTGGCAAACACCATGGCGGCGACGATGGGGAAGCCCATGCTGCGGCCACCGGAGGCGAAATCGCGGGTGTTGTGCACCCGGGTGGAGGCGTAGAAACCGATGGCGACAGTCACCAGCAGGTAGAGCGCAACGAACCAGATCAGCATGCTTTCCCGTTCCACAGACGTCAGCCCACCGCATGCATGGCCCGCGCAGGCGGCGCAGGACGGATCGATGGGCTACAGGTTTTTGTTATGACCATTCATGACGGGTAGCGCACGCGCCCATCAAGGTCGCGCAGTCTGGCAAATACGTAAAATATGTCAAACAAAAACGACGAAATGTAAGTAGATAATTCGTGTAATCGCCCTTAACGCCCATGTAACCGACTGTAATCGCTGCGTAAGTCATTCAAACACCGCAGCAGGCAGTTGCATATTTTTGACACTCGCCTAACGCAAAAAGGCGCCGGCCAGCAACCGTCGGGCATAAAAAAACCAGGCCAAAGGGCCTGGTTTCTTATCTGCGAGATCCGCTTCAGGCCGGTTTCGCTTCCACTTCCTTGACCCGGAACCAGGCGGCATACAGCGCCGGCAGGAACAGCAGGGTCAGCGCGGTGGCGACGATCAGACCGCCCATGATGGCCACGGCCATCGGCCCGAAGAACACGCTGCGCGACAGCGGAATCATCGCCAGTACCGCCGCCAGGGCAGTCAGCACGATGGGCCGGAAACGCCGCACGGTGGCTTCGATGATCGCGTGCCAGCGGTCCATGCCGGCTTCGATGTCCTGCTCGATCTGGTCAACCAGAATCACCGAGTTACGCATGATCATCCCCGACAGGGCGATGGTGCCGAGCATGGCCACAAAGCCAAACGGTTGCTGGAACACCAGCAGGAACAGGGTCACGCCGATCAGCCCCAACGGCGCGGTGAGGAACACCATGGCCGAACGCGAGAAGCTCTTCAGCTGCAGCATCAGCAGGGTCAGCACCACTACGATAAACAGCGGAATACCGGCGTTGACCGACTTCTGCCCACGGCTGGAGTCTTCCACGGTGCCGCCAACGTCCAGCTGGTAGCCGTCCGGCAGTTGTGCACGCACCGGCTCGAGGGTCGGCAGGATCTGTTTGACCAGGCTGGCCGGCTGCTCTTTGCCGTACACATCGGCGCGCACGGTGACCGTTGGCAGGCGGTTGCGGTGCCAGATGATGCCCTCCTCGAAGCCGTACTCCAGGGTGGCGATCTGCGACAGTGGCACGCTGCGGCCATTGTCGGTCGGCACCGCCAGACTCGGCAGCAGGCTGAGCTCCTGACGCTCACTCAGGGTGCCGCGCAGGAGGATTTCGATCAGCTCGTTGCCTTCGCGGTACTGGCTCACCGGCGAGCCGGTCAGCGAGCTTTGCAGGAAGCGCGACAGGTCGGCGGTGCTTACGCCCAGGGCGCGGGCGCGTTCCTGATCGATGTTCAGCCGCACCACCTTGCTCGGCTCTTCCCAGTCCAGGTGCACGTTGGTCACGTGACTGTTCTCGCGCACCTTGTCGGCCACCTGGCGGGCCAGATGACGTACTTCATCAATGTGCTCACCGGAAACCCTGAACTGCACTGGATAGCCCACGGGCGGGCCGTTCTCCAGGCGCGAGATACGTGTGCGCAGGGTTGGGAACTCATCGTGCAGCACGTCGATCAGCCAGGTACGGATTTTCTCGCGGTCCTCGATGCTTTTCGCCAGCACCACGAACTGGGCAAAGCTGGCGGCCGGCAGTTGCTGATCCAGCGGCAGGTAGAAGCGCGGCGAACCGGTGCCGACGTAGGCGACAAAGTTGTCCACCCCTTCCCGCCCACGCAGCAGCTCTTCCAGACGCTTGGCTTGCTCTTCAGTGGCGGCCAGGGATGCGCCTTCGCTGAGTTTGAGGTCGACCATCAGTTCCAGGCGGCCGGAGGCCGGGAAGAACTGTTGCGGGACAAAGCGGAACAGGGCAATCGAGGCGACGAACAGGGCAATGGTCAGCACAATCACAGTTTTACGCCGGCGCACGCACCACTCCACTGCCTGGCGCACACGCTGATAGAACGGCGTGCCGTAAGGGTCATGGCCATCATCGCGGCCGCCGTGTTTGGCCGCGTGCAGCTTGGCCAGGTCCGGCAGCAGTTTGGCGCCGAGGTACGGCACAAACACCACAGCCGCGATCCACGACACCAGCAGGGCAATCGCCACCACCTGGAAGATCGAGCGGGTGTATTCGCCGGTGCCGGATTGCGCGGTGGCAATCGGCAGGAAGCCGGCGGCGGTAATCAGGGTGCCGGTGAGCATGGGGAAGGCGGTGCTGGTCCAGGCATAACTGGCCGCTTTGATGCGGTCGTAGCCCTGCTCCATCTTGATCGCCATCATCTCCACGGCAATGATCGCGTCATCCACCATCAGGCCCAGCGCCAGCACCAGCGCGCCGAGGGAAATCTTGTGCAGGCCGATGCCGAAGTAGTACATGGCGGCAAAGGTCATCGCCAGCACCAGCGGAATCGACAGCGCCACCACCAGACCGGTGCGCAGGCCGAGGGAGAAAAAGCTCACCAGCAGCACGATGATCACCGCCTCGGTGAGCACACGAACGAACTCGCCCACCCCGGTTTTCACCGCTGCGGGCTGGTCCGACACCTTGCTCAGCTGCATGCCGGCCGGCAGGGTTTCCTGCAGACGGGCGAACTCGCCTTCCAGGGCCTGACCCAGCACCAGAATGTCGCCGCCGGTTTTCATCGAAACCGCCAGGCCGATGGCGTCTTCGCCCATATAGCGCATACGCGGTGCGGGTGGATCGTTAAAGCCGCGTTTGACCTCGGCCACATCGGCGATGCGGAAGGTACGATCGGCCACGCGAATCGGGAAATTGCGGATTTCATCGACCGTTTCAAAACGCCCGGTGACGCGCAGTTGCACGCGGTCGCTGGCGGTTTCGAAGAAGCCTGCCGCAGCCACGGCGTTCTGTTCTTCCAGCGCCTGCTGCACCGCCGCCAACGGCAGGCCGAGGGTGGCCAGCTTGGTGTTGGACAGCTCGATCCATACCTTCTCGTCCTGCAAGCCGAGCAGGTCAACCTTGCCGACGTCCTTGACCCGTTGCAGCTGCAACTGGATGCGGTCGGCGTAGTCCTTGAGCACGGCGTAGTCGAAGCCTTCGCCGGTCAGGGCGTAGATATTGCCAAAGGTGGTGCCGAATTCGTCGTTGTAGAACGGTCCCTGGATGCCCTGAGGCAAGGTGTGGCGAATATCGCTGACCTTCTTGCGCACCTGATAGAACAGTTCGGGGATGTCCTTGGAGTGCATCGAATCACGGGCGATAAAGGTCACCTGGGATTCGCCGGGGCGCGAGAACGAGACGATCTTGTCGTAGTCGCCGGTCTCCATCAGCTTCTTTTCGATACGTTCGGTGACCTGGCGCGAGACTTCCTCGGCGCTCGCCCCCGGCCAGTTGGTGCGCACCACCATGGCCTTGAAGGTAAAGGGTGGGTCTTCGCTCTGACCCAGCTTGGTGTAGGAAATAGCCCCCACCACCGCCAGCAGCAGCATGAGGTACAGGACGATCTGGCGGTTACGCAGCGCCCAGGCGGACAGGTTGAAATCCATCGGGCTTACTCCTCAACCGTCAGGTCGGCCTTGGCCGTCAGCTGCACCACCCGGTTGTCGCGGTCAACCGGACGCACCTGCTGGCCTTCGCGCAGCACCTGACCACCGGCTGCCACTACCCAATCCGTCGCTTGCAGGCCTTCGAGTACCGGTACGGTCTTCTCGCCGTAGGCACCGATACGCACGTCGGTGCGCTTGAGGGTGGAGTCCTTCGGATCGACCACCCAGACGTAGGGCTGACCCTTCTCCGCCGTCAGCGCCGACAGCGGCACAACCAACGGCACATCACCGTTGTGGGCGATAAATACGCGGGCGCTCTGGCCCAGTTCGGCCGGCACCTTGCCTTCGGTAAAGGCTACGCGGGCGGCAAAGGTGCGCGACTGCGGGTCGGCCGATGGCGACATTTCACGAATGCGCCCGGGGAAGCGCTGATCCGGCTGCGACCACAGCTCAACCGCGACATCCTGACCAACCTTGAAGCGCTCGAAGGCTTGCTCCGGCAGGTTGATCAGCACTTCACGCTCGCCGTCAGCGGCCAGGGTGAACACGGTCTGCCCGGCGGCGACCACCTGGCCGACCTCGACCATGCGCCGCGCCACCACGCCATCCTGGGAGGCGCGCAGCACGGCATAACCGGCCTGGTTGTTGGCCACGTTGAATTCGGCTTTCACCTGTTTCAGACGCGCTTCACCGGAACGGTAGGTGTTCTCGGCATTGTCGTACTGCGAGCGGCTGACCAGGTTGCGTGCCAGCAATGCCTTGTAGCGATCACGCTCGGCGCGCACCAGTTGCAGGTTGGCTTCGGCCGCTGCCACCTGGGCGCGGATGGCTTCCAGCTGCAGGCGCACGTCTTGTGGGTCCAGTTCGGCCAGGGGCTGATCCTTCTTCACCCGCGCACCGACATCGACCAGACGTTTGGCCACCTTGCCACCGATACGGAACGCCAGCTCCGGCTCCAGGCGCGCACGCACCTCACCGGGGTAGGCATCCATCAGCTCGCCAGCCAGTTGTGGCTGCACCACCATGGCCGGACGCACGGCAACCTTGGCGGGCTCGCCATTGCCGCAAGCGCCAAGCAACAGGATAAGACTGACAGGCAACGCAACAGACAGTGCATGACGAAACATGATGACTAACCTTTGTGGAGGCTTTTGAATATTTATACTGGCGGGTATAGTAAAAATAGCAAACTCACTAGTCCAGTATTAAAAACGACCAATGCCAAACAAAGTGTTGCCAACCAGCGGCCCCGGTCGCCCGAAAGACCTGGCCAAGCGCAAAGCCATTCTGGAAGCGGCGAAAACCCTGTTTCTCAGCAATGGCTATGACGGTAGCAGTATGGATGCGATTGCCGCAGAAGCCGGAGTTTCCAAGCTCACGGTGTACAGCCACTTCACCGACAAGGAGAAGCTGTTTGCCGAAGCGGTGAAATCCAAGTGCGAGGAGCAACTGCCCGAGCTGTTGTTCGAACTGGACGACGAGGTGCCGGTAGCACAGGTGCTGCTGAGCATCGGCCGGGGCTTCAATGAGCTGATCAACAGCCGCGAATCGGTGGAGCTGCACCGGGTGATGGTGAGCCTGGCCGCGCAGGACTCGACGCTGTCGCGGATGTTCTATGAGGCCGGCCCGCAGCGCGTGCTGCACGGCATGGAGGAACTGCTGCGCCGCGCCGATCAGAGCGGCAAACTGCGCGTCCCCGACCCGCTGAGCGCGGCGGATCAGTTCTTCTGCCTGATCAAGGGCGGCGTCAACTTCCGCCTGCTGATCGGCTGCGGTGAGGCGCTGCAAGGCGCTGAGGCCGAAGCCCATGTGCGCGATGCAGTCGAGGTGTTTCTGCGCGCGTTCCGCGCCGATTAAGCTTCGTAGGTTGGCGCTGAGCTTGCGAAGCCCAACGCAAGGACGCTGAATGTGTTGGGCTGCGTGCCGCAACCCAACCTACGCAATGCGACGCCTAACCCGTGAACAAGCTGCAAACTTACTCACTGGCGGCTTGCAGCTTCTTCTTCGGGTAGATGTCATAGCGGCTGGATTTACCTTCCAGGGCATAGCCCGGCTTGGCGCCTTCAATCAGCGGCGCCTTGCGCGGGCGCTTGACCACCACCCGATGGCTGGCCAGGTTCAGCGCCGCTTCCAGCAACGCCGGGGCATCCAGGTCATCACCAACAAACGGTCGGAACAGGCGCATCTCCTTTTTCACCAACGCGCTCTTGTCGCGGTGCGGGAACATCGGGTCGAGGTAGATCACCTGCGGCGGCTCACCCTGCCAGGCGCGCATCAGCTCGATGGCATTGCCATTAAGTAGCTGCATCTGCGCGGCAATCGGCGCCACATCGCGGTCCAGCGCGGCGCGCGCCAGGCCATCTTCCAGCAGCGCAGCAATCAGTGGCTGACGCTCGATCAAGGTCATGCGGCAACCCAGGCTGGCCAGCACAAAGGCATCACGACCCAGACCGGCCGTGGCATCCAGCACCGTCGGACGCACCCCAGGCTGCACACCCACCGCCTTGGCAATCATCTGCCCACTGCCGCCACCGAACAGCCGGCGATGCGCCACCGCGCCTTCGACAAAATCCACCTTCACTGGCCCTGGCGCCTGCGGGCCCAGCTCCACCAGCTGCAAGCCACCCTCGCCCAGTTGCAAGGCAAACTCGCTGTCGCCTTCCAGCGGCAAACCCAGGCGCGCTGCCCAGGCTTCAGCCGCCGACTGCAGGTGGGGAGCCAAGGCTTGCATACGAATTCTGGCTATTAGCCGCTCATCACTCATCAGAAAATGTGCTCAAAAATCACTCAATTGACCGCCTCAGCGGCCGATAACCTGCCTGAGCGGCATTTTGCCAGACCCGGCAGCTTCCAGCCGCACCGAGTTCGCCATGTTTGATGTGATTTCCGCCCCACGTGGTGCCGCGCCAACGGCCGCCAACACCAGTTCAATCAGCGAAACGCTGGATGAAGGCAAGCGCGCCTCGCTGGACTACCAGATACTGCGGCGCACCCTGATGCCCGATGAGGTGGAAGCCGAAGCGCCTGCCAAAGCGCCGGAAACACCCAGCGAGCCGCCCGCTGTCACTGCCCAGGCCAGTGATTTTCAGGAAATGGCAGCCCAGCGCGAGCTGGAGTTGAACGTCAACATCAACGCCGAACCGAAGAAAACCGATCCACTGGTGCTCGATCTGGCCGGTAACGGCTTCAGCACCAGCGGCCTGGCCCGCTCGGTACGCTTCGACCTGGATGGCAACGGCAAGCTCGACCAGATCAGCGTGCCCACCGGTGACGACGCCCTGCTCGCCTATGACCGCAACGGCAACGGCCGCATCGATGACGGCCGCGAGCTGTTCGGCGACCAGAACGGTGCCGCCAACGGCTTTGCCGAGCTGCGCAAATACGATGACAACGGCGATGGCCGTATCGACAGCCAGGATGCGATCTTCGAGCGCCTGAGCCTGTTGCGTTTCGATGCTCAGGGCCGGCAATCGAGCCAGTCGCTGAGTGAGGCCGGGGTCAGCGCCATTGACCTGCAAGCACGCGACGTGAAGATTGCCCTAGGCGCCTACGACGAAATCGCCCAACTCGGCCGCTTCGAATTCGCCGACGGCCGCAGCGGTCAGGCCGCTGACCTGCTGCTCGCACAACGCTGATCAAGCACATCTAGGTACTTGGTCTGGCTCAAAGCAGGCCCAACTGCTCGACCTCATCCTCTGGCTGTACCTGTGGTAACGCCGGCAATCCCGGCAGACGCTGCATCAGCTGCTGATGAAAGCGCTGCGCCAGCTGCGGTGCCAGGCGATTGTCTGAGGTATGCAGAAAAACGTAAGGCGTGCGGCCTTCTTCGATCCAGCCCGCCACCTTGTCCAGCCAGGGCGCCATAAACGGATCATTGGCCAGCAGCTCAGGATGACCAATAAAGCGCAGCTGTGGGGCCTGACTAAAAGCCGTGGGGCGCAGCGGCAGGCGCGGCTTCTTGGCCTGCGCATGCAGCACTGCCGGCGCGGTGGAGTTACAGCTGAACAGCGCACGCGAATCCAGACAGATACGTTCGATACCCCGGCCATGCAGCAGACGGTTAAGGCTGCGTTCCTCCTCGCCTTTGGCAAAGAACGCCGGATGACGCACCTCGACAGCCAACTCCTCGGCCTGCCAGGGCTCGATAAACGCGCTCAGCTCCGCCAAACGCTGCGGGCCAAAGCTGGCAGGCAGTTGCAGCCAGAACGGCGCGACCCGCTTGCCCAGTGGCGCCAGCAAACGGCGGAAATCCTCAGTGGCACTCAGCTGGTCACGCAGATCGCCGTTATGGCTGATCTCACGTGGCAGCTTGGCGCAAAAACGCAGATGCGCCGGCATGCGCTCAGCCCAGCGGGCCACGGTATCGACGGAAGGTTTAGCGTAGAAGGTGGTGTTGCCCTCAACGGCGTTGAACACCTGGGCATACAACGGCAAAAAGTCAGCGCTAGGACTGCTCTGCGGATACAAGGAACCGCGCCAGGCGGGCTCGCTCCATGACGGGCAGCCGAGGTAGTAAGGCAGCATTAACTAAGCGTAAAGATCGAGACCCAGCACCTGCTGGGCATCCGCCTCGCTGGCGAAACTGGCGGTTGTGCTGTAGCTGGCCAAGGCCTGAGCGGCGCGGTTGTTCAACGGCGGCTGGTACAGCTGGTCTTGCAGGCGGGCAGGCAAGCTGTCGCTGCTGGCATTGCTGGGCTCAACCCGGCGCGCTTGGGCAACAGTTTCCAGGCCCTGAGTGCTCGCCGGTGCCGTTGGCTGCTCACGACGCTCCTCAACTTCGCGCTGCGCTTCGCGAAATGGCGTAACCGCAGAGCCCGGGCGGGCACTGCGGTCTGGCGAATAAGAGGAGGTAAAACCGTCGATACGCATCAATGACTGCTCAGCCACTTGGCCAACGATGGACACAGGTGATGGCAATTTAGCCCCAGCTGGGCAGCTTGGCAATCAAGCAACCGCCACACGGCGACAAGCACGACAGAAGGCGCCACCAAGGCGAGCTTCAGACTGCCGCCTTCGGCGTGGCCACCTGATCACGCAGGTAGACGGGCTGCGCCTGATCAGCGTCCAGCGCCTCACCACGGGCCCAGGCAAAGCGCGCCAGGCTGAGCAGGTCTTCGGCGTGCGGCAGCATGGCGGCATCCTGTCCACTGACCGCAACCGGAATACGCGCAGCAAAGGTGCCCCAGCCGGTGCCCGCAGCAAACCAGTCGCCCGTTGCATCACGCGGCAGTCCAGCCAGCTCGGGCGCCACGACAGCCTCGACGCCGGCCAAGCGCATTTCACCCTGCTCGGCGCGGTAGCAGCCCCAATACACTTCATCCATGCGTGCATCGATGGCTGCAGCCACCTGCTGCGCGCCATGCTCACGCAGGCTGCGCTGCGCCAGCACCGCCAGGTTGGACACCGGCAACACCGGACGCTCCAGGGCAAACGCCAGGCCCTGCACCACACCGATGGCAATCCGCACGCCGGTAAAAGCGCCCGGGCCACGGCCAAAGGCAATCGCGTCGAGCGCCGACAACGGCACCTCGGCATCCGCCAGCAGCTGCTTGATCATCGGCAGCAGACGCTGGGCGTGCAGACGCGGAATCACTTCGTAATGGCTGAGCACCTGGCCGTTATGCAGCAGGGCAACGGAGCAGGCTTCAGTGGCGGTATCCAGGGCCAGGAGAGTGGTCATTGCAGTCGGACAGGTGAGGAAAAGGACGGGCATTAGACCGGCTTGAGGCATTTTTTTCCAGCGCAATCACAGCCGCCCGCGCCTGTCACGCGAGCGAGCTCACAGCACCACCAGCCAGCAGCGCGCCCGAACAGACCCGCTGCGGCCTGACTAACGCGTGCTTACCAGGCCTCAATCACGGGCTTGGCGTCCCAACCTTGCAGAGGCGCTTTCGACCAGGTGCCATAAGTGGCGTTGGGGAAGACGATCCACTCGGTGCCCCATTTGCCTGATTCAGCGGCGACGGTGGCGCGCTGATCGGCCAGAGGTGTCTTGCGGAAACGCGCGTCAAAGTCATGCAGGGTGTCACCCAGCAGCAACACGATCTGATGATCAGCACTGACGATGGCACGGCGCTCCACCTTGGGCGGCCCCAAAAGCAGCACGCTGTCTTCAGCGATTTGCGGCAAACCCAGCTTGCTCAGGGTGGCCAGGGTGTACTTCTTCTGCTCATCAGAACGGTCGGAGATGTAGCGAATGGTCACCCCGAGCTTGTCGGCGTGCTCCAGGAATTGCTTCGCACCCGGAATCAGTGCCGGGGTGCCATCACGTTCCCAGGGCAGCCAGGTGTCCCAGGCGTCATAGGTGTGACAATTGGCCAGATCACGCGCCAGCAGCGCGCTGTTATCAATGACGGTTTCATCCAGGTCGGTGACGATGGCCAGCTTGGCTGGATCTTTCGCCGCAGCCACGGCCGCATCCAGCTTCAGGGTGGCAATGTTGTAGGCCTGCAGTTGCAGGGCCTGCACCTCCGCCGACTGCTGCTGGAAGCGCAGGCCCATGGTGAACTCGGCCACGCTGCAGTCGGTCTTGGGCTTCGCTGCAGTGTCGGCAAACGCTGCCGGGCTGCCCGCCAGCGCTAATGCAAGGCCTAACCAGATAGCACTCTTAGCTGTTTTCTCGGTCATTGAACGCGCTCTCTTCCTTAGTGTGGGTTAAGGCTTGACGTCTATGACCATCGCATCCTGGTATAGACCAAGCCGATGCTAACTTAGGTGAGCAAGGTTACTGTTCCATGAACGACGCTCAGCGAGCCCTGCGCGCCAACCGCAGAAACGACAACGGCCCGCAAAAGCGGGCCGTTGGCTGACTACAACAAGGCTTAGCTGAGCGCAGCAAAGACCTTGGCAGTGATCTCGTCGACCGAGCCAACACCGGCAATGGCGCTGTACTTCGGCGTGCCTTCAGCGGCGGCGAGCTTCTGGTAGAAGTCCACCAGCGGCTTGGTCTGCGAGTGGTAGACCGACAGGCGATGACGCACGGTTTCTTCGGTGTCGTCTTTGCGCTGCACCAGGTCTTCACCGGTTGCATCGTCCTTGCCTTCGACTTTCGGCGGGTTGTAGACGATGTGGTAAACGCGGCCGCTGGCCTCGTGCACACGGCGACCGGCAATGCGACCGACGATTTCTTCGTCGTCCACCGCGATTTCGACCACGTTGTCGATAACCACGCCGGCTTCTTTCAGGGCTTCAGCCTGAGGAATGGTGCGCGGGAAGCCATCGAAGAGGAAGCCATTGGCACAATCGGCCTGGGCAATGCGCTCTTTGACCAGGTTGATGATCAGGTCATCGGAGACCAGACCACCGCTGTCCATCACGCTTTTGGCTTGCAGGCCGAGTTCGGTGCCCGCCTTGACCGCAGCACGCAGCATGTCGCCAGTGGAGATTTGCGGAATACCAAATTTCTTGGTGATGAAACCAGCCTGGGTACCTTTGCCGGCACCGGGCGCCCCCAGCAGAATCACGCGCATCGATGTGCTCCTCAAGATTTAAGTAAAAATCGTCGGACTCGCCTCGTGGGGCCAATCTCAGAATTGTCCAGGCAGCGCTGCCAACATGGGCCAGAGTGCCGAAAGGCCGCTCAAGATACACAGCGCACCCATAGCGCACAAGCCACCGAAAGTCGGATACGCCTACGACCAAGGCAGCCGCCAGGCAGCGCTGCCGGCGACCTGCCGGGCCTGCGGCACAATACGCTGGCAGGCTCGGCCACTCGCCTCACCCGGTGTTGCGCAACCCCGCCGCGATACCCGCCACACTGACCAGCAGAGCCTGTTCCAGAGGGCTGTCAGCCTGATTATCACGTGACCGTGAACGCGCCAGCAGCTCAGCCTGGAGCAGGTGCAACGGGTCCAGATAGGTGTTACGCACGCTGATCGACTCCAGGGTTTCCGGGCTGTGCGCCAACAGCTGCGACTGACCAGTCAGACCCAGCACCGCAACCACCGCCTGCGACAATAGGCCGCGCAAATGCGCACCCAGCGGTTGCAGGGCCGGCTCGACCAGGCGCTGGTCGTACAACAGGGCAATCGACTCGTCGGCCTTGGCCAGCACCATTTCCAGCATGTCGATGCGCGTACGGAAAAACGGCCACTGCGCGCGCATCTGCGCCAGCAGCTCGCCTTCGCCGCGTTGCAGGGCGTTGTTCAATGCTGCTTCCCAGCCCAGCCAGGCGGGTAGCATCAGGCGCGTTTGGGTCCAGGCAAAGATCCATGGAATGGCGCGCAGACTCTCCACCCCACCCTCGCGGCGCTTGGCCGGACGGCTGCCCAGCGGCAATCGGCCCAGCTCCTGCTCCGGCGTGGCCTGGCGGAAATAGGCCACAAACTGGGGATGTTCACGCACCACTGCGCGGTAGGCACTGACGCCATCGCTGGCCAGTTTGTCCATCAACTCGCGCCAGGCCGGCTCCGGGCTTGGCGGCGGCAACAAGGTGGCTTCCAGCACCGCCGCCAGGTACAGATTGAGGTTTTGCTCGGCGATATCCGGCAGGCCGAATTTGAAACGAATCATTTCACCCTGCTCGGTGGTGCGGAAGCGCCCCGCCACCGAACCGGGCGGCTGCGACAGGATCGCCGCATGCGCCGGGCCACCGCCACGCCCCACCGTGCCACCACGACCATGGAACAACAGCAACTCGACCTGCTGCTCACGGCACACCTGCACCAGGGTTTCCTGCGCGCGATACTGCGCCCAGGCTGCTGCCGTGGTGCCGGCATCCTTGGCCGAATCGGAATAGCCGATCATCACTTCCTGCGGCCCATGTAGCCGCGCGCGGTAGCCGTGCAGCGCCAACAGCTGGCTGATCACCGGGCCGGCATTGTCCAGATCGGCCAGGGTTTCAAACAGCGGCACCACGCGCATCGGTCGTTGCAACCCGGCTTCTTTAAGCAGCAGTTGCACCGCCAGCACATCGGAGGCTGCACCGGCCATGGAGATCACGTAGGAACCCAGGGACGCCGCCGGTGCCCGCGCCACTTCACGGCAAGTCGCCAACACCTCTTCGGTTTCACCACTGGGCTTGAAATGCCCCGGCAGCAGTGGTCGGCGGTTTTCCAGCTCTTGCAGCAGAAACGCCAGGCGCGCTTCTTCATCCCACTCGGCGTAACGCCCCAGGCCGAGGTAATCGGTGATTTCACTCATGGCCGCAGCATGGCGACTGGAATCCTGACGCACATCCAGGCGCACCAGAAACAGCCCGAAGGTCGCCGCACGGCGCAGGCAATCGAGCAGCGGGCCATCGGCAATCACGCCCATGCCGCACTCATGCAGCGACTGATAACACAGGGTCAGCGGCTCAAGTAGCTCGCGGTTGTCCTGCAACACAGCGGCGGACGCAGGGATCTGCTCATGCAACGCGGCCTGAGCCCAGCTGCGAGTGGCGCGCAGGCGCTCACGCAGCTGTTTGAGCAGGCTGCGATAGGGCTCAGCGCTCTCGCCGACCCGCGCCAGCAATGCCGGACTGGCCTGTTGCATGGACAGCTCGGCAGCCAGGTTGTCGACATCCCTCAGGTACAGATCCGCCGCCATCCAGCGGGCCAGCAGGAGCACATCGCGGGTGACACTGGCCGTGACATTCGGGTTGCCGTCGCGGTCGCCGCCCATCCAGGAAGCAAAACGAATCGGCGCGGCATCCAGCGGCAGGTGCAACCCAGTGGCGCTGTGCAGTACCTGATCGGCCTTGCGCAGCACATTGGGAATGGCGTGCCAGAGCGAATGCTCGATCACCGCAAAACCCCACTTGGCTTCATCCACCGGGCTGGGCCGGCTGCGGCGAATTTCTTCGGTGTGCCAGGCCTCAGCAATCAACCGCTGCAGGCGTTGCTTGACCTGCTCACGCTCACCCGCAGAAAGGTCACTGTGGTCGCCAGCCGCCAACTGCTCGGCGATGGCATCGTATTTCTGAATCAGGGTGCGCCGCGCCACCTCGGTGGGATGCGCCGTCAGCACCAGTTCGATATCCAACCGACCAACCTGGCGGGCCAGCGCTTCGCCCTTGTGGCCGTGGGCCGAGAGACGCTGAAGCAGATCGGCAAGGATATTGTCTTCGAATGGCTCCGGCTCATCCGGTGCGCGGCGCCGCACGCGGTGATACTGCTCGGCGATATTGGCCAGGTTGAGGAACTGGTTGAACGCTCGCGCCACGGGCAACAGTTCGTCATCATCCAGTTGGTTCAGGGTTGCACTGAGTTGCTCAGCGCCTTCTTGCGAGCCTCGGCGCGAGGCCTTGGCGCCCTTGCGAATACGTTCAATCTTGTCGAGAAAAGCTGCACCGTGTTGCAGGCTGATGGTGTTACCCAGGAGTTCGCCGAGTTGGTGAACGTCCTCGCGCAGGCGCGCGTCGATTTCTGCCATGACTATTGCCTCCACTGATCCTGTGCCCAGAGTGCCCAGCGCGCCAACTTCTTACAAGTGCGCGACGCCTTGCCCGCACTTATAAGGGCAGGCACTAGTCTTAGTTAGGCAAGCCCGGCGCAGACTGACTCGGCGGGCATGGAACAGACACGAGGCAATCATGAAGATTCGCGAGCTGGTTCAGCACTGGCAGGAAAACGCCCAGGGGCGGCTGAGCACAACGCCTTATCAGATAAGGCTTGATCTGGAGGCCGCCGCGCGCCTGGCGGCCTTGCAGGAGATGTACCCCAAGCACCACGTTGAAGAGCTATTGGGCGAATTGCTCGGCGCGGCACTTGATGAGCTGGAGGCCAGCCTGCCCTACGTCAAGGGCAGCAAGGTGGTTGCCACCGATGAACAGGGTGATCCACTGTATGAAGACATCGGCCTGACACCGCGCTTTCTTGCCCTGTCGCGCCGACATCTACAGCGCCTTAGCGAGCAGCAAAAACAGGCTGGCTAAAACTATTGGCCTTCGCTGCAACGCACGGCCTGCTTGCGCTGATCCACCAGCACACCGCTGAGGCCCTTTTGCTCTAGGTCAAACAGCACCAGCACGCCGTCGATGCACTGGGCGACCTGGCTGGCAGGTTTGACCGAGACCTTGTAGTCCTCGCCCGGCACGGTCTTGAGCATGGTGAACTCGGCCAGCAGCAGGGCATCTTCCGGCTTGGCCACATGCAGATAACCGTAGTAACCGAGCACGGCCACCGTGGCGCAGATGCTGCCAACAGCGGTAAGGATCAGCGGGATAGGGTTTACTTCACTCATAACAGGTTCTCGGAGTTATCAGTTGGCGGGCTGAGCAACAGGCGGCGCAGCTTGCTACAAACCCATGCGCCTGCAAAGCCCCAGATTGCCGCATCACTTGCCGCCGGCACGGACTTCTTCGCGGGCCTTGAACGTGGCCTCGTAGATGCGCTCGGCCAGGCGCGAGAACGGCAGGCTCTGCACCCACACGGTTCCGGTGCCCTTGAGCGTGGCCAGCAGAATGCCTTCGCCACCGAACAGCATGCTTTTCAGACCACCAGCCAGGGCAATGTCGTAGTCGATGCCGCTGCTAAACGCCACCAGGCAGCCGGTGTCCAGGCGCAGGGTTTCGTTATTCAGCTGCTTACGGATCACCGTACCGCCGGCGTGCACAAACGCCAGGCCATCGCCCTCAAGCTTCTGCAGGATAAACCCCTCACCGCCGAAGAAACCGGCGCCCAGACGCTTGTTGAAGCTGATGCCGACTGCCGTGCCATAGGCGGCGCAAAGAAAGGCGTCCTTCTGACAGATCAGCGTGCCGCCATGTTCGGCTAGCTGAATCGGCACCACCGTGCCGGGATAAGGCGCGGCAAAGGCCACCCGCGCCTGGGTTTTACCGGCATTGGAGAAGTGCGTCATAAACAGTGACTCCCCCGTGAGCATGCGTTTTCCGGCGCTCCACAACTTGCCCAGTACACCCGTGGCCGCGCCATCGCCCATGCGCGTTTCAAAGCGAATGCCGTCAGTCATGTAATTCATTACCCCGGCTTCGGCGATTACCGTTTCGCCCAAATCGAGGATGATCTCCACACTCTGCGCGGAGGCGCCGAGGATTTCGTAGTCGAGTTGATGGCTGGGCATGGCAGGCTCCACGAATAATGAAGGGATATTGTAGGAGCCAGCTTGCTGGCGATCCGTTCACCAAACTGAACAACCGATCGCCAGCCAGCTGGCTCCTACGGGTGACGCAGCGGGCGCGTCAGAGGATATTGGCGTAGTCCGCTTCGATGCGGTCCAGGCTGAGGTGATTGAGGAAGTTGGAGAAACACATCCAGGCCGACAGCGAGTTGAGGTCGCTGAATTGCGGCGGCAGATACTTGGGCGGTGTCACCAACCCTTCATCCACCAATTGGCGCAGGGTGCGCATGTCTTCCAGGGTGGTCTTGCCGCAGAACAGCAGCGGGATCTGCTCCAGCTTGCCTTTGCGCACGGCCAGCTGGATGTAGTTGTAAATCATGATGAAGCCTTTCAGGTAGGACAGGTCCTTGGTGAAAGGCAGGCCAACGGGGGTAGAGCCACGGAACACGCGGTTGGCATTGCTGTAACTCTGCTCCTGGCTGAAGCCCTGCTCGCGGTAGAAATCGAACACCTGGAGGAAATCCGCGCCCTCCTCGGCCATGTGAATAGCGCGGGTGCGGTTGGTCAGCTTGCGCAAACGGGTTGGGTAGGAAGCGAAGGTGATCACCTCCATCAGGATCGCCAGACCTTCCTGAGTCACCGTGGACGAGGGCGGGCCCTTGGCCAGAAAGGTACAGACCGGCTGGTTCAGCCCATTCAGGGTGGTGGCCACGTGCACCAGGCCTTCGTGCACTTCCAGGGCACGCACATCGCGTTCGTTGAACATCGCGTCGCTGCGGATCTTGATGTAATCGGCCCCGGCGGCGGCATCAGCGAGGATACCGTCGGACTCGAACACACGAATGGTGCCCTCCTCCTCGCCAAACACCTTGTTCAGGCGCTGCTGCAGCAGGTTGACTGCTTCCTTGGCATTGAGGTTCTTGGCTTCGTCCTTGAGGTCACCGCGCTTGTCGATGTTGTTGAGAAAATCGGAAAACATCATGCCCAGGTCGGCCAGGGTCGGATCGCCGGCATGGAAGGCATCGGAAGCGGCGCCATACAGCTCCTGGCTGATCAGGCCAAAGTCCTCGGTGCCGCGCGCTTCGAGCATGCGGATAACCATGCGGTACTCGCGGCACATGCGGCGCATGATCTGCCCAACCGGATTGAACTGGCCCAACTGGCGGGTGATATCGCGCTCGATATTCTGGAACTCCAGCTTCTTCGCGGCGGCCTCGAACGCCAAGGGCCGGCTGGCGTAATACTCGCGATCCACCTTGGGCAACTGCTTGCCCTTGTGCTTGAGAAACTCACTGCGAATCGAGTCGTCCCACTTCACCGCATCAAGCACACGGATCGGCGTCTGCGCTTCGACAATCCGGTCAGACAGGGCCCGTACGATCAGTTGATAGTCGTCCAAACCGGTGTGGCTGTTCATTGCTAGTCCCCTACACGCTGATAGCGCGCCACTTCGATAAATACATCCGAGTTGGCCTGATCATCGAGGTAGCTGAACACCTGTTCCAGCGGGCTGCTGATCAGCACACCATCACCTTCGGCGGCATCGATCACCTCGCCCTGCAACGTACCCTGCTCCAACTCTTGGAGAATGCGGTCGACGTCGAGGTTGTAGATCACCAACTCATTGCCGGTGGTCAGCTCGAAGCCAGCGATGGCAAAGTTGGCCCCCATGCGTTTCGGCAACCCGGCGGACAGGTACCAGCGCCGACCATGGTGGGCAACGGTGAAACCGTACTCCTCAACGCTGTCGAGATTATCCAGGCTGTCGACATAGGCACGCGCCTTGTACACATTGGAACCAGCGCGGGTAATCTGCAGGTACAGCTGCTCCCCCCACTCGTTCTTGCGTGACCACTCGCCAAGCAGGGGAATCGGGGCTGCCTCATTGGCCGGTATCGGGTCCTTGAAGGTCACCAGACAGCCACCCAGTAACAGGAAAGACACGGCAAGCAGCGCGCGCCAGGCGTTCATTCAGCTCTCCTTGTGAACGGATTGAGCGGGCCAGGTTGGTTAGAGGCCCAGTACCAGATGCATATAACGTTTAAGCATGGCCAACATCTCTTCACTGTCCAGATGGTCGATACCATCGAGCAGCCCCTGATACTCCATGCGCACAATAATCGCCGTCAATAGCTTGGCATCCTGCTCGGCCTGCTGCGAGCCCAGCACCTCGAAGAAGTGCGTCACACCTTGCAGCAGGATTTGCCGGTGAGCCCGCAACAAACCATGCAAACGCGGGTTGAGCAGCGCTTCCTGCTGAAAGGCCTGCTCGGCCAACAGATGCTCGCGCCGCGTAAGCAATTGCTGGCGCACGTACTCCACAGCCAACCGGGCAATCTCATTGGCCAGCCGACGACGCGCCTCGGCGCTGCCGTCCAAACGGCTGACCTGCTCACGCAGCAGCCCTTCGGTGCCGCTCCAGAACTGGCCCATGTGCGCGGCACTGCGTTCGACAAACTGAGCGAAGGTATCGGTGATCAGGTCGTTGATGTCTTTGAAGTAATACGTGGTCGCCGACAACGGCACATCCGCTTCGGCAGCCACCGCACGGTGGCGCACAGCGCGCACACCGTCGCGCACGATGATGCGCATGGCGGCATCGAGAATAGCCTGACGCCGTTGTTCACTGCCCTGACGGCTGGCTTTGCGGCCGTGGTACTGCACGCTCTCAGCAACGGCGTTGGCCACCAGGGTGGCGCTTTCTTGGGCGGGCTTGACTGTCACAGCAAGACGATCCTCTGTCGTTTGTTCACGATTAATAATGACTTAGTCAGTAAATCGCAAAATTAATCCACTGCGCGGTCATAAAAATGGCTGGCTAAGAAACCAGGTAATAAAAAGCCGCCCGGAGGCGGCTTAGCAACATCAGGCTTGCGGGCGCATGTGCGGGAACAGAATCACGTCGCGAATCGACGGTGAATTGGTCAGCAACATCACCAGGCGGTCGATGCCGATGCCCTCACCGGCGGTCGGCGGCATGCCGTATTCCAAAGCGCGGACAAAGTCGGCATCGAAGTGCATGGCTTCATCGTCGCCGGCGTCCTTGTCGGCCACTTGCTGCATAAAGCGTGCAGCCTGGTCTTCGGCGTCGTTCAACTCGGAGTAGGCGTTGGCGATCTCACGGCCGCCGATAAACAGCTCGAAGCGGTCGGTCACACTCGGATCATCATCACTGCGACGGGCCAGCGGCGAGACTTCGAACGGGTAACGGGTGATGAAGTGCGGCTGTTCCAGCTTGTGCTCGACCAGCTCTTCGAAAATCATCACCTGCAGTTTGCCCAGGCCTTCGAAGCCGAGCACCTTGGCGCCGGCCTTCTTGGCGATCTCACGCGCGCGCTCGATGTCGGTGAGGTCGGCGGCGGTGATTTCCGGGTTGTACTTGAGGATCGAGTCGAACACCGACAGGCGCACGAACGGCTCACCGAAGTGGAACACCTTGTCGCCGTAGGGCACGTCGGTGCTGCCGAGCACCGCCATGGCCAGCTCGCGGAACAGCTCCTCGGTCAGGTCCATGTTGTCTTCGTAGTCGGCGTAAGCCTGATAGAACTCCAACATGGTGAATTCAGGGTTATGACGAGTCGAGACGCCTTCGTTACGGAAGTTGCGGTTGATCTCAAACACTTTCTCAAACCCGCCAACAACAAGCCGCTTGAGGTACAGCTCCGGCGCGATACGCAGGAACATCTGCATATCCAGGGCGTTGTGGTGGGTCTCGAACGGCTTGGCCGCAGCGCCACCGGGAATGGTCTGCAGCATCGGCGTTTCGACTTCCAGGAAGTCGCGCTTCATCAGGAAGCTGCGGATATGCGCGATCACCTGCGAACGCACACGGAAGGTCTGGCGCACGTCTTCGTTGACGATCAGGTCAACGTAGCGCTGGCGGTAACGCTGCTCGGTGTCAGACAGGCCGTGGTGCTTGTCCGGCAGCGGACGTAGGGATTTGGTCAACAGGCGTACGTCGGTCATTTCCACGTACAGGTCGCCCTTGCCGGAACGCGCCAGGGTACCAACGGCGGAGATGATGTCGCCCATATCCCAGGTTTTCACCGCGGCCAGGGTCTCTTCAGACAAGGTCTTGCGGTTGACATAGACCTGGATACGCCCGGTCATGTCCTGGATCACCATAAAAGCGCCGCGGTTGAGCATGATGCGCCCAGCCACCTTGACCGGGATGGCAGCGGCCTCAAGCTCTTCCTTGCTTTTGTCGACGTACTGTTTCTGCAGGTCGGCGCAGTAGTTGTCGCGGCGGAAGTCGTTGGGGAAGGCATTGCCCTGTTCACGAATGGCGGCAAGCTTTTCCTTGCGCTGGGCAATCAGCTTGTTTTCTTCGTGCTGCCCGTCTTCGTGGGAAGAGGCGTGCTGGTCAAGTTGTTGGTCGCTCATGGTCATCGGTTTCCATCACGGGGTCGTTGCCGCCCTCGGCAGGAGGGCGGAATCGAAAGGTATTACAGGCCTTGCTTGAGGCTGGCCTCAAGGTACTGATCGAGGTCGCCGTCGAGCACCTTCTGGCAATCGCTACGCTCGACGCCGGTACGCAGATCCTTGATGCGCGAGTCATCAAGCACATAGGAGCGGATCTGATGGCCCCAGCCGATATCCGACTTGGAGTCTTCCAGAGCCTGAGACGCAGCGTTGCGCTTCATCATTTCCAACTCGTACAACTTGGCCCGCAGCATTTTCATCGCGGTGTCCTTGTTGGCATGCTGCGAGCGCTCGTTCTGGCACGCCACCACGGTGTTGGTCGGTACGTGGGTGATACGTACGGCCGAGTCAGTGGTGTTAACGTGCTGACCACCGGCGCCGGAGGAGCGGTAGGTGTCGATGCGCAGGTCGGACGGGTTGATCTCGATCTCGACCTTGTCGTCGATCTCGGGCGACACGAACACCGCCGAGAACGAGGTGTGGCGGCGAGCGCCGGAATCGAACGGGCTCTTGCGCACCAGGCGGTGCACACCGATTTCGGTACGCAGCCAGCCGAAGGCGTATTCGCCCTTGATATGCACAGTGGCGCCCTTGATGCCGGCGACTTCACCTTCGGACAACTCGACGATCTCGGCACTGAAACCGCGCTTGTCAGCCCAGCGCAGGTACATGCGCAGCAGGATGTTGGCCCAATCTTGCGCCTCGGTTCCGCCGGAACCGGCCTGGATATCCAGGTAGCAGTTGTTCGGGTCCATCTCGTGGCTGAACATGCGGCGGAATTCCAGCTTTTCGAGGATGCCGCGCAAGCGTTCGATTTCAGCGGCGACATCATCGACCGCGCCCTGATCGTCTTCTTCGACGGCCATATCGAGCAGGTCACGCGAATCGGCCAGACTGCTGGTCAGATCGTCGATGGTTTCGACAATCTGCGCCAGCGTGGCGCGCTCACGGCCCAGGCTCTGGGCATATTCGGGTTTGTTCCAGACGTTGGGGTCTTCGAGTTCGCGGTTTACTTCGACCAGACGATCATGCTTTTGATCGTAGTCAAAGATACCCCCGAATAGTCTGGGTGCGCTCGGACAGGTCCTTGATGCTATTAAGGATCGGGTTGATTTCCATGGCTGGCAGCACTCGTAGGTCAAACTTTCGGAAAAGCCGGCGAGTATAACGCAGTCACCCCACGCCTGGCAGCCTGCAATCAGCAGTGATACGCAGCAACGCAGACCAACGGCGCACTATACTGAAACCGCTTATCGCTCAGCCAACCGCCACAGGAGCCGTCGTGCCATGCGTTCATCGCACAGCCTGCGCAGCCGTTTCGCTATTTTGATTGCCCTTCTTGTCGCCAGCCTGAGCTGGTTGCTCGGCACCCTGATCGGCCAGGATGCCAGCCAACGCATCCGCCAGGAAGTTGGCCACGATCTGAGCGAAATCGCTTTCATGATGGTGGATCGCCTGGACCGCGATATGCAGAGCCGCGCTGCCATGCTGCAGGTGATCGGCAAGCTGCGCGCCCTGAGTCAGCCGGACGATATCAGCGAAGTTCGCGTACTGCTCGACCGCCTGCAGAGCGAATTCCCCAGCATCGCCTGGATCGGCTTCACCGATGCACACGGCACAGTACTGGCGTCCAGCGACGGGGTTCTGGAAGGTGCCAGCATCGCTCAGCGCCCGGTGTACCTGGAAGCGCGGGAAAAACAGTTTATTGGTGATGTGCACGAAGCCGTGTTGCTGGCCAAGTTGCTGCCCAACCCAACAGGCGAAGCGATGAAGTTCGTCGACATCAGCCTGCCGGTATTCGCCGCCGATGGCAGCCTGGTTGGCGTGTTGGCCTCACACTTGTCCTGGGCCTGGGCTGACGAAGTGCGCCTGGCCATCCTTGAGCCAATCCAGCAACGGCGCCATGTCGAGTTCTTCGTGATTGGCAAGGACCGCACGATTCTCCTGGCGCCCAAGGAGATGATCGGCCAACGCCTGCACCTGCCGGCCCTCAATCAGCTTGCCGAGAAGCAGGAAACCTGGGCCGTGCAAAAGTGGCCCGATGGCCGGGAGTACCTCACCGGCCTTGCGCTCAGCCAGGGCCACCTGGACTACCCCGGCCTGGGCTGGACAGTCATTGCCCGCCAACCGTTGGATGAAGCCTATGCACCGGCCCGCGACACCACGCGCAACATCTTGCTCTGGGGCAGTGCTCTGGCCATTATTTTCGCCCTGCTCGGCTGGCTGATCGCCGGTTACTTCACCCGCCCGCTACGGCAGATCGCCGAAGCCGCTGACCGCCTTAGCGCCGGTGAAATCAGCGTGATTCCCGAGCTGAAAAGCACCCGCGAGATCGAAATTCTGAGCAACTCGATCCGCCACCTGGTGGAAAGCCTGACCCACCAGCAAAACGCCCTTGGTGTGATGGAAAACCTCGCCCACCACGACGCACTCACTGGCCTGCCCAACCGTGTGGCGCTGGAAAGCTACCTGCCGCGCGCACAACAGCATAGCCAGGCCCACAACAACTGCCTGGCCCTGTTTTACCTGGACCTGGACGGCTTCAAACCGGTTAACGATCAGTTCGGCCATGCGGCCGGCGATCAGTTACTGCGCGAGGTGGCGATGCGCCTGCGCGGCTGCCTGCGCGAAGGTGATCTGGTCGCGCGCCTGGGTGGCGATGAATTTCTCATGGTACTGCTGGTGCCCAACAACGAAGCCCTGACCCAGGCCCAGCAAGTGGCCGAACGCACGCTGCTGGCCCTGCGTGCGCCAATCGACCTGGGTGACAACCAGGTGCAGATCGGCTGCAGCATCGGCGGTGCCCTGTGGCCGCTGGACAGCAGCAACATGGCGGAAACCCTGGAGCTGGCCGACCAGTCGCTGTACCGCGCCAAACACGCCGGCAAGAACTGCGCGATGTTCCATTCTGCGCGTCAACAGTGAGGTTACTGCCCCTGCAACCGCAACAACTGGTCAGACAGCTCGGCAGCATGGCGCTCAACGATCAACGGCACCAGATTTTCGCTGTAATCCAGCAAGCGCGGGTAGATGAACTTCCAGCGTGGCATTGCCCGCTGTAGACGCTGTTGCGCCTGGGCATCGGTTAGTTCGCCCGCCAGACTGAGCAACTCGCCATCCACCTGCTTGGCCAGCACGTCGATATCCTGATTCAGGTAGTGCTGCTGTTGTTCCGGCAGGGTTTCAATGTCGCCGACATAAGCGCGAGCGGTGTAGCGCGCGGCCAGGTATTGCACCTTGGCCGGCAGGCTCTGCAAGCGCTGCTCGGCCGCCGATAATGGCTGCGCCAGGCCCTTGAGTAATTGCTGCTCGAGGGTTTCCAGGGCCGCGACCAACTCGCGCTGAGCCTTGCTGTACTGGAAGTTGAATTCCCACGGCAGGTCCGGCTCGCCCGGTTTGTAGGCCAGCGTCTGCTCAACCAGCATGGTAAAGGCTGTCAGCGGTGCTTGCAGCTGTTGCATGGCCAGTCGAGCCGAGTCGGTCAGGGGCTGCGCCTGCAGCGTCGCCAGGCTTTCGCGCAACTTGCCCAGATCAGCCTGCACCTTGGCTGCCAGCTCGGCATGCCCACCCTCACCGCGATGAATGAACAGGTCCGTGCTGGCGCGAAACACCTGTACCTGCGCCTGTTGAACCTGAGCCAACGCCACGTCGGGCGCCGCCTGCAACATCGAACTGAAGAGAACCATCGCCAGGCTCAGCAGACAATTTGTATAAATGCGGCGCATCGGGCATCCATCCATTGCGGGAAAAACGCCGATTATAGGGAGGCCGCCGGGCAGCGGCCAGAACCCTCAATTCAACAGTACAGGCTTAGCCCTGCACCAGTTCCTGGCGCACCTGTGCTTCAAGCTCGCGCTTGAGCGCCGGGTCGAGTTTGAGCTGACGGGCCAGCTCTTCCAGGTAGGCGCGCTCCATAAAGTGCTCTTCATCCACCATCAGCACACTGGCCACGTACATTTCCGCAGCCATTTCCGGCGTGCTGGCCGCGCGGGCGATGTCGACTGGATCCAGCGGCTTGTTCAGCTCAGCCTGCAGCCAATGCTGCAGCTCAGCATCATTCTGAGTGAGCTTGACCAGCTCGCCTTCGATCAGTTGGCGCTCGCGGGCATCGACATGCCCATCAGCCTTGGCGGCACCGACCAGTGCTTTGAGAATCGCCTGGCTGTGCAGCTCGGCCTGCGGAGCAGGCAGACGGTCCAGGGTTTGCGGCTCGGCCTGCGGCGCACTGGCCTGTTGTGCTTGCCAATTACCGTAGGCCTTGTAGGCCATCACGCCAAGCGCTGCCAGCCCGCCATAGGTCAGGGCTTTGCCGCCCATCTTGCGCGCACTCTTGTTACCCAGCAGCAGCCCTAACGCACCGGCAGCCAGCGCCCCTCCACCAGCGCCCTTGAGCAAGGTGCCGAGATCGCCACCCTGCCCGCCTTTGGCCGCACCGCCCAACAGACCACCCAGGCCGCCGGCGGAGGCACCACCGGACTTTTGCTGCAGCAGGTCCTGGCCGGATTTCAGCAACTGATCAAGCAATCCACGGGTATTCATCGCGCGCTCCTTAAAGATGGTGTGGCAAGACAGACCGATTCTAGAGAGCAAGGTTTCCGCCCACCTAACAACAGAGTGCTTCGAAAGATTGCCAAAAGCCGGCAAAAGCGGCTGTTCGTCGGTTAGTCGTCACAAAACCTGTCAAAGAGTGGTCACGTTCACACTTTCGCCATGGTCGTTCTATATTTGGCGCCGATAGGATGGCACTTCGGAAAAACACTACGGCAAAAGGCTATCAAGAGCCGACGCCAGAGACTTCGCCCATGGCGCATTCCACCGCACATCGCCTGCTACGCAGCCTGCTCGCCAGTTGCTGGCTGTTCAGCCCGTTGCTGGTGGCTGATGCGACCCCACCGCAGCACAGCGCCCTAGCAACGGCACTGAGTGACGCACGCCTGGCCAGCTGGCTCAGCCTGCTCGACAACTCGGCAGGTGACGAGGAGCGTGAACAGCTGGAGCGGGTCAACAACTTCATCAATCGCTCGATCAGCTTCGTCAGCGACCAGCAAGCCTGGGGCGCGGATGATTACTGGGCCACCCCCGCGCAAACGCTGAGCCTGGGCAAAGGGGACTGTGAAGATTTTGCCATCGCCAAATACTTCAGCCTGGTGCGCATGGGGGTCCCCAGCGAAAAACTGCGCCTGACCTTCGTCAAGGCGCTTAGCGCCCAGCAGGCACACATGGTGCTGGCCTACTACCCGACACCCAGTGCGCAGCCGCTGATACTCGACAACCTCGACCCGCGCATCCGCCCTGCTAGCGAGCGCGGCGATCTGCTGCCGGTGTATTCCTTCAATAATCACGGCGTATTTCTGGCGAAAAACCCGCAGCGCGTCAGCCAGCCACCGGAGTTTCTCGCACGCTGGAATGAGCTTAGCGAGCGGGCCATGGCCGACGGTTCGGCCACGCCATTACCGCAGAGCTAGGCTCAACGCGGGCTGATATGAGCGATCAGCAGTTGCACGCTTTCCTGCCCACGGTATTCATTGACATCAAGCTTGTAGGCCAGCTCGACCCAGCGCACCGTCGGGTTCGGCCAGATATCGCGGTCCACACCAAAGGCAATGCCATCGAGCTGCACGCTGCCGCACTCGCTTTTCAGCACCACCTTGAGATGTCGCTCGCCAACCACGCGCTGCTGCACCAGCTGAAATACGCCATGAAACAGCGGCTCGGGAAAATGCTGCCCCCAAGGCCCGGCATTGCGCAGTTCCTTGGCCAACGGCAGATGGAACTCTTCAATGGACAGAGCACCATCGGACAACAAACGACCGGTCAGATCGTCTTCACACAGCTGGCGGCGCACTTCGGCATCGAAGGCGGCGGCAAAGGCGGCGAAATTCGCCTGCGGCAGTGACAGCCCAGCCGCCATAGCATGCCCGCCAAACTTGCTGATCAGCTCAGGATGCTTGGCGGCGACCGCATCCAGTGCATCACGAATATGAAAACCCGGCACCGAACGTGCCGAGCCCTTCAGTACGCCATCACCAGCATCGGCAAAGGCGATGGTTGGGCGGTGATAACGCTCTTTCATCCGTGAGGCGAGAATACCGATCACCCCCTGGTGCCAGTCTGGCTCGAACAGGCACAGACCGAAGGGCATGTCTTGCAACGGCAGGTCCTTGAGCTGGGCCAGCGCTTCGCGCTGCATGCCCTGCTCGATGGCCTTGCGATCCTGATTGAGCTGATCCAGCTGCACGGCCATGTCACGGGCCAGCGCCTCGTCCTCGCACAGCAGGCATTCGATGCCCAGCGCCATATCGTCCAGCCGACCCGCGGCATTCAGCCGTGGACCGAGGATAAAACCCAGGTCGGTGGAGGTGATGCGCCGATGATCACGCCCAGCCACTTCGAGAATCGCGCGCAAACCCGGCCGCGCCCGCCCGGCTCGAATCCGCGCCAGGCCCTGATGCACCAGAATGCGGTTGTTGGCATCCAGCGGCACCACGTCGGCGACACTGCCCAGAGACACCAGATCCAGCAGCTCGCCGAGATTCGGCTCCGGTCGCTGCGCAGTAAACCAGCCCATCTCCCGCAGCCGCGCACGCAGGGCCAGCAACACATAGAACATCACGCCGACGCCGGCCAACGCCTTGCTGGGGAACTCACAGCCCGGCTGATTGGGATTGACGATGGCATCCGCCGCCGGCAGCTCGGCACCGGGCAAATGGTGATCGGTAACCAGCACGGTCAAGCCCGCCGCCTTGGCCGCCGCCACACCCTCGACGCTGGAAATGCCGTTATCCACAGTGATCAACAGCTGAGGCTCGCGCTCCAGCGCCACCGCGACGATTTCCGGGGTCAGGCCGTAGCCGTATTCGAAACGATTGGGCACCAGATAATCGACGTGTGCCGCGCCGAGCATACGCAGGCCCAATACGCCAACCGTGCTGGCGGTGGCGCCATCGGCATCGAAGTCGCCGACGATCAGCATGCGCTGACTTTGCTGTAGCCCCAACACCAGCAAATCGACTGCCGCGTCCATGCCTTTGAGCTGCTGATAGGGAATCAAGCGCGCCAGGCCTTTATCCAGCTCGGTAGCGGATTGCACGCCACGGGCGGCATACAGGCGGGTCAGCAGTGGCGGCAGCGCGCCTAGATCAGGCAGGTTTTCAGGCAGCGGGCGGGATTCGATACGCATGGGCATTCTTATCTGTAGGGCGGGTGCAACCCGCCGGAATTTAAACGCAGCAGCAATTGAACGACGTAGCCCGGATGCAATCCGGGGCACAAACATCAACCGCCCCCGGATTGCATCCGGGCTACAGGATCACCAGCGACTCAGCGCTCGCCAGCCAACCACTCAATAGGCAGCTCATGCTGGCCGCGCTCATCGGTGACGAACAGCTCGCCATCGCTGATCATCACGCTCCAGTTCAGCGAACGCGGCATATCCAGCGCCAGCTTGGCCAGGGCCTCCTGATCAAGGGCAACGACGTTAATATTTTTCAGGCTGCGCACTGGATCGAGCGCCTTGGTCTGCCATACGCGCAGGTTGCCGTAGGCCACCAGGCTGAACTTCTCGGTACGCCGCGAGCACCAGGTGATGCGCTCGCTGTCCGGCTGGCCGACTTCGATCCAATGCAGCACACGGTCATCCAGGCTCTTTTCCCACAGCGCCGGCTCGTCCACATCCGACAGACCGCGACCGAACGCCAGGTGCTCGTGATAGAACAAGGCATAGGCCACCAGACGCGCCGCCAACCGCTCTTCGGTTTCCGAAGGGTGACGGGCCACGGTGAAACGCAGGTTTTCATAGACGCTGCGGTCCATGTCGGTGAGGTTCAGCTCGATTTTGTAGGTGGTAGACGGCAGGGCCATGGAAGGGGCTTCTTGACTGTTCGAATAAGCCGGCAAGTCTACCGCAAAGGCTGCCCCATCACGAACCGGAACGCTCAGCGGGCGAAGCGCGCCCAGAGCTTGTCGAACTCGCTGCGGTAACTGGCCACCAGCAACGCGTGATCGGTCACCAGCAGGTTTTCCTCGTTACTGGTGCTGGCGCTGCGGGTCCAGTTGAAGCTGCCGTTGAGCAACAGGTTAGCGTCGAACAACGCAAACTTGTGGTGCATATGGTACGGGCTGTCGTCGATGCGCAGCGGCACGCCCTGGGCGATCAAATGCTGGATATCGCTGCCTTCGTCGAACTGTTTTTCATTGTCGCTGATCACCCGTACGGCAATGCCACGGCGATGGCAGGCGATAATTTCTTCGCTGAGGCGGTCATCGGAGATGGTGTAGACGCAGATATCCACGCTCTTGCGCGCCTGCCGGCAAAGCTCGCGAATCTTGCGCAGGCAATCATCACCGGGGCTGAAGTGCGCGCTGGCCAACGCCGGACGCGGTGGACTGCTGCTGGCGTCGAGGGTCTTGACCACCTGCTCCAGCCATTTCAGCGCCGGCTCGCTATTGTTCAAATCGGCCTGCACCAGTTCACGCACCAGGGCAAAGGCACGGTTACGCAGATAGCGCACCTGATCCTGGCCCAGGTCACTGCCCAGCTGGCGCAGCTCATCACGTTCCTCATTGCTCAGACGCAGATCGGCCAGGCTGTCGCGCAGCTGCTGATCGAGACGATTGAAATCCATTTAACCTCCGTGTCGCGAACGAGGCGTATAGCGCCAGGCCGCATAGAGCCCACCGCACAATGCGCCGGCCAGATGATATTCAAACGAAACGCCCTGCTGCGGCAACAGACCAAAAAACCAACCACCGTGCAGAAAGAACACCAGCACCGCCAGCAGCAGGTCAAGCCAGCTGCGGCGGAACCAGGCCCGCGCCAGCAGCAATGCCCACAAGCCGAATAACCAGCCGCTGGCGCCGACATGGATGCCTTCGCGGCCGAATAGCCAGACCAATGTCCCGCTGCCGAGGATGATAAACAGACTGGCCTGGATAAAGTCGCGCCGCGATTCAAGCAGGGCCAGCAGCCCCAGCACCAGCAGGCCGCTGAGGTTGCTCAACAGATGCCCCCAGCCGCCGTGCAGCCAGGGCGCAAACAGCACGCCCGGCAATGACTCAAGCCGCCGCGGTATCACGCCCCAGATATTCAGGCTGTAACCACTCAGGCTGTTACCCAGCTGTAGCACCAGCATCACTGCGGCAATACCCAGCAACAGCTGCACGCGTGGCAACAGCCCGGCCTTCATGGCGTTTCGCTTTCGCTATCGCCGCCCAGGCGCTGTTCATGGCCCAGTTGCTCGCCCAGATCACGCAGCTGGGTGGAGATTTCCAGCATGCGGTTGTGGGTGCGCAGGTCGATATCGATCTTCTTATCCATGGCGTGGATCAACGGAAGAAAGCTGTTCTGCAGGCTGTCGGCCAGGCTCTCCAGCACCTTCTGCACCGCTGGTTGTGGCGGCGTGATCACCTCCACCTGCGGACGCAGCTTGCCCAGATTATCCAAGCCAGCGAGCAGCTCGGCCCAGGGGATAGTCGGTACGGCGGGTTGTTCACCCGGCGCCAACTTGGCCAGGCCGCGCACGCCCTCGACCAGATCATTGAGCTGCGCTACCACCCGCCCGCCGACATCGGTGTCGCTGCCGCCCATGGCCTTGTTGCGCATAAAGTCGCGTTTGATCTGCGTCCAGCGCTCGGCTTGTACGTCGGTCATATTGCCGCGCAACTCGGCGAGCTTGAGCAGGTTCTCTTCGGCACCAGTAGTGAGCAACTGAGATTCGCCCTGGTAGTGATCGGCAATCAGCTGCAGCACCTCGGCATCGTTCATCACCGCGCTGATCTTCTCCGCCATCTTGTTCATATTGCGGTAGCTGCCCTGCAACTTGAACGGCGGCTCGGTGCGGTACTGATCGGCCTGGGCGGCGCTGGCGATGTACTGCTGGTTGACCCGGCCGACCACGTCGCGCACCTGCATCAGGCGCTGCAAGGTGGTGACGATTTCATTGACCTCGGCGGCGCTGTAGCTGTGGCTCAGTTCATTGCTGGAGAACGGCTTGCCCTCGGCCTTGGCGACGAAGCGATAGACATCGGCCATATCGCGGGTGGCCAGCGGCGCCAGCACCGGGTTGGAGGTCAGGCCGTTCTCGATGTAGGACAGCGCGAAGGCTTCCTGCATGCCGCCCAGGGTGTCGCCGAGGTTATAGATGTCGGCACGGTTGGCCAGCATATCCGGGATCTTGAACACGTCGCCGGACTCGGTATAGGGGTTGCCGGACATGATCACGCAGAACTTGCGCCCACGCATGTCGTAGGTGCGGGTGCGCCCCTTCCACACGCCTTCGATACGCCGTGTACCGTCACACAGCGAGATAAATTTCTGCAGAAATTCCGGGTGAGTGTGCTGGATATCGTCGAGATAGAGCATCACGTTGTTGCCCATCTCCAGCGCCAGGTTGAGTTTTTCCAGCTCCTGGCGTGAGGTGGCGTCCGGCGCCTGGGCTGGGTCCAGGGAGCGCACTTCGTGACCCAGCGCCGGGCCATTGATCTTCATAAAGATCAGCCCGAGGCGGTGGGCGACGTACTCCATCAAGGTGGTCTTGCCGTAACCCGGCGGCGAAATCAGCATCAGCAAGCCGGACAGGTCCGAACGGCGGTTCTCCCCGGCGGTGCCCATCTGCTTGGCCAGGTTGTCGCCGATCACGCCGAGATAGACATCGTTGATCAGCTTGTTGCGCACGAAGGAGCTGAGCGGCTTGGGCTTGAACTCGTTAAGGCGCAGCGCCTCGCGCTCGCGCGCCACCACTTCCTGGCGCAGTGCCTGGTAGCGCTGCAAACCGGGCAGGAACTGCTCGCGGTGTACGCGCAGGCGGGCGAAGAAATCGTCCACCGCCAGCACCAGTTGCCGCTCGCTGATACGCGGGTGTTCACCCATCAGCTCTTTGGCGGTAAAGCGCAGGTCCACCTCGGTGATACGTTTGGGCACGCCCTCGGCAAGCAGGCTCAAGGCCACGGCCTCGGGCACATAGGCGCTGAGCGCGGCGAATTCACCGGCCGCGCACAGGCCGCGCAACCAGTTCTCCACCAGCGCCCACTGAGCCGCCGGGCGATCCTGCAGTTGTGCCAGAGTCTGCTGATACACATCCCACATATGCGCTGCCTGCAAGCGCGCCTGCAAACCGGCCAGCAACTCGCGGGCGTATTTGCTGAAGACGAACTCGATACGTTCAGCGGCCAGTTCCTGCACCAGGTATTCCGCCGCCTCTGCCAGCGTCGCCGGAGTCAGGCTTATGCCCTGCTGGGCGCTATAGCCGGCCATGGCTTCGGCAATTTCCGCCTGCAGCTGCAACAGGCTGTCGCGTTGACCGAACAACTGCTGGATATGCCGGGCACTGCGCGCGCGCTGCGGCCATTGTTTGGCGTCGTCACGAGGCTGCGTCTGGCCCCAGAAAAAGCTGGCGAAGCCACGCGGCAAGGCGCCGTAACTGAGCAACCCGGCACTGTCGCGCAGCGGCAACAATTGGGTGAGGATCAAGGCCGCATCGTGGTCGTGAATGCCCTTCTCGTAGCCTTCCTTGTAACGCGGCGCGGCGAAGTCGCGAATGCTCTTGATCAGTGCATCCGGCTGCGCCAGCTGTTGCTTGAGCAGATCCAGGCTAAGGCCATCGCGGCCGGCATCAGCCGCCGCCAGCACTTCGCCGGCCAGGTATTCGGCGCGGTACAGCGTCGCGGACTCGGACTCCAGGGACACCTGCCAATAGTCGCGCAGCGCTTCCAGTTCGGTGTTCTGGAGCGGCTCGAGGAATTCGGTGCCGGTCAGGTGCAGGTAGAGCTGATCGCCACGCGGCATCAGGGTCAGGTCCAGCTCCTGGGTGTTGACGCTGAAGCGGTGGCGCGGGCCGAGCTTGATGACGTTGCCGCCTTCCTCGAACAACTCGCTCTTGTCGCGCAAGCTGCGTACCGCTTGGTCGCGGGCGGCCTTGAGGCGCGACTCGATATCCTCGGCCTTGACGCTGTCCTTCAGCTCGCGCAAGCGCTCGGCCAGTTCGCGCAGCTTGAGAATCAACGGATCAGAAGCAAAGAAGGCGTTCAGCTCATCCGGCTGGGTCAGGCGCGCGGTGCGCCGACTGAGGCTTTCCAGAATCCGCCGCGCGGCGTCGAGCAGGCCCTGAGCCTTGCGTTGACGTTCATCGAGCAGCGCCTGTTTGTGCGCCTCGAAGGTTTCCAGCAGTTCTTCGCGCTTGGCCAGAATGTCGCCGAGGAACTGTTCCTGATCGCCGAACTGGCTCTCCAGTTCTTCCAGTTGTACCAGCAGACGCGACAGCTGTTCGTCGCAACGCTCCGGGTCCTGGGCCATGGCCAGGGCGTTGGTGATGCCCTGACTGAACAGTTTGAACTGGGCGCCGAACTGCGCCACGGTTTCCGCCGAACCCAAACCCTTGCGCCGCTGTTCGGCGCGGGCCTTGGTCTGGTTGAGACGGGCATAGACTTCGGAAATCGACTCGACGATAGCGGTGCGCTGGGTGGCGTCGTCGATTGGCAGCGAGGCCATCAGGCTGGACAACATATCCAGGTTGCCAGCCATAGCCTGCAGCGCTACCAGCGGCTCATTCAGTTGGCTGACGCTCTCGGCTTTCTGCGCCTGTGTATCGAGCTGGGCCAGCTGCAACACATAAGGCTCCAGCGCCGCCTTACTGGCGAGAAACCCCGAGGTGGCGGCCGCAACCTGCGCCTGGGCCGTCAGCAACTCGGTTTCCATGGCGTCGATGCGCACCACGTCGATATAGCGGTAGTCGCGAATGGTCAGCAGTTGGCCGCGCTGGGCATTGATGCCGTTGAGTGCCTCGACGAAGTGCTGCACTTCGTCCCAGCTATCGATCAGCAGGCCGGACAACAGCGCCTGTTGGCGGGTTTCCGCTTCGGCCATGGCGCGCGCCGATTGTTGGCGAATACTCTCGACCTTCTCGAACTCGTCGAGCACCAATTCGCCGGTAGCAGCGATTTCGCGCAGCAGCGGCGCCATGCCCTGGCACTGGGCATCGCCCAACCAGTGGTAGACGTCGAACAGACGGCGAGTGTTCTGGCACAGCTGGGTGTAGCGCTGCACCGAGACTTCCGGGGTTTCGATCTCGCGACTCAAGCCCAGCAGGTCGGAAACGCCGCGCACCAGCTCGGCATTGCCAATGCGCCCGAAGAAGCCGCCGCGCACCGGTTGGCGGGCGGCAAAATCATCACTGCAAAATGGCGTCTGCCAGATCTGCATCGGGTGGATGCGCGTCGGCTCGCTGCCTTCGGCGGCGAAGATCACCATGCGCCCGTCTTCCAGGCGCGCGAATCCGTGGCCGAAGATCGGGTTGTGCAGCTGGCGGTTGATCATGTTGTAGGTGAACAGCGCCGAGCGGCCTTCTTCCGGGTGGTAGAAGATGTACTGCACGTCCTCGCCATTGGGCGAGCGCACCGCGCGCTTGAAGCGCATGCCGGCCATGGGCTGCTCGAAGGCCTTGGACTCGCCATTCTGCAGGTAGTAGCCACCGGGAAAGATGATGCCGTGGTCTTCCGGTAGCTGCACGCAGGCCTGGCCGATAGCGTCGATGCGCTCGACCTTGCGCGTCAGGCTGTTGAACACCAGGTAGCGCCACTGCTCTTCGCGGTACGGCAGGACTTTCAACAGGATCAGGCTGCCGAGTTTGGCGTACTCGATCTGCGCGTCGTCCAGCGACTGAGTCTTGTCCACCACGGTTTCGCGGTAGATGCCCAGGCCGTCTTCGGTGTTGTTCTCGACCTTGACCGTGAGGTCACCGCCGATGGTCTCGACAAAGAGGGTGTCGAGGATATTCATATGCGGGTGGCGGCCATTGACCACCATCTCGCGGGAGGTTTTCTGCCACTCGAAATCGAACGGCGCCGGCAGCGCTATGTCGCGCTCGCCACGGTTGTCGATATAGCGAACCTCTTTGCCGCCGTCGGCGATCGACCAGCGGAACACCCGGATATCGCTGATCCGCTCGCCGATCTGGAAGCTGGCCAGCAGCTTGCCGTCGCGCACCAGCAGTTGCAGCAGGCGGGTGTTTTTGTAATAGGTGTAGAGCTCGTTGAAGTCGTTAACGAAGCTGCTCTGGCCGAGAAAGCTGTCGGCCAGCGCCACGCTCTCGGCTTCATAACCTTCGTCCTGCTCGCTCAGGCGATACAGGGAAAACACGTCCTCGACGCGGGTTTCCTTTTTCAGGCCGAGGAACACGTTGTAGCCGAACAGCAGATTCTCGCCGACCTGGACAATATCGCGGGCCGTGCAGTTGTTCTCGGTGCGGATGCGTACCCGCCCGACCACTTCCATCTGGCTGCTGCCAAACTCCTGCAAACGCTGAGCGTTCAGCGCTTCGGTAGTCTGCCGCAGGCGCAGGCCTTGCTCCTGCAGGCGCTTGTGCAGCACCTCGTAGGCACCGCCTTCGGCGACGGCCTTGTCCAATACATCCTGTGGCTGGGCTACGGCTGGAGCATCCGACATCGTGGTCTTCCTGAATCTGCGCTGTCTGCTAGCAAAGTGAGGTAAAGCGAGGGGCGGCTTCAGCCAGCCCCATGGGCGAGGCGCATGGCCTGCCCCTTTTTAGGCACCAATCTTCTGGGCAATCTCGCCCAGTTTGTCGCGCATTGCCTGATCGAGTTCTTCAGGCTTGATCTGCGCAATGATCTTTTTCAGCACGCGAATCTCATTGTCATCAATCACCCCGTCGCGCTCGGCAACTGCCAGTAGCGAACCCAGCTCCTGCACGTCCAGGCGGCCGTCATTGGCAAAGCACTGGATCGAACGAAACGACATTTCCAGATAATCCCGTGGTTCCGACATAAGACTTCCTAATTAGAGATAAACGGGCCATTCAAGGAGTTGGCTTTCGCCAACCCCCGAGAACATCCAAGGTATGCATAAGACGCTGGCTTGAGCCATTAGCGGCCAATACTCAGCTCTCGCTGCTGTCTACAGCCGCCGGCGTTTTGCTTTCGCCGACGCGGCCGTTGAGCAGGCGGGCCAACACGTCCTGCACCACCGGGCTCTTGCCGACCACGCCTTCGATGGCCTTACCCACCGACAACGACTTGGCGAAGGAGTTGAAGAAGTCGCCTTCGCCGCCGACGATCTCGATCTTCGCCTTGGCCAGCGCAGTGGACAGCACTTCGGCCTGTTCCTTGGCGATGTCCTTGTTGGCGGCGATGGCGGCCATCGCCTCGTCGAAGTTCGCTTCCAACTGCATGCGGAACTCCTCGTGCTGGCGCGCGTTGTCGCTGAGCGCATCCAGCGCACCGAACTTTTTGCCCAGACCTTCGGCCTCGGCATTCAGGCGCTCCAGCAGCACGTGGGCTTCGGCCATACCCAGATCCTGGGTGGCTTTGGCCTTGGCCGCACCGAGTTGCTCTTCGCCACGCGCCTGGGCGCCGAGTTTCTCTTCCAGCACCTTGGCATCGGCCAGGCCGTCTTTTTCCTTGGCGGCAGCCTTGGCTTCGGTCACCCGTGCCTCGGCCAGGCCCTTTTCCTGCTCGCCCTTGGCTTCGGCAATCAGTTGCTCTGCCTGCACACGGGCTTCGGCCAGGCCTTCCTTCTCCTTGGCGGCGGCGGTGACTTCACGCACCCGCGCATCAGCCAGGCCAGGCGCAGCGCGCTCGGCTTCGATACCTTCGGCCATTTTCTTCTTGGCTTCGGCCTGCTTGGCCGCGGCTTCCAGCTCGGCCTGAGCGAGGTTGTTGATTTCCACGGCCTTGTGTTGGGAACGAGTTTCGTCGGCTTCGGCCTGCTTGACCTGGCGTACCAGCTCCTGCTCGGCTTCGGCCTGGGCGTTGAGCACCATGACTTGTTTGGCCCGGTCGGCTTCGGACACTTCACGCACTTCCTTGATGCGTTCTTCTTCCTGGGCCACGGTCTTCTCGACCGCCACACGCTCGCGGATCACCCCGGCGATATTCTTGCGTTCAACTTCCAGGGCCTTTTCTTTCTCGATGCGCTGCAGCTCGACTTCGCGCTCGCGGGAGACGATTTCCAGGTCCTTGGCGCGGGTGACTTTTTCCACCTCGATCACCACCGCACGCTGACGGTTCTGCTGCGCCACTTCAACTTCGCGCTGATGGTTCTCAGCGCGGATATCCAGCTCCTGCTGGGTGGTGATACGCGCCTGCTCGGCCTTCAAGCGCTCCTCTTCCTTGACTTTGAGGGTCTCGGCTTCTTCGCGAGCGCGGATGGTTTCGATCTCACGCTTCTGCCGCGCTTCGGCATCGGCCTGCTGACGCTCAAGGGCCAGGGTCGCCTCGCGGGTTTCCACGTTCTTTTTCTTGATCGCCAGCTCTTCGTTGCGCTCCAGGTCATTGGTGATGACGTTCTGCGCAGCAGTGAGCTCGGTGATCTTACGGATACCCGCCGCATCGAGGATATTGCTCGGATCCAGCGAGGACTTGGAGGTCTGCTCCAGGTAATCGATAGCCACGTCTTCCAGCACATAGCCGTTAAGGTCGTTGCCGATCACCTCAACGATGCGGTCACGAAACTCCTGGCGATTCTCGAACAGCTGGACGAAATCGAACTGCTTGCCGACGGTCTTCAACGCTTCGGAAAACTTGGCGTTGAACAGTTCGTTGACTGCAGCGCGATCCGAGGCGCGGTCAACGCCGATAGCCTTGGCCACCTTGAGCACATCTTCCTGGGTCTCGTTAACGCGCAGGTAGAAGGCCACAGTGATGTCGGCGCGCATGTTGTCCTTGCAGATCAACCCATCCTTGGCACGCCGGTCCACTTCCAGGGTAATCAGCGAGATGCGCATGAACTCCTTGAGGTAGATCACCGGATAGACCAGGGCACCGGTGAAATGCACCTTGGGTGTAGACGACATGTCATTGACGATCAGCGCCGTACCCTGAGGGACCTTGATATAGAAGGCCTTGAACAGGACGAAAAAACCGAAGATCAGTAGAAAAAACAGACCCACACCGGTCAGGAAGGGCATCAGCAGCTCGAGGCTCATTGCAATCAATCTCCTTTGATTCTCTTGGGAAAGTCAGGACTTAAATGCCCTTGAACTCGTCCTCGGTAATGACCCTGTAGGCATGTTCCGCCTCCAGGTACTCCAGCAACACAACTCGGTCGCCACGTTTGAAACCACGCGCATCGTCAGCACGCACACGCAAAATCAGCCCAGCACCGCCATTTTCCAGAAGCGCCTCGCCATGCCTCAGCGTCACCCGACCACTGCGTACTACGGCTGTCTGACCCAGCACAGAGGTACTGCTGACCGCCTCCAGCTTGCGAAACAAAGGGCGTAAGGGCTTACACAGCACGGCACTGACTGGCACAGCCAAGAGCAGCGCGGCACCTGCGACGATTACACCCAGTGGATAGCGCAGCACGCCCAGCGGCAGGTGGCGCAGCAGCAGTAATTCGATGAAATAACTGAGCGACCAGGCGAAGAAGAACAGCAGGGTCAAGACCAGCGTAACCGGCACGCCGCTCAGACCAAGGCGCAGCAGCAAGCCAGCAAGCCCTTCAGGTTGTACGGAGTCCAGTGCCGAATCCGCCTCTATATCGAGCAGATCGACTTCAAGAATGCCCAACGCAGCAACACACCAGTAAAGGATTGCCACGCACAGCAAAAAGCTGAACAGCACGGTTGGAAACGACAATGCCGTCTGCAGGAAGATTTCCATGACTGTCCTATCCCTGTTGTCGAGACGGCGGCGCTGGATGCACCGCCGTTAAGCCCTCTATACGTCAGGACTTGGCCTTGTCCTTCAGCCGCGCCAATACGCTATCGGCACTGCCATTGTCAGCCACAATGCCTGCGGCACGCAGCTTGGCGTCCAGTGAGTCGTCAACACTCGCGGCAGCCGCCAGCTCGGCGTCAGCTTCCATCTTGGCAGCACGCTCAGCTTGCTTCTGCTTGATCCGCTCCAGCGACTCCACCGCTGTTTGCAACTTGGCCTGAGAGCCGCCATAACGCTGCGCCACAGCCATTTGCGCCTTCTGCACACTTTCCGTGGCTTTGACTGTATCCACCTGCTGTTTCATGCGTTTGATATTGGCTTCAGCCTGAGTAACGGCCTTGCGCAGTTGCGCCACACTGGCGGCATACCCATCCGCCTGCTCGCGCTCACTGGCCAACTCGACCTCCAGGTTGGCGATCTTGCTCGCCACTTCCCGCGCCAGCGGCTCATCACCGGCTTCCAGGGCCTTGAGTGCGTACTGCTCATACTCAGCAACCTTGGCGGTACTTTTCCCGGCGCGCTCTGCCGCCAACTTCTGCTTGGCCATGATCTCGGCCAACGCCTCCTTGGATTTACGCAACTCAAGGTCCGCGTCGCGGATTTCCTGATCAAGAATGCGCAGCGCCTGACCGTCCACCACAGCCTCGCCCACTTCGTTGGCACCACCACGCAGTGCTGTCAGCAATTTGCTCCAAACGTTCATCGCATGTCTCCTTTAGGCACCGGCCTTGAGGAAGCCTTCATAGGCTTCGGTTGCTTTGATTACGTTGTCCGCCAGCAGCTCGATCTCGAACACGACATCCGACAGTGTCGAAGCAGAACTCAGCGCACCGAACATGGTGTAGCAAGACTGGCCATCAGGCATGGTTTCCAGGCTGATCGAAGACAGCGGAAACAGCTTGTGAGTACGCAGCACCTCATTGTTGAAGGCTGCTGCATCGGCAACATCCGCTGCCGGCCAAAGCAGCGCTTCAACCACGATCTGCTCACCGAACACGGCAATGAACAGCGGCAGGTCGCCATATTCATGCATGGTCACATGCAGGCTGGCATCAGCCCCTTGAATCAACTCAATGCTGGCCAACCCACCCTTACACAGCTCCGTGGCCGACAGCGCATCATGCAGCGCCTGTGCAGTCCAAATCTGCGACATGCTCATACCCTCCTCCTTTTCCATCGAAGCCAGCATCAGCTGAGGCTGGCGAAGTTTGCGCTCGAACGCCAAAAGTCGCGGCGTGTGCTCCGGCAATATCCAGACTTCCTTCTTGACCAAGCCCTGCTCCCGCAGGCGCTGCCGATAAAGACGCTGGTAATGGGCTGATGTTTTATTGTCCATGCGCAGCAGACTAGACCTTTACATGTAATGCATCAATAGATCACATGTAATATTTTTAACGACGATTATCGGGCGCAGAGACACACGCCAGCGCACCCAGGAACTGACGACAAAAAAGAAGATGAAGGGAAGAACACAGAGGAGAAACCATCCAGGTTATTTAACCAAGCGCATCCCATTCGCCAGCCCAGATTAAACCGCACAACAAACCCCGAATACACAGGCAAAAGCGCCAACCTGATCGCACTTGACCAGACGAATAGCCGCAACCCGCCCAATACAATAGGCTTAGCCATCACCACCGACCCGGAGCGCCAATGACCACCCCCAGCAAACCCCTCACCGGCCTGAAAGTGATCGAGCTCGGCACCCTGATCGCCGGGCCTTTCGCCTCACGTATTTGCGCTGAATTCGGTGCCGAGGTGATCAAGGTCGAGTCACCGGATGGTGGTGATCCGCTGCGCAAGTGGCGCAAGCTCTACGAGGGCACGTCGCTGTGGTGGTTTGTACAGGCGCGTAACAAGCAGTCGATCACCCTCAACCTCAAGCATGAGGCCGGGCGCGAAGTGCTGAAGAAACTGCTCAGCGAGGCGGACATTCTGATTGAGAACTTCCGTCCCGGCGTACTGGAAAAGCTCGGTTTGAGCTGGGAGGTGCTGCATGCACTCAATCCCAAGCTAGTTATGGTGCGCCTGTCCGGTTTCGGCCAGACCGGCCCAATGAAGGATCAGCCAGGCTTCGGCGCAGTCGGCGAGTCCATGGGCGGGCTGCGCTATATCACCGGCTTCGAGGATCGCCCGCCAGTGCGCACCGGCATCAGCATTGGCGACTCAATTGCCGCGCTATGGGGCGTGATCGGCGCGCTGATGGCGTTGCGTCACCGCGAAGTGAACGGCGGCAGCGGTCAGATGGTGGACGTGGCGCTGTATGAGGCGATCTTCGCCATGATGGAGTCCATGGTGCCGGAGTTCGACGTGTTCGGTTTTATCCGCGAGCGCACCGGCAACATCATGCCCGGCATCACACCCTCATCCATCCACACCAGTGCAGACGGCAAACATATCCAGATCGGCGCCAACGGTGATGCGATCTTCAAACGTTTTATGCAGGCCATCGGCCGCCAGGATCTGGCCGACGATGCGACACTGGCCAGCAATGACGGCCGCGATGCGCGACGCGATGAGCTGTATGGCGTGATCGACCGCTGGGTTGGCTCGCTGCCACTGGAGCAGGTACTGACCACCCTGAATCAGGCCGACGTTCCCGCCAGCCGCATTTTCAGCGCCGAAGACATGTTCCACGACCCGCAATTTCTCGCGCGCGAGATGCTGCTGGCGGCCAAGCTGCCTGACGGCAAGGCCTTCAAAATGCCGGGTATCGTGCCCAAACTCAGTGACACACCCGGTGCAGTGGAATGGGTCGGCCCCACTCTCGGCGAACACAACCAAACCGTACTGCTCGCGCTGGGCTACAGCGAGGCGCAGATCGCCGAGCTGAAACGCCAGGGCGCGATTTGAGTCGTGCTGATTTCCGATCCACTCACCAGCCCTGCGCACAGCCTGATCACGGAGCAGCGTGATTACCCGGAGTGGCATCTGGGGCGAAGCCGTTATGCCGCCTGGATATTGCCCGTGCAATGCCCACACCTGCTGGCACATATCGCTCACCTGCAAGATGCACTTGGCGATTGGCTGCACCCGCCTGGACGCCGCCTGGCGCACATCACGGTCTTTGTTTGCGGCTTTATCAGCGGCCAGGCGCGGCGCAATGATGACTTCAGCACGCAGCAACGCCAGCAGCAATTCAAGGCGATCGGACGCGCTTCTCGCCACCCGCTGACACTACAGATTGGCCAGCCTGACAGCTTTGCCAGCGCCGCCTTCTTGCCGGTCAGCGACCCCTCGGGCCAGTTGCAGCATTGGCGCACCTTATTGAGCGAACACAGCCAAGAGGTGCGGCAAAGCCCCTATCACGCGCACATCACCCTCGGCCTGTATCGCCAGCGTGTAGACACCACCCTGATGCGCGCACGCCTGGCTGAGCTGGCAGAAGAACAGCCACGCTGGCTGCCGGTCAACAGCCTGCAATTTGCCCACTACCGGGCACGCCAGTTGTTCAGCCCCTTGTGCGTGCGCCAGTCCTTCAGCCTCGGCACTTAACCTGCGCCCATAAAAAACGGCACCACGCGGGTGCCGTTCTTTTGTGGACGCAGTGACCGTTACAGCGGTTTGCCGCGGTTACCGTGCTGGGCCACAAAGGCCTGTACGGTTTTCAGGTCATTGGCCAGCACCGTGCAACGCTCTTCACGCTCGAACAGATCCGCCAGGTGCACCGGCAATGCAGGTGCCTGACCGACATTGGCCTTCTCCACGGCTTCCGGAAATTTAACCGGGTGCGCGGTACCGAGGATGACCATCGGCGTAACCAGGCTGCGACGGCACTCACGGGCGGCACGCACGCCGATCGCCGTATGCGGATCGAGCAGCTCACCACACTCGTTGAACACCTCGGTGATGGTTTCGCAGGTCTGCGCATCATCCACCGCAAGGGAGTCGAACAACTTGCGTGCTTCGATCCAGCGATCCTGATCGACACTGAAACCGCCCCCCTGCTTGAAGGTGGCCATCAGCTCGGCAATCGCCGCACCATTACGACCGTGCAGGTCGAACAGCAGTCGCTCGAAGTTCGACGAGACCATGATGTCCATCGACGGCGACAGGGTTGGGCGCAGGGTTTCCTTGACGTACTGATTGCCGCTCATAAAGCGGTGCAGGATGTCGTTGCGGTTGGTGGCGACGATCAGCTGGCTGATCGGCAGGCCCATATTGCGCGCCAGGTAGCCAGCGAAGATGTCACCGAAGTTACCGGTCGGTACCGAGAACGCGATGGAACGCGCCGGACCGCCCAGCTGCAGGGCCGCGTGGAAGTAGTAGACGATCTGGGCCATGATCCGCGCCCAGTTGATCGAGTTGACCGCCACCAGGCGCGTGCCCTTGAGGAAGCCCTGGTCAGCGAAGCTGTCCTTGACCATTTCCTGGCAGTCATCGAAGTTGCCTTCGATGGCGATGTTATGGATGTTGTCGCCGAGGATGGTGGTCATCTGCCGACGCTGCACCTCGGACACCCGGTTGTGCGGGTGCATGATAAAGATGTCGACGTTCTCGCAGGCCTTGCAGCCCTCGATGGCCGCCGAGCCGGTATCACCGGAGGTCGCGCCCATGATCACCACGCGCTCATTGCGCTTGGCCAGCACGTAATCAAGCAGACGGCCGAGCAGCTGCAGGGCAAAGTCCTTGAACGCCAGGGTTGGACCGTGGAACAGCTCCAGCACCCACTCGTTGCCGTTGAGCTGACGCAGCGGCGCGACGGCGTTGTGGGCAAACACGCCGTAGGTTTCTTCGAGGATCTTTTTAAAGTCCGCATCCGGAATACTGCCGGTGACGAACGGGCGCATCACGCGGAAGGCCAGCTCGTGGTACGGCAGGCCGGCCCACGAAGCGATTTCCTCCTGGGTGAAACGCGGCAGGTTTTCCGGCACATACAGGCCACCATCGCTGGCCAGGCCGGCGAGCAGCACGTCTTCGAAATTCAGGGCCGGTGCCTGGCCACGGGTACTGATATAGCGCATAGGGGCAAACCTTCGGTTGAATCTTCAAGAGCCGCCACAGCCTGGCTGCGGCGACCAAAAGCGGATTAGTTCAGCTGCTCGACGCGGATACGCACAACGCTGCCGACCACATCTTCAAGCGCCTCAAGTGCGCTGATGGCCTCGTTGATCTGCGCTTCGAGCACGCGATGCGTGACCAGGATCATCGGCACCAGGCCGTCCTGCTCCTCTGCTTCCTTCTGCATGATCGATTCGATGTTGATGCCACGCGCCGACAGGATGCTCGCCACCTGAGCCAGCACGCCCGGATGGTCCTTGGCCTGGATGCGCAGGTAATAAGCGCTCTCACAGGCCTCGATTGGCAGAATCGGATGATCGGACAGCGAGTCCGGCTGGAAGGCCAGGTGCGGCACACGGTTGGTCGGATCTGCGGTCAGTGCACGCACAACGTCAACCAGATCGGCAATGACCGAAGACGCGGTCGGTTCCATGCCGGCACCAGCACCGTAGAACAGCGTGCTGCCAGCAGCATCGCCATTGACCATCACCGCGTTCATCACACCATTGACGTTGGCGATCAGGCGATCCGCCGGAATCAGCGTCGGGTGAACGCGCAGCTCGATACCGGCGTCAGTGCGACGAGCCACACCGAGGTGCTTGATGCGATAGCCCAGCGCTTCGGCATAGTTCACGTCGGCAGTGGTCAGCTTGGTGATGCCTTCGGTGTAGGCCTTGTCGAACTGCAGCGGGATACCAAAGGCGATGGACGCCAGGATGGTCAGCTTGTGCGCGGCGTCGATACCCTCAACATCGAAGGTCGGATCGGCTTCGGCATACCCCAGCGCCTGCGCTTCGGCCAGCACATCGGCAAAGGCACGGCCTTTTTCGCGCATCTCGCTGAGGATAAAGTTGCCCGTGCCATTGATGATGCCGGCCAGCCAGTTGATGCGGTTGGCCGCCAGGCCTTCACGAATCGCCTTGATCACCGGGATACCGCCAGCAACAGCGGCTTCGAAAGCAACGATCACGCCTTTCTCACGGGCCTTGGCGAAGATTTCATTGCCGTACACGGCGATCAGTGCCTTGTTCGCGGTGACCACGTGCTTGCCATTGTCGATGGCTTTAAGCACCAGCTCCTTGGCCAGCGTGTAACCGCCAATCAACTCGATAACAATGTCGATCTCAGGGTTGTTCACCAACTCAAACACATCGCTGGTGATGCTAATACCGGTCGTATCGTACTGCGGCTTGGGCGAGCGAATGGCGATCTGGGCGACTTCAATACCGCGCCCTGCGCGCCGGGTGATTTCCTCGGCATTTCGCTTCAGTACATTCAACGTACCGCCACCGACGGTACCCAGCCCACAGATGCCTACTTTCACCGGTTTCACACTGAACTCCCCATCTGCACTGCGTAAAACGGCCGGAGCAAGCCCCGGCCGTAGAAAAAGAGCCGCACCATACGAAGCGGCTGTTTAATAGTCAATCAGGCGCAAGCCTCGGATCACTTGGATTCCAGAGCAATTTTCGCCAGCTGTGGAGCCGGCTGATAACCCGGAATGATCTTGCCGTTGGCCAGCACGATGGCCGGCGTACCACTGACTCCGACCATCTGACCCAGGGCGTACTGCTTGGCGACCGGGCTGTCGCATTGCGCATCAGCCACACCCTGACGGGCTTTCGCACGATTCATCGCATCCTGACGATCCTTGGCGCACCAGACGTTCGACAGTTCCTTGGCCGCCGGACTTTCCAGCCCCTGACGCGGGAAGGCCAGATAACGCACCTCAACACCCAAGCGGTTCAACTCAGGCACTTCGCTGTGTAGCTTCTGGCAGTAGCCGCAATCGGTGTCGGTGAACACGGTGATATGGGTTTTCGGCTGTTTGGGCGCAAACACCACCATTTCAGCAGCAGGAATGGCCTCCATTAGCTTGACCACGCCCTTGCTCTCGGCGGCTTCGGTCAGGTTGACCGGTTTGCCATCCTTGACCTGAAACAGGTAGCCCTGCAGCAGGAACTGGCCATCTTCACTGGCATACAGCTGGCGGCCACCTTGCAGCTGAACTTGATAAAGACCGGTCATCGGGCTCTCGGCAATAGCTTCGATTGGCAGCTCAGGGTCAATCGCCTTGAGCGTGCTACGGATGGCCTGATCAGGATCAGCGGCAACACCCATGGTGCTGACCAGCCCCAAGGCCAACGCGACAACAATGCGGTTGAAACGCATACAAACTCCTGTCGAAAGACACTCTGACGAATAATCGGCACAGCCTACCATAGAAGCCCGAACAGACCGACCACGGCAGGCCAGGCGGCACTCTCAGCCGCGCGGGTGGTGCTGCGCATGCAGCTCTTGCAACCGCGCCCGGGCGATATGGGTGTAGATCTGCGTGGTCGACAGGTCACTGTGCCCAAGGAGCATCTGTACCACGCGCAAATCAGCTCCATGATTGAGCAAATGGGTGGCGAACGCATGACGCAAGGTGTGCGGCGACAGGCTCTTGCTGATCCCCGCCACCTTGGCCTGATGCTTGATTCGGTACCAGAAGGTTTGCCGGGTCATCTGCTCGCCACGCTGACTGGGAAACAGCACATCACTGGGCTTGCCATCCAGCAGAAACGGCCGCGCCTCCTTGCTGTAGCGCTCAATCCAGGCAATCGCCTCTTCACCCAGCGGCACCAGGCGCTCCTTGCTGCCCTTGCCGAATACGCGCAACACACCCTGACGCAGATTGACCTGCTCCAGCGTCAGGCCAATTAGCTCGCTCACGCGCAAACCGCAGGCATATAGCACCTCCAGCATCGCCCGGTCGCGCAGACCTATTGGGTCATCCAGCTCGGGGGCAGCCAGCAACGCCTCAACATCGGCTTCGGACAGCGACTTGGGCAGTGGCCGCCCCAGCTGCGGCAAGTCAACCTGCAAGGTCGGATCACGACTGATCAACTGTTCACGCAGAAGAAACCGGTAGAACCCGCGCAACCCCGAGAGCAGCCGCGCCGTGGAGCGCGCCTTGTAGCCTGCATTCAGGCGCCAGGCCAAGTGATCCAGAACAAGTTCACGCCCAGCATCTACCAGCTGTACATCACGCGCCTGCAACCAACCATTGAACAACGCCAGATCACTGCGATACGCCGCCCGCGTATGAGCTGACAAGCCCTTTTCCAGCCAGAGCGACTCCAGAAAACGCTCAATCAGTGGATGGTCGATAGCAGGCATCAAATAACCTCATTGAACAGTTGGGCTAGTGTCCACCAGCACGGCACCTTCGACCAGCCTCACGCACTGCATCTGCTCACAGATTGGCAGCCGACCAACGGTCGCTAGACCAGCGCTGAAAGCCGACGTCACCCTATCTTTGGGTGGGTGACAGGCAGCCATTTGCAGACCATGATTGCATCACGCCACTACAGCACAATGGGCCCACGCGATGTCCAGCCAACAGCACTCACGCCTTGGTCAGATTCTGATCAACAAGGGACTGATTAACCGCGGTCAGCTGGATGCTGCCATCAAACTGCAACTCACCAGCCAGAAGCGCCTGGGTGAGATCCTTATCGAGCAGGGCTGGCTGAGCGAACGCCAGCTGAAAAAGGCCCTGAGCAAGCAGAGCAACCTGCGCCTCGCCGCCACTCTGATCGCAGCCCTGCTAACACCCTTCCAGATCGCCAGCGCTGACGCGCCGCGCTCACAAGTCAGCGCGGTCAGCCAGGAGCAGACACCGCGAGGCCTGCGCCCCTTGAGCGACCTGGAAATGAGCAATGTCAGCGCCCAAGGTCTCGACGATGTGCTGCAGGGCCTGTTTCTCCAGGCTGGCAGTGGCGACGGCCTCGGCACCGTTGGCCAACTGAGCAAACTGGTGATGCCGGTACTGAGCAGTCTCGAAGCGGAAACTTCAATGAAAGACGTGCAGTACGACACCAGCAAGCTGACCTCGGTGATCAACGCCGACGGCTCGATCAATGTGCGCCTACCCAGCTCGATTGGTGAGCTGCGCTTCGACAATATCCGTGTCGCTGGCGCCCCGCAGGGCCAGAGCATGGGTAGCCTGAGCCTGCACGATATCGACCTGTCGCAGGCATCCCTGAAGATCAGCCTGCATCAGTAGGAACAGGGCCTACGCTCAGCACGGCAGCACAGGCACCGGTTTCTGCCGCTCATCGATCGCAACAAAACTGAACACACCACTGATCGCCCGCTCGCGGGCGTCACTGTTCATGCTTTCGACAAATACCTCAACCTCAACCTTGAGGCTGGTGGTGCCCACCTTGATCACCCGACCAATCAGCTCGACGATTGAGCCGGCCGGTATCGCGTGCTTGAAATCGATGCGATCCGACGACACCGTCACCAGCGGCAAGCGACAGAAGCGCGTGGCAGCGATAAACGACACTTCGTCCATCCAGGCCAGCGCCGTACCACCGAAGAGGGTGTTGTGATGATTGGTGGTCGGCGGAAATACCGCCTTGGCCACGCGGGTTTCCGATAATGCGGTGCGCCGCTGAATTTCCTGCTCTCTCGGGGTCATGCCACTACTGCCAGATTCAATCGGATGCAGCTGCCACAGCGCTGCGGGCGACTCTTGGGATTATTGACACGCGACCACATGGGCAGAGCTGAGGCCGGAAACTCACCAGTCATCGGCCCATAAACGAAAAAAGCAGCCCGAAGGCTGCTTTTTTCAGAGAAGCGTCCGAACTTAGGACAGCTTTTCCTTGATGCGCGCTGCCTTACCGGACAGGTCACGCAGGTAGTACAGCTTGGCTTTGCGCACGTCACCGCGACGCTTCACAGCCAGGCTGTCGACCAGCGGGCTGTAGGTCTGGAAAGTACGCTCAACGCCAACACCGTTGGAGATCTTGCGAACAGTGAAGGCACTGTTCAGACCACGGTTACGCTTGGCGATAACAACGCCTTCGAAAGCCTGCAGACGCTGACGGTCACCTTCTTTCACTTTAACCTGGACGACAACAGTGTCGCCTGGCGCGAAAGTCGGGATTTCTTTGCTCATCTGCTCAGCTTCGAGCTGCTGAATAATCTTGTTGGTCATGCTGCGCTCCTAAGACAGGCCTCGGCCGGTCATCGATACATTAACTATCGTCCCGCTGGCGGACGTATTCCTCCAGCAGCTTTTTCTCTTCTCCAGAAAGCGAGCGGCTTTCCAGAAGATCGGCGCGTCGCTCGTAGGTCCGACCAAGGGACTGCTGCAAACGCCAACGCCGGATGTGTTCGTGGTTGCCACTAAGCAACACTTCGGGAACACGTTTATCCGCATACACCTCCGGACGGGTGTAGTGCGGGCAGTCGAGCAAGCCATCCGTAAAGGAGTCTTCCTCGGCCGAGTCTGCATGACCCAATGCACCAGGCAAAAGGCGCGTTACCGCGTCGATCAGCACCATGGCCGGCAGCTCACCGCCAGACAGGACGTAATCCCCAATCGACCATTCTTCATCGACATGCGCCTCAATAAAGCGCTCATCGATGCCTTCGTAGCGACCTGCGATGAGGATTAAAGCCTCTTCGTTAACCAGTTCGCGTACTGCTGACTGCGTCAGCTGGCGACCTTGCGGCGACAGGTAGATCACCTTGGCCGCACCACCTGTAGCCTGCCTTGCATCAAGCAAAGCATCTTCAAGCGGCTTGATCTTCATCACCATGCCCGGGCCACCACCAAAAGGCCGGTCATCAACGGTGTGATGGCGATCTGTGGTGTAGCTGCGCGGATTCCAGCAGGTCAATTGCAACAGGCCCTGCTTCACCGCTCGGCTGGTAATGCCATATTCGCTGATAGCGGCAAACATTTCCGGAAACAGCGTAATAACTTCAACGCGCAGATTTGACATCAGGCTTAGAAGTCCGCATCCCAGTCGACCCGCATTTCGCCAGCGACCAGATCAATCGACAGCACACATTGCTCGGTGTAGGGCAACAGGCGCTCGCGACCATCCAGGCTGTCGGTGCAGGGTTTGACCACCATCACATCGTTGGCACCGGTCTCAAACAGGTGATCAACCTTACCGAGCAACTGCCCTGCCTGATCAATAACCTTGAGGCCTTCCAACTGATACCAGTAGTAATCGCCGTCGCTAAGTTCCGGTAACTGGCTACGAGGCACACAAATGTCAAAACCCGCGAAGGTACGAGCCACTTCGCGATCATCCAGACCCTTAAGCTTTGCCACCAGGACTTTGCCCTGCAAACGTCCACCGGCCACTTCAACTTGCTTAACCTCGCCGTCACGCTTTAGCGTCCAGTGAGGGTAATTGAGCACGTTGGTCAAAGGCTCGGTAAAGGAATACACCTTCACATCACCCTTTACGCCATGCACCGAGACAATCTTGCCGAGAACTACAAGGCCCTCGGCGGGAGCTGGCGTCATGCTCATGATGCTTAGGCTGCAGCCTTAGCAGCTTCCTTGAGCAGCTGAGCTACGCGCTCAGACGGCTGTGCACCTTGACCGAGCCAGTAAGCGGCACGCTCTTGGTTAACCGACAGCTTGACTTCTGCACCCGAAGCAACCGGGTTGAAGAAACCAATACGCTCAACGAAGCGACCATCGCGCGCATTGCGGCTGTTGGTCACGGTCAGGTGGTAGAACGGGCGCTTTTTGGAGCCGCCACGGGCAAGACGGATGGTTACCATTGAACTTCTTTCCTGTAGTCGGTGCTGCAAAACTGAAATGCAAGCATAGGGCACTAGGCCCGAAAGGCCGCATATTCTAAGGATTATCCGGCTTTTTGCAAATCTCTTTTTCAAGCCGCCGGTCGGTGCTGGCTGCGCATCAGGCTGGCAAACACTCTCGCCAGCCCACACGCAGCCTTTATTACTGCTGTTACAGCTTCGGCAGACCGCCCGGCATCATCCCACCCATGCCGCGCATCATCTTGGCCATACCGCCTTTAGCAGTGAATTTTTTCATCATTTTCTGCATCTGCTTGTGCTGCTTGATCAAGCGACCAATGTCCTGCACCTGGGTACCGGAACCCATGGCGATGCGGCGCTTGCGCGAGCCACTGATAATCTCCGGATCGCGACGCTCGGCCGGCGTCATCGAATTGATGATCGCCTCCATCTGTTTGAACTGCTTCTCGGCCGCACCCTGGGCATTGCCCATCTGCGCCAGATTGACACCGCCCATCTGCGGCAGCTTGTCCATCAGGCCGCCAAGGCCACCCATGTTCTTCATTTGTTGCAGCTGGTCGCGGAAGTCTTCGAGATCGAAGCCCTTGCCCTTCTTCAGCTTTTTGGTGAGCTTCTCGGCTTTCTCGCGATCCAGGGTCTGTTCGGCCTGCTCGATCAGGCTGAGCACATCACCCATACCGAGAATGCGCGAGGCAATCCGATCCGGATGGAAGGGCTCGAGCGCCTCGGTTTTCTCACCCATACCGATGAACTTGATCGGCTTGCCGGTGATATGCCGCACCGACAGCGCGGCACCACCACGGGCATCGCCGTCAACCTTGGTCAGTACGACCCCGGTCAGCGGCAGCGCATCATTGAACGCCTTGGCGGTGTTAGCCGCGTCCTGCCCCGTCATGGCGTCGACCACGAACAGGGTTTCTACCGGTTTGATCGCCCCGTGCAGCGCCTGGATTTCCGCCATCATCTCGGCATCAATGGCCAGACGACCGGCAGTATCCACCAGCACCACGTCGATAAATTTGAGCTTGGCTTCCTTGATCGCCGCCTCGGCAATCGCCACCGGCTTCTGGCTGATATCCGACGGAAAGAAGGTCACGCCAATATCATTGGCCAGGGTTTCCAGCTGCTTGATCGCGGCCGGACGGTAAACGTCAGCCGAGACCACCATCACGGTTTTCTTCTTGCGCTCTTTAAGGAAGCGCGCCAGCTTGCCGACGGTGGTGGTCTTACCCGCGCCCTGCAGACCCGCCATCAGCACCACGGCGGGCGGTACGGCATTCAGCGCAAGGTCTTCGTTGGCCGCACCCATCAGCTCTTCGAGCTCGGCACGCACGATCTTCACGAAGGCCTGGCCTGGGGTCAGGCTCTTCGACACTTCGGTGCCGACCGCACGATCCTTGACCTTATTAACGAAGTCCTTGACCACAGGCAGTGCCACGTCGGCTTCCAGCAAGGCCATGCGCACTTCGCGCAGCGTATCCTTGATGTTGTCTTCGCTCAGCTTGGCCTTGCCAGTAACATTGCGCAGGGTCTGTGAGAGACGATCTGTCAGATTTTCAAACATGCTCGTTCCTTTCAGGCTCAACCGAGCCGAGGGTAGGCTTGTAACAGGCGGCGGATTATAGCGAAGAGTGACCAGGTCTGTTGGCGTTTCATCGCCACCGCGCCTGGTCCGCTGACAAAGCCAGACGCTTTCGTGGCGCGACGGTTGTATGCCACACTGCGCGTCTTCCGGGTTTGCCTGACAAGGACTTATGCACCCTCTGTTACCCAGCCTCGCCGCCGCCTGCTTATACGCGGCAGCCGCGTCTTACCAAGGCCTGCGCCTGCAACAGCGCAGCACCATCAACAAGCGCCTGCTGGTTGTGCTCGGCGTTTTCGCCCTGCTCTTTCATACCAGCAGCCTGTTCATGCAGATGTACAGCCCGACAGGTCTGTCACTGGACTTTTTCAACGCCGCCAGCCTGATTGCCGCCTCGGTCATTTTGCTGACCCTGCTGGCTTGCGCGCGCATCCCTGTGGAAAACCTGCTGATTCTGCTGTTTCCGCTGGGCTTTCTGACGGTCCTGCTCGCACAGTTCATGCCCAGCGGCACAAGCCGGCCGATTGATGAGGCTCCCGGCATCCTGGCGCACATCCTGCTGTCCGTAACCGCTTACGGCATGCTGACCATCGCCGTGTTCCAGTCGCTGCTCCTGCTGCTGCAGGACCATCAGCTCAAGCACAAACACCCCTCCGGGCTGATCAAGAACTTCCCGCCCCTGCAGACCATGGAAAGCCTGCTGTTCGGCTTCCTCTGGGCTGGCTGGGCACTGCTGTCGCTGTCACTGCTGTCCGGCGCGCTGTTTATCAATGACCTGTTCGCCCAGCACCTGGCGCACAAGACCTTCCTGTCCTTCTTCGCCTGGGTGGTTTTTGCCGTGCTGCTATGGGGTCGCCACCAACTCGGCTGGCGCGGCCATAAAGCGATTCGCTGGACCCTGGCGGGCTTCTGCCTGCTGATGCTGGCCTACTTCGGCAGCAAGCTGGTTCGCGAATTTATCCTGCATATCTGAGACCCCTTCCGTGGAAAACGCACACCCCGGCTTTCTGTTCGGCCTGTTGATATTTCTGCTGCTTTGCTCAGCGTTTTTCTCCAGTTCGGAAACCGGCATCCTCAGCCTTAACCGCTACCGCCTCAAGCATCTGACCAAAGAAGGTCATCGCGGAGCCAAGCGCGTCAGCTCGCTACTCAGCCGACCGGATCGTCTGCTCGGCACCATCCTGATCGGTAACAACTTCGTCAATATTTTCGCGTCTGCCATCGCCACAGTGCTGGCCATCAAACTCTGGGGCGAGGCTGGAATCGCCATCGCGACAATCGGCCTGACCCTGGCACTGCTGATCTTCGGTGAAATCACCCCCAAGACCCTGGCAGCCTTGCATCCAGAACGGGTCGCCTACCCGTTCAGCCTGCCGCTGTTGCTGCTACTCAAACTGTTTTATCCGCTGGTCATTCTGCTGGGCTGGATCACCAACGGCCTGCTCAGACTGCTGGGCGTCGACCCCACCAGCAAGAGCAGCGACAGCCTGACCACCGAGGAACTGCGCAGCGTGGTGCGCGAGTCCGGGCATGAGCTGCCGAAAAATCGCCAGGACATGCTGCTCGGCATTCTCGACCTGGAACGGGTGACGGTGGATGACATCATGATCCCGCGCAACGAAGTCACCGGGATCAATCTGGAAGATGACCTCGACAGCATCATCAACCAGTTGACCAATACCACCCACACCCGCCTGCCGGTGTTTCGCACGGACATCAATCAGATCGAAGGCATCGTGCACATGCGCCAGATTGCCCGACTGCTGACGCACAACCAGCTGAGCAAAGAAGCGCTACTGGCAGCCTGCAACGAGCCCTACTTCGTGCCGGAAGGCACGCCGCTGTCGACCCAGCTGATCAACTTCCAGAAGCAGAAGCGCCGAATTGGCATCGTGGTGGACGAATATGGCGATGTCATCGGCATTGTCACCCTGGAAGATATCCTCGAAGAAATCGTCGGTGACTTCAGCAACCAGGACACCCTGCGCAGCCCGGATATTCACCCCCAGGAAGATGGCACCCAGGTCATCGATGGCGCCGCCTATATCCGCGAAATCAACAAGGCGCTGGACTGGCACCTGCCCAGCGACGGGCCGAAAACCCTCAACGGCCTGATCACCGAAGCCCTGGAAAGCATTCCCGATAGCGCGGTGTGCCTGAAGATCGGCCCTTACCGCCTGGAAATCCTGCAGGCCGCCGAGAACCGGGTGAAAAGCGTACGCATCTGGCAGGCCAAAACCAAACCTAAGGCCGAACCGCCGGCAGCAGATTGAGGGCCAGCCCCTCAGCCCATACGCGATACCCGAGCGCTGACGGATGATAACCATCACGCGCCAGGTACTCGGCGGAAAACTCCAACTCGACCGCATGATGCCCTGCCCCCTGACGCGCAGCCAGCCGGCGCAGACGCGCATCCAGCAGAGCGGCACGCATGCCGAGCAAACGCCGCAGCAGCCAGGGCAAGGCCGTGAAATGCTGCAGCGGCGGCACGCTGCTAAACACCACCCGAGCGCCACGAACAGCCAAGGCTTGCGCCATACCGCCAAGCGCCGCCTCCCAACGCGGCAGTGACGTCAGATGGGTAGTGTCGTTGACGCCAAACACCAGCAGCGCCAGATCAAAGGGTTGACCCAACACCTGCGGCAACAGCCGCTCATGGGCCTGCGTGGCGGTAATGCCGTTTTCACCGCACGCACGCCAGGCAACCGGACGACCGCTGCGCGCAGCCAGTGTTGCAGCCAACTGCCCGACCAACGCGGCATGCAGCTCATCCACCCCCACGCCAACCACAGTCGACTCACCCAGCACTAGCAGGCGTAGCGGCTCACCCGGCAAGTCCGCGCCCGCCACACCATTCAGCGGCCCGCTAGCTGGTGGTAAACGCAGCGCGTTACGCCGCGTGTGCACCGCCAGCGGCAAGGCAATCGGTGCCAACAGCGCCAAACCCAGCCACCAGGCATAGGCGCGCAACGCACTCACAGTTCGACCTTGACCGCCTGCGACGCACGCGTGGCCTTGGCCCGCGCCGCTTGTAACGACTCATCTCGCGCCAGCGCCACACCCATACGCCGCTGACCGCTGACTTCCGGCTTGCCGAACAGGCGCAGAGCAGTATCCGCCTCGGCCAGGGCCGCGCCGAGGTTGCCGAAGCTGACTTGCTGCGATTCCCCCTCAACCAAGATCACCGCAGAAGCCGATGGGCCGAACTGACGAATGGCTGGAATCGGCAAACCGAGAATCGCCCGTGCGTGCAGGGCGAATTCGGACAGATCCTGGGAAATCAGGGTGACCAGGCCGGTGTCGTGCGGGCGCGGGGAGATTTCGCAGAACCACACCTGATCACCTTTGACGAACAGTTCAACGCCAAACAGCCCGCGTCCGCCCAGCGAGCCGGTCACCGCCAGGGCGATGCGCTCGGCTTCAGCCTGAGCCTTGACGCTCATCGGCTGCGGCTGCCAGGACTCCTGGTAGTCCCCCTTGACCTGACGATGGCCAACCGGGGCACAGAAGGTGGTGCCGCCACTGTGGCGCACGGTAAGCAGCGCGATTTCATAATCGAAATCGATAAAGCCCTCGACTATCACCCGGCCCTTGCCGGCACGGCCGCCGGCCTGGGCGTAATCCCAGGCGGCTTGCAGGTCATCCAGACTTTTCAGCACCGACTGGCCTTTGCCCGACGAACTCATGATCGGCTTGATCAGGCAGGGAAAGCCGATGCTTTCAACCGCTGCACGGCACTGCTCGAAGGAGTCGGCAAACTGATACGGCGAGGTCGGCAGCCCCAATTCTTCGGCGGCCAAACGGCGAATGCCTTCACGGTTCATGGTCAGCTGTGCAGCGCGGGCGCTAGGGATTACGGTAAAACCTTCGTTTTCCAACTCGACCAGGGTCGCAGTGGCAATCGCCTCGATTTCCGGAACGATGTAGTGCGGCTGTTCCAGCTCAATCACTGCACGCAGGGCGGCGCCGTCGAGCATGTTGATCACATGGCTGCGGTGCGCCACCTGCATGGCCGGCGCATTGGCGTAACGATCAACGGCAATCACCTCGACGCCAAGTCGTTGCAACTCGATCACCACCTCCTTGCCCAGCTCGCCAGAGCCACACAACAGCACGCGGGTCGCGCTCGGCGACAAAGGGGTTCCGATACGGGGCATGGGGAGTCCTCAAACTGATCAAGAAAGTTACAGCAGAATGCCTTTGGCTTTGGCCCGCTCATGACAACGCATCAGCACCTCACGGCGCTCGCTGTTGTCCATCAGGCTCCAGCGGGTAATTTCGGCGACCGTACGCTGGCAGCCGATGCAGATATCTTCATCGTCCAACGCGCAGACATGTACGCAGGGCGAGGCGACGGGACGTTCGTTGCTCATGAGTCGTCCTGTACCGCCAGATCACGGGCATAGCGTTGAGCGTTGTGCACGTAGTGTGCGGCGCTGGCTTCGAGCATCTTTTTCTGCGGCTCGGTCAGCTCACGCACCACTTTGCCGGGCGAGCCCATGACCAGCGAACCATCAGGAATTTCCTTGCCTTCACCGATCAGGCTATTAGCGCCGATGATGCAGTTTTTACCGATTTTCGCGCCATTGAGGATCACCGCATTGATGCCGATCAGGCTGTAATCGCCCACGGTGCAGCCGTGCAGCATGGTGTTATGGCCAATGGTCACGCCCTTGCCGATAGTCAGCGGAAAGCCCATATCGGTGTGCATCACCGTGCCGTCCTGCACGTTGCTGTTCTCGCCGATATGAATCAGCTCGTTATCGCCGCGCAGCACGGCGTTAAACCACACGCTGGCCCCCGATTCCAATTTGACCTTGCCCACTAGGGTGGCATTAGGTGCAACCCAGCTCTCTGGATGGGCGTCGACGCTGGACGAACCCAGTCGATATTTCATGGCTGCTTCCTCATAAGCTCAGGTGAGCTTGATAAAGTGCTCGGGCGGCTGGTGCATATCGATATGCACATCATCGAACACCAGGTTGACCAACTCGACCAGCATGATCGCCGTCAGCCCCCAGATTTTATATTCGCCATAGCGGTAACTCGGCACATACCAGCTGCGCCCGAGGTAATCGATACGGTGCGTGGTTTCCCGCGGATCCTCGCGAAAGAATGCCAGCGGCACAGCAAACACCGCAGCAATCTCACCGTCATTGGGCCGGTATTCGACAAAATCCGGCACCAGACCTACGTAGGGTGTGACCTTAATACCGTGCCGCGATACCAGCGTACTGAGTGGCCCCACCACCTCAACCAGGCCCGGCGGCAGGCCGATCTCCTCCTCGGCTTCGCGCAGGGCGGTCTGTACCAGATCAGCATCATCAGGGTCGCGCCGACCACCGGGAAAGGCCACTTCGCCACTGTGCGTGGACAAACCACTGGCGCGCAGGGTCAGCACCACTTCCGGTTCGTCACTGCGGGTGATGGGCACCAGCACTGCAGCTTCAGGGTAGTGTTTGTCGATCTGCAAACTGAGCGGGCTATAGCCGCGCATGCGATGGAGCAACTCGTCCAGCATGGGGATTCTCGGTCTTTTATTCTGCCGTCGATCATGGCATGAAAGCAGCGCACGGCCCAAGCCCCGTACCGCTGCCAAGCATCATTCAGGCGCTCGATAACCAAGCGTTCAGGTCGCTTGCCGAGCACCCGGCATGCACGCCAAGATAGCCGACACGCAGCGAGGACCTGGCATGAAGTTCTGTAGCAATTGTGGCAGCCCGATCAGCCATATCATCCCGCAGGGCGACACTCGCCTACGTCATGTCTGCGCACAGTGCCAGACCGTGCATTACCAGAACCCGCGCATTATTGCCGGCTGCCTGCCGGTATGGGGCGAACAGGTATTGCTGTGCCGCCGCGCCATCGAGCCACGGCGTGGCTACTGGACACTGCCCGCCGGCTTTATGGAAAACGGCGAAACCCTGGAGCAGGCCGCCGCTCGTGAAACCCATGAAGAAGCCTGCGCCCGGGTGCGCAGCCTGAGCCTGTATACCCTGTTCGACCTGCCGCACATCAATCAGGTGTACATGCTATTTCGCGCCGAACTGGTCGACCTGGACTTTGCCCCGGGCGAGGAAAGCCTGGAGGTGCAGCTGTTTCACGAACAGGACATCCCCTGGTCAGAGCTGGCTTTCCCGACCATCGGGCGTACCTTAGAATGCTACTTCGCGGATCGCCTGCAGCAGCACTACCCGGTCCGCAACGAGCCGCTTGAAGCCTTGCGCGCACATTACAAGAAAGCCTTTTGATCCATGGGAATTACGATGCGCTGGTTGTTCGCCCTACTCTGCCTGACCGTTGCCCTGACTGGCCACGCCAACACCACCCCAAGCCTCAACGGCAAAACCATCGACAAGGTGCTGGTGGTCAAGTCCGAGCGCAAGCTGCACCTGATCAGCCGCGGCGACACGCTCAAGTCCTACCGTATTTCATTGGGCAAACAGCCGGAAGGGGCCAAGCAGCGCGAAGGCGATCTGCGCACCCCGGAAGGCTTCTACTGGATCGACTGGCGCAAGACCAGCGACAAGTACAACCTGTCCATGCACATCTCCTACCCCAACGCCCGCGACCAGGCGCAAGCCCGCGCCAAGGGCGTACCGGCCGGCGGCATGATCATGATCCACGGCACGCCGCTGGACGAGGAATACCCCGAATGGTTCTTCCATACCCTGGACTGGACCGAAGGCTGTATCGCCATGAAGAACATCGACATGCGTGAGGTCTGGTCACTGGTCAAAGACGGCACGCTGATCGAAATTCGGCCCTGAAAGGCAGGCACAAAAAAGGCACCTTGAAGGTGCCTTTTTCATATTCGAACGCAGAGTCCTGCGGGCCTGCCGCAGCCGCTCTGCACTTAGAACTGGATGTCTGAAAGACGCCATACCTCGAAGGCGGGTGTCTCATAGGGATGCTGCTTTTTCATGGCCTTGACCGCATCGTGGATCAGCTCGTCGGCCACCACCAACTCAACTTTCCACTCCGCCACCTGAGTCACCTGCCCTGGCTGCCCGATAAACGGTTGACTGCCTTCCAGGGCGCGAAACTGCCCCTGCCCAAGCACCTGCCAACAGCACTGATCATACTGACCGATACGGCCACCACCCGCGCTGAACACGGCGGATTTCACCGTTTCCAGATGGGTTTCAGGCACATAAAAACACAGTTTGTACATCGAGGTCCCCACCGGCAAGACTGATAAAAACAGCGCGCTAATGATGCCACACAATAATGGCACTTTGCCCTATTCGCGGTTCGCGAGGCGTATCACACTTGCTTCCTATGACCCGATCATTGGCCGAGTGTTCAATCCTGACGCACGCTACAAGCCACGCCAGAAGCGCCGCCAACGGGCCCTCAAGCCCTGCACCGGCTGATTATGCCGGCCATCACAATAGGGTAGGCGCTGTGATTGGCCACAACGGCACAACAGCAGAAACTGTTCACGCTCAGGCTGCAGCTCAAGCGCATCAGGGCAGGCAGAAATACAATCGGGAAGCTGGGACGAACGCCCGCAGCGGCACAGCAATAAAGTATCGCCAGGTTTGACCTGGCGCACCTCAGGCAAAACAGAGTATTGCGGATTCACACGCCCTCTCCCGCCCTTCGGGCACCCTCTCCCACAAGCGGGAGAGGGTCAGCAGAGAGCCGCATTGCGGCCGCTGTTAATCCACCCACACGCGGGCGTTGCGGAACATGCGCATCCAGCCTGCATCTTCCTGCCAGTCATCCGGCTTCCAGGAGTTCTGCACGGCGCGGAATACCCGCTCCGGGTGCGGCATCATGATGGTCACACGGCCGTCACGGCTGGTCAGACCGGTGATCCCGCGCGGCGAACCGTTCGGGTTGGCCGGGTAGGTTTCGGTGACTTTGCCGTGGTTGTCGATAAAGCGCATGGCCACACAGCCGGACAGATCGGCTTCAAGCAAGGCTTCCTCGTTCTCGAACTCGGCATGACCTTCGCCGTGGGCGATGGCAATTGGCATACGCGAACCGGCCATGCCCTGCAGGAAGATCGATGCCGACTCCTGTACCTGGACCATCGCCACGCGCGCTTCGAACTGCTCGGAGCGGTTGCGCACGAAATGCGGCCAGAACTCGGTACCGGGGATCAGCTCGTGCAGGTTGCTCATCATCTGGCAGCCGTTGCACACGCCAAGGGCAAAGCTGTCCTTGCGCTCGAAGAACGCCTGGAAGCCATCGCGGGCGCGGCTGTTGAACAGGATCGACTTGGCCCAGCCTTCGCCGGCACCCAGTACGTCGCCGTAGGAGAAACCGCCGCAGGCGACCAGGCCCTTGAACTCTTCAAGACTGACGCGACCGCTGAGGATATCGCTCATGTGCACGTCGATCGCACTGAAACCCGCACGATCGAAGGCCGCAGCCATTTCCACCTGACCGTTGACACCCTGCTCACGCAGAACAGCGATCTGCGGGCGCACACCCTTGCGGATATACGGCGCGCTGATGTCCTGATTGACGTCGAAGCTGAGCTTGGCCGACAAACCCGGGTTTTCCTCGTCGAGGATGGCGTCGAACTCCTGCTCGGCGCACTGCACGTTGTCGCGCAGACGCTGAATCTGGTAGCTGGTTTGCGCCCACTGACGCTGCAGCAAGCGGCGCTGACCGCCGAAGACCGGCTGACCGTTGAAGCTGATGGCCACGTCATCGCTGTTGACCGGCTGACCGATCACCGCCACACAGTCGCCCAGACCGGCGGCGCTGAACTGCGCCAGCACTTCCGGGCTAGCGTCCTGATGCACCTGAATCACCGCACCCAACTCTTCGTTGAACAGCACCGCAGCCAGCTCAGCGCGGTCGTCAGCCAAGGCATCGAGGAACAGGTTCAAGCCGCAATGGCCGGCAAAGGCCATTTCCAGCGCGGTCACCAGCAGGCCGCCGTCGGAACGGTCGTGGTAAGCGAGAATATGGCCATCAGCATTCAGGCCCTGGATCACCGCGAAGAAGGCCTTGAGGTCTTCGGCGTCATCCACATCCGGTGCCTGGGTGCCGAGCTTGCCGTACACCTGGGTGAGGATCGAGGCGCCCATGCGGTTCTGCCCACGGCCCAGGTCGATCAGGATCAGGTCGGTTTCGCCCTTGTCCATGCGCAGTTGCGGGGTCAGGGTCTTGCGAATATCGCTGACCGGGGCAAAGCCGGTCACCACCAACGACAGCGGCGAGGTCACGCTCTTATCCGTACCTTCATCGCGCCACTGGGTTTTCATCGACATCGAGTCTTTGCCCACCGGAATGGTGATGCCCAGCTCGGGGCACAGCTGCATGCCGACCGCTTTCACGGTGTCGTACAGGCGCGCGTCTTCGCCCGGGTGGCCAGCAGCGGCCATCCAGTTGGCGGACAGCTTGATGTCGGAGAGTTTTTCGATGCGCGAGGCCGCCAGGTTGGTCAGCGTCTCGCCAATCGCCATACGCCCGGAGGCGGCGGCGTCCAGCAGCGCCAGCGGCGTGCGCTCGCCCATGGCCATCGACTCACCGGTGTACACATCAAAGCTGGTGGCAGTCACGGCGCAATCGGCCACCGGCACCTGCCACGGGCCAACCATCTGGTCGCGGGCAACCAGACCGGTAATGGTGCGGTCACCAATGGTGATCAGGAAGCTCTTACTGGCCACGGCCGGGTGATGCAGCACGCGAGTTACCGCTTCGTCGATATCCACATTGGCGGCAGCAAAATCGTCGCCCAGTTCGGCTTCGCGGGTCACCGAGCGATGCATGCGCGGCGGTTTGCCGAGCAGCACTTCCAATGGCATGTCCACCGGGGTATTGGCGAAGTGGCTGTCAGTTACGGTCAAGTGGGCTTCTTCGGTGGCTTCGCCGACGACCGCAAACGGGCAACGCTCGCGCTCGCAAATGGCTTTGAAGCGTTCGAAATCGACAGCGCTGACGGCCAGTACGTAACGTTCCTGGGACTCGTTGCTCCAGATTTCGTGCGGGGCCATGCCCGGCTCGTCATTCGGCACGTTGCGCAGTTCGAAACGGCCGCCACGGCCGCCGTCATTGACCAGCTCCGGGAAGGCGTTGGAAATACCACCGGCGCCGACATCATGGATAAAGGCAATCGGGTTGGCGTCGCCGAGTTGCCAGCAGCGGTCGATAACCTCCTGGCAACGGCGTTCCATTTCCGGGTTTTCGCGCTGTACCGAGGCGAAATCCAGATCAGCCGAGCTGGCACCAGTGGCAACCGACGACGCCGCGCCGCCACCCAGGCCGATCAGCATGGCCGGGCCGCCGAGCACGATGAGCTTGGCGCCCACGGTGATCTCGCCTTTCTGCACGTGATCTGCACGAATGTTACCCATGCCGCCGGCGAGCATGATCGGCTTGTGGTAGCCGCGCACTTCGTCGCCATGGGGCGTGCTGATCGCTTGCTCGAAAGTGCGGAAGTAGCCGGTCAGCGCCGGACGGCCGAATTCGTTGTTGAACGCCGCGCCACCCAGCGGGCCTTCGATCATGATGTCCAGCGGGGTCACGATGCGCTCGGGCTTGCCGTACGGCACTTCCCACGGCTGTTCGAAACCGGGGATGTTCAGGTTGGAGACGGTAAAGCCGGTCAGCCCAGCCTTCGGCTTGGCGCCACGGCCGGTGGCACCTTCGTCGCGGATCTCGCCTCCGGAACCGGTGGAGGCACCGGAGAACGGGGAAATGGCGGTCGGGTGGTTGTGGGTTTCCACCTTCATCAGAATATGCACCGGTTCCTGCACCGCGCCGTACTGGCGGGTTTGCGGATTCGGGAAGAAACGCCCAGCGGTGTGCCCGACGATCACCGAGGCGTTGTCCTTGTAAGCGGACAGCACGTTCTCGCTGTGCATCTGGTAGGTGTTCTTGATCATGCCGAACAGCGACTTGTCCTGGCTTTCGCCGTCGATATCCCAACTGGCATTGAAGATCTTGTGGCGGCAATGCTCGGAGTTGGCCTGGGCGAACATCATCAGCTCGATGTCGTGCGGGTTGCGCCCCAGACCCTGGAAAGCATTGAGCAGGTAATCGATTTCATCTTCGGCCAGAGCCAGACCCAACTCGACGTTGGCCTGCTCCAAGGCGGCGCGGCCGCCGCCAAGAATGTCGATCGCCGTCAACGGTTTGGGCTGGGCGTGGCTGAACAGCGCCGCCGCGCCTTCGAGGTTATCCAGCACCAGCTGGGTCATGCGGTCATGCAACAGATCCGCCACCTGCTGCGCCTCGGCGGCATTCAGCTCGCCGCTGACGTAGTAGGCCAGGCCGCGCTCGATGCGCTGAATCTTCGCCAGACCGCAGTTGCGGGCGATGTCGCTGGCCTTGCTCGACCAGGGCGAGATGGTGCCGAAACGCGGAATAGTCAGAAACAGGCGGCCATTGGGCTCCTGCACCGGCACACTCGGGCCGTACTTCAGCAAACGGGCCAATACCTGCTCTTCGTCGGCGTTAAGCACGCCAGACACTTCGGCGAAATGCGCGAACTCGGCATACAGGCCAGTGACCGCAGGCACCTTGCTGTTCAGTTGTTCAAGCAGTTTGCCGTGACGGAAAGCAGAAAGGGCGGGAGCGCCGCGCAGGATCAACATCGGGGACAGCCTCTGGGAAGGGGTGTACTTTGAGGCCGTGCATTCTAGCCTAAAGCATCGCCGACAGCACCCGTGGCGGCCAGGCTCTGTTAGCCGCCTCGGACAAGCCGCCCATGCCCTGCCAATAGGCGCATTCGGCGGGCTCGATGCCGCGCAGCGCTAACAGAGACGACCGATGCTGTCGATATATGGTGCGCAGCGGGCTTTGCGTATACTGCGCCAATGTTTGCCCAATCTGCGTTCCGTGCGCGCTGCGCCTGCTGGCTGTCGGTGATCGGAATCCTCCTGCTGCTCGGCGGCTGTGCTGAAGAACCCAGCACACTCGAGCGCGTTCAGGCGGAGGGTGTACTGCGGGTGATCACCCGTAACAGCCCGGCCACCTACTTCCAGGACCGTAACGGCGAAACCGGCTTCGAATATGAGCTGGTGAAGCGCTTTGCCGACGATTTGGGCGTCGAATTGCAGATCGAAACCGCCGATAACCTCGACGAATTGTTTGCCAGCCTGAACAAGCCCAACGGCCCGGTGCTGGCTGCGGCCGGTCTGGTGGAAAGCGACGGACGGCAAACCCAGGCGCGATTCTCCCTGCCCTATCTGGAAGTCACCCCGCAGGTGATCTACCGCAATGGCCAACAACGCCCGACCCGCCCGGACGATCTGCTCGGCAAACGCATTCTGGTGCTTAAAGGCAGCAGCCACGCCGAACAGCTGGCAGCACTCAAGCTGCAATTACCCGAACTGAGTTATGAAGAGTCTGCTGCGGTAGAGGTGGTCGACCTGTTGCGCATGGTCGATGAGGGGCAGATCGACCTGACCCTGGTCGACTCCAACGAACTGGCCATGAATCAGGTGTACTTCTCCAACGTGCGCGTGGCCTTTGATCTAGGCGATGCGCAAAACCTGGCCTGGGCCACCGCATCGGGTGAAGACCGCAGCCTGCTCGACGAGATGAACGCCTTTATCGAGCGCGCGCAGAAGAATGGCAGCCTGCAACGCCTCAAGGACCGCTATTACGGTCACGTCGACGTCCTCGGCTACGTCGGCGCTTACACCTTCGCCCAGCACCTGCAGCAGCGTCTTCCGCGCTACGAGAAGTACTTCCGCGAAGCCGCCCAGGCCAATCAGGTCGACTGGCGCCTGCTCGCCGCCATGGGTTATCAGGAATCTCTCTGGCAACCCACAGCCACCTCGAAGACCGGCGTACGCGGGCTGATGATGCTGACCTTGCGCACCGCCCAGGCCATGGGCGTGTCAGATCGCCTGAACCCCAAGCAGAGCATCGAAGGCGGCGCCAAATACATCGTGCACGTGAAAAACCAGCTGCCGGAGAGCATTCAGGAGCCCGATCGCACCTGGTTCGCCCTGGCCGCTTACAACATCGGTGGCGGTCATCTGGAAGATGCGCGCAAGCTCACCGAAGCCGAAGGCCTGGATCCGAACAAGTGGCTGGATGTGCAAAAAATCCTGCCGCGCCTCTCGCAGAAGCAGTGGTACAGCAAAACCCGCTACGGCTATGCCCGTGGCGGCGAACCGGTGCACTTTGTGCGCAACATCCGTCGCTACTACGACATCCTCACCTGGGTGACCCAACCGCAGCTGGAAGGCTCGCAGTTGGCCGAGAGCAGCCAGCACCTGCCGGGCATCGACAAGCGTAAGCCCAACGAACAGACCCCGCCGCTTTAACAGGACCTGCTCAAAGGCTCGCGAGCTAGAGCTATGCAAGGCGCTACGTAGTAACAGCCTCCGGCTGGTCAAAGCGGCGGGGAAGCGGAGTGTACGAGCTGTACATGAGCATTACTCGTTTCACTCGCCCCTTCGGGGTCGCGCTGAAGCGCGTTAGCCGCAAGCGGCTTCCAGCCTGTTTTTAACGCAGCAGAGCCGACGCGCAGCAGACTTTGAGCAGGTTCTAGCGTTGCTCACGCCGCGCTTTGAAGAACGCACTCAGCGCCGCACCACACTCCTCCGCCAGCACCCCGCCCTCGATCAACACCCTGTGATTGAGAAATTCCTGGCTGAAAAACTGTCCTCGGCTGATCGCCACCCCGGCCTTGGGTTCGGTGGCGCCATACACCACGCGCTGTACCCGCGCATGCACAATCAGCCCGGCGCACATGTTGCACGGTTCCAGGGTCACATACAGGGTGCTGCCCGGCAGGCGATAGTTATCCAGGGCTTGCGCGGCGGCGCGAATCGCCACCATCTCGGCGTGGGCGCTGGGATCATGGGTGGAGATCGGGCAGTTAAAGCCGCGCCCGATAATCTGGCCATCCTGCACCAGCACCGCGCCGACCGGCACCTCACCCAAAGCGGCGCCTTGGGCGGCCAGAGCCAGGGCCTCGCGCATAAAATGCTGATCCTGGCTGCGATCAATGATCAGGGGTTGGCGCACGCTTAAACGACCTCGATTGATGCCATCAGACCGGTTTCCATATGGTCGATCACATGGCAATGGAACATCCACACCCCGGGATTATCCGCGACCAGCGCGACGCGTGCGCGCTCATTCTTGCCCAGCAGGTAAGTGTCGGTGAAATACGGGATGATCGATTTACGGTCCGATGCCAACACTTTAAACGTCATGCCGTGCAGATGGATCGGGTGCTGATACTGACTGAGGTTACGCAGCTCGAAGATATAACTCTTACCCAGTTGCAGGCGGGCAATCGGCCGGTCGGCGCAGGTCTTGTCATTGATATCCCAGGCCTGACCATTGATCTGCCAGAAGCTGTGCGCAGCGCCCTGCGCCAGCCCGGTCGATACCGCGCCCGCCCACTCAAAGTTGAAATTGATGGTTTGCGCAGTGGCTAGGTGCGGCTCAGCCACCGGGTTGGCTGGCAGTGCAGGCGGCCACTCCCCCATCCCTTCGGCATTGGGCTGCGCACGCAAGGTCGCCAGGCGCAATGGCCCGTTACGCAGCGCCAGCTCTGTACCCGCGACCGGCACCTTCAACCCCAACTCGATACGCATCCCCGGCCCCAGCCAGTATTCCTTGCCCAGCGGTCGCGGCTCGACCGGATTGCCATCCAGCGCATAGATGCGCGCATCCGCGCCTGGCAGGTTGAGACGATAAGTCAGGGTGTTATCCAGATTGATCAGGCGCAGACGCACCACCTGCCCGGCAGGTAAATCCAGGGTCGGCGTATGTACACCATTGACCGTACTCAGGCGCCCCGGCGTACCGCCGCGCGCCGCCTCGCGCGGCACGCTGAAATCAGTGAACGCGCCCTGCCCGTCGATATGCCAGCTTTTCAGATTCAGCACGTGATCGTGGATAAAGCCCGTTGGCTCACGCTCCTCGACGATCAGCGCACCGACTAGGCCACGCCCCAGCTGCTCGCCGCTGGCGACATGCGGGTGATACCAGAAGCTGCCGGCGTCGGGGGTAATAAAGCTGTAGTCGAAGTACTCACCCGGCAGCACCGGCGCCTGCGACACATAAGGCACGCCGTCCATCTCAAGCGGCAGACGGATGCCGTGCCAATGGATGGTGGTCGGCACGTCCAGCTTGTTAATAAAGCGCACACGCAAACGCTCGCCCTGCCGGCAGCGCAACTCCACACCCGGAGCCTGACCGCCGTATGCCCAGGCCGGCGTGCGATGCCCCGGCACCAGCTCGATATCCAGCGGTGCGGCGATCAGCTCGTAGTCGTGAGTCGCCACATTTTCCGGGCGACCCAGCCAGTAGCGCACACCGCCAGCTCCAAGGCCAACGACACCCAAGCCAGCCAGGCCGACCAAGACTTGCCTACGGGAAAACAGCATATCGACTCCAGATAGCCCAACTGATGCCAGGCCTATGCATTGAGGGGAGAGTCCCGCCCAACAAATGCAATAGTTTCTCATCTAAACAGCCATCAAGACGAGCCTGTAATCGAGGCTGATTGCCGCACCGGCAGCTACACCGGGCCGAAACCTCAGGACGCGCCCGGTTTTCCCTCCAGCTGGCCTGCCTGACGAACAGCCCCAGTCAGGGCCTCCGGAACCTCGCGCAGATTGAGGTCGAACTGGTTGTACGGGATGCTGATATTGGCCGACGCAAGCGCCTGCAACATGCTCACCATCAGCTCGCTGCGGGTAGCGGTCCAGCGGTCATAGTCCTGCGCCCAGGCGCGTACGCTGAACTTCAACGCGCTGTCACCGTATTCCTGCAGCAACACCACCGGCGCGGGCTCTGCGGCCACCCCAGGCACAGCCCGCGCTACTCCAGCCAGCAATTCGATCACCTCGGCAGGGTCGCTGCCGTAAGCGACACCGACCGGCACTTCAATACGCCGATTGCGGTCCTGCAGCGTCCAGTTGGTCAGGTTGTTGGCCACCAGGGTGCCATTGGGCACCACGATGTCGGCGCCATCGAAGGTACGGATCTTGGTGGCGCGCAAGCCGATTTCACGCACGCTGCCGCTGGCGCCATTGATTTCGATGACATCGCCGGGCTGGATCGGCCGCTCGAACATCAGCACCAGGCCCGACACGAAGTTGCTCACCAGCCCCTGCAACCCAAAGCCGATACCCACACCCAGCGCACCAAACAGCAGCGTCAGTTGACTGACCTTGAAGCCTGCCGCCGACAACGCCAGCAGAAAGCCCAGCAGCAGCAAGGCGTAATAAGTCAGCGAGGCGATACTGTTGCCGACCCCGCGTGGCAAGCGGCTGTGCCCCTGCAGCTGCTCGCGCAATATCAGTTTGGTCACCCGCGCCGCAGCAACGGTGATCAGCACTGACAATGCAAACACCAGCACATCGCCCAGGCTGATGGACAACTCGCCGACCTCGACGTCATAGCCCAGCACCTGACTGACTAAACCCTGCACCGGCAACAGCAGGCGAAAGCGATCCATGCTGTACAGCAACCAGCTCACCGCCGCCGCCAGAAACAGCGCCCGACGCAGCCAATCCAGCAGCGCCTGGCCATGGCGGCGGATCAGCCACAGCGGGCGCACGGCCGACAAGCCGATCAGCATCCGCAGCAACGCATTGATCACCAGCATGCCGGCGTACAGCAACAGGCCAATGTAGCCACTGTCGATTACCCCGCTGGTGAGCGTCTGCGCCAGAAGTACGGCACCAGCCAGATTGGCCAGCAACGAGGCCAGCAACAAGCCACCACCCAACCAGGCCACCGCACGCACCAACACTGGCCCGCGCCCCTGCGCTACTCGTCGCTGTATCTGCCACAACAGCCATAGCGTAATCAGCAGGGCAACCAGGGTCAGGGCAAACTGGAACAATCGATAACCTGCTTCACCGCCCAAAATCAGCGCACCCAGGCGATCAACCAGGTACAAACCGGCCGCCACGAGCGGCCAGCCCCCCAACAGCTCATGGGTGCGCGGCGGCAGCATACGCAATGCCGGCACTACGGCTACCAGAGTCAGCACTTCCAGCGCCAGCATGGGCGCGTCCGACTCGGCCACCAGCACCCCCAGCACCGCCAGCAGGATCCAGGCCGATATGGGACGCGCAGCCACAAGCTGACTGTCTTCATCCAGTTCGCGGTAAGCCGCCTGACGTTGCTGGCGGGCCAACCAGAGCAGCATAAGCAGTAATAACAGCTGCAGCCCTTGCACGCCGTGCACCTTGACGCTGTTCACCGCGCCATAGGCATCGGCAAAGCGCACCTCAATGTCCAGCCCCTGCACCACATCATCCGCCCCTGCCTGCGGCTCAGGGCGCAGCGGCAGAGCTTGCCACAGCGAGGGCGCATCACGGCTGAACAGGCGCGCATCAACGCTACTGATCACCCGCACCACGTCTTCGCGGCCAAGCTGAATCCGCGAATTGACCGTATTACCCCGCTGCCCCAGCTCAATCAGGCGCTCTAACGGCGTGGTCAGCGCCTGTTCGGCGGCCTGCAATGCGTTGACCATGCTCTCGATTTGCCGCGCCAGCGGCGCAGGCATGCTGTCTGCCGGCGTCGCTGCGCGCGTGGCCTGCCAGCGCGCACGACGCTGCGACAGCTCAGCCGTCTCATCGGCATAGGGTTTGATCACCTCGCGCATCTGCGCACGCCAGGCCTGCATGCGCCGCGCATCGAAGTTCCAGTGGCGCAGCAGGCTTTCCAGACGCACAAAAGGCAACTGGCGCAGCTCATCCACACTGAAGGTCTGCAGCTTCTCATCCACAGGCTGCGCAATAGCATCCAGTTGAGCCTCCAACGCAGCCGCCGGATCGGCATTCATCGCCCGGCGCTGGGCACGCTCAGCCAGGCGCTGGTCATCATCTGCCTGCAGCAGAATGTCGTTCAGGGCAATTGCTGTAGACGGCATGGCCGCAGGCGGCAGCTCAGACGCCTCGTCCTGTGCCCACGCCGGGCTGACAAGCAGCAGCGCCGCCAGAATAAACCCACGGATACGGCCACCCGGTTGCAACCTGCTCGTCATGGCAACTGCTGCAGTCATCGCTGATCTCCCTGCGTGAATGGCCGGACGACCTGGATTCTGGGTCAATCCGCAGCCGGAGCATAGCCACGATAAACAGGCAGGCAACGAAAAGGGGCCCGTAGGCCCCTTCTGCTTACTCCCACTCGATGGTGGCAGGCGGCTTGCTCGACACGTCATAGGTGACGCGGGAGATGCCTTCGATTTCGTTGATGATGCGGCCGCTGACGGTCTCCAACAGCTCGTAGGGCAGGTGCGCCCAGCGAGCGGTCATGAAGTCCACGGTTTCCACAGCACGCAGGGCAACGACCCAGGCGTAGCGACGGCCGTCACCGACCACACCCACCGATTTCACCGGCTGGAACACCACGAAGGCCTGGCTGGTCTTGTGGTACCAGTCGGCCTTGCGCAGCTCTTCGATAAAGATGTGATCGGCGCGGCGCAGCAGGTCGGCGTATTCCTTTTTCACTTCGCCGAGGATGCGCACACCCAGGCCCGGGCCAGGGAACGGGTGGCGGTAGACCATGTCGTAGGGCAGGCCCAGCTCAAGGCCGATCTTGCGTACTTCGTCTTTGAACAGCTCACGCAGCGGCTCGACCAATTTGAGGTTCATTTCCTCGGGCAGGCCACCGACGTTGTGGTGGCTCTTGATCACGTGGGCCTTGCCGCTCTTGGCGCCAGCGGACTCGATCACGTCCGGGTAGATGGTGCCCTGGGCGAGGAACTGGATGTTGTCCAGCTGGCTGGCCTGAGCATCGAACACGTCGATGAACGTGCGACCGATGATCTTGCGCTTCTTTTCCGGGTCGGCTTCGCCAGCCAGGTTGCCGAGGAACTGCTCTTCGGCGTTGGCGCGGATCACCTTGACGCCCATGTTCTCGGCGAACATGGCCATGACCTGGTCACCTTCGTGCAGGCGCAGCAGGCCGTTGTCGACGAATACGCAGGTCAGTTGGTCGCCGATGGCCTTGTGCAGCAACGCCGCGACCACCGAGGAGTCGACACCACCGGACAGGCCGAGCAGCACGTTGGCGTCGCCAACCTGGGCACGTACCGCGGCGATGGCGTCTTCGACGATATTGGCCGGGGTCCACAGGGCTTCACAGCCGCTGATTTCCAGCACGAAGCGCGAGAGGATGCGACCGCCCTGCTTGGTGTGGGTCACTTCCGGGTGGAACTGCACGCCGTAATAGTGGCGAGTGTCGTCGCACATGGCGGCGATCGGGCAGCTCGGGGTGCTGGCGAGGATGTGAAAACCTTCCGGCAGGCGGGTGACCTTGTCGCCGTGGCTCATCCATACGTCGAGGCCCAGCACGCCGTCGGCGTCGACATGGTCTTCGATGCCGGCCAGCAGTTGGCTCTTGCCGACCACGTCGACACGGGCGTAGCCGAATTCACGCAGATCGGAACCTTCTACCTTGCCACCGAGCTGCTCGGCCATGGTCTGCATGCCGTAGCAGATGCCCAGCACCGGTACATTCAGGTCGAACACCGCTTGCGGCGCGCGCGGGCTATTAGCTTCGTGCACCGACTCCGGGCCACCGGCGAGGATGATGCCGCGCGGGGCGAAGGCGCGGATGTCCTCGTCGCTCATGTCCCAGGGGTGCAGTTCGCAATAGACGCCGATCTCGCGCACACGGCGGGCGATCAGCTGGGTGTACTGGGAACCGAAGTCCAGAATGAGGATGCGGTGGGCGTGAATGTCGTGGGCCATGGCCGTCTCTCGTAGGTATTCACAAATGACACGGGGCTGATCGAACAGCCCCGTTATTCATACATTGCAGCGAATCAACCAACTCTGTAGTTGGGCGCTTCCTTGGTGATCTGCACATCGTGGACATGCGACTCGGCCATGCCGGCGCCGGTGATGCGCACAAACTCCGGCTTGGTACGCATCTCTTCGATGGTCGCGCAGCCGGTGTAGCCCATGGAGGCACGCAGGCCACCCATCAGCTGATGAACGATGGCACCCATCGCGCCCTTGTACGGTACGCGACCTTCGATACCTTCCGGCACCAGCTTCTCGGCACCCGCCGAAGAGTCCTGGAAGTAACGATCCGAGGAGCCCTGCGCCTGTGCCATCGCGCCCAGCGAGCCCATGCCGCGGTAGGCTTTATAGGAACGGCCCTGGAACAGCTCGACTTCGCCCGGCGCTTCTTCGGTACCGGCGAGCATCGAACCGATCATCACCGCGGATGCGCCGGCCACGATGGCTTTGGACAGGTCACCGGAGAAGCGGATACCACCATCGGCGATCAGCGGCACACCGGTACCCGCCAGTGCAGCGGCCACGTTGGCCACGGCGGAGATTTGCGGTACACCGACACCGGCAACAATACGGGTGGTGCAGATCGAGCCTGGGCCAATACCGACCTTGACCGCATCAGCACCGGCTTCAGCCAGCGCCTTGGCCGCTTCACCGGTGGCGATGTTGCCACCGATCACCTGCACGTCCGGGAAGTTCTGCTTGACCCAACGCACGCGGTCGATCACGCCCTTGGAGTGACCATGCGCGGTGTCGACGATGATCACGTCAACGCCGGCATGCACCAGCGCGGCCACGCGGTCTTCAGTATCGGCACCGGTGCCAACGGCAGCGCCGACGCGCAGACGACCCTGGTCGTCTTTGCTGGCCAGCGGGTAGGCCTTGGCTTTTTCGATGTCATTGACGGTCATCATGCCCTTGAGGCGGAACTGTTCGTCGACGATCAGCACGCGCTCAATGCGGTGTTTGTGCAGCAACTTGCGCACCACCTGGGTGTCTTCGCCTTCCTTGACCGTAACCAGACGCTCTTTAGGCGTCATCACGTCGCGCACCTTGGCGCCCATGTTGGTCTCGAAACGCACGTCACGGCTGGTGACGATACCGACCAGGTCACCGTGATGTAGCACCGGCACACCGGAGATGTTGTTCTGACGGGTCAGGTCGAACAGGTCACCCACCGTGGCATCGGCCTCGATGGTGATTGGATCTTTCACCACACCGGATTCGTAACGCTTGACCTTGCGTACTTCGGCAGCCTGCTGCTCGGGGGTCATATTCTTGTGGATGATGCCGATGCCGCCTTCCTGAGCCATGGCAATCGCCAAACGGGCTTCAGTCACGGTGTCCATGGCAGCAGAGAGCAATGGAATATTCAGTTCGATGCCACGGGTCAGGCGCGTTTTGAGGCTGACATCCTTCGGCAGAACTTCGGAATAACCTGGAATAAGTAGAACGTCGTCGAAGGTAAGAGCTTCTTGACTGATACGCAGCATGGCGGGGGCTCCCAGACGGGAAAATAGGAAGCGCGCCATTATACTCAGACGCCCCCCGGCACTCAACGCAAACAATCGCTTAGACGTACTGATCGTTGAGATGCGCGTCGATAACGTCGCCGAACTGACTTACAAGTCAACTCTTACCAGCGAGACTGGATAGCCCAAACGCGCAGCAAACTCGTCGAGAAAACTCTGCTTGAAACCGGCATCCGCCCAGTTATTGAAGATAAAACCCAGGTTGGAAAAGCCGCAGGGCTGCAGAAACAGAAAGCCGTTGATATCGTCCTCAAAGCCACACAGCGGGCAGATAAAGTTATCGGTCCGCCCCGGCATCCACTCTTCCAGGCTGTCGAAGAGGCGCTCACCCACCTCGCGCCGGCACTCGGGGCAACCGGCTTCCTCGAGAAAGTTTAACGTTGGGGTATAGATGCAGCGCTTGTAGATGATCTCCAGGCCATGCACCGCCTGCCCAAAGGGCAACAGCTCCGGCCGTTCGACCACCCGCCGCGCGCCCTCGGCAATGCCGTAGCCCATATGCTTGAAGGTACGCCCGCAGGTGCTCAGCTGTTCTTCGATGATGTTCTGCTTGACCAGCCAACGCACGATCAACCGAGCCCGCGCCTCATGGCCGGGAAAGCTGGAAATCTGCGGCACGATGATCGCCTGCTGCTCACTCATATCGGAACTCGGTCTGCATTGAAGGCGCGCAGCTTAATGGGCTGGCAGTGCGGGTCAAGACTCTACAGTTGCCCGGACAAAGCCTTTACTATGCCGGCCATGATCAAAGATCCCTTCCAACGCCTGAACCTCGACCGCGAGGTGCTCAGCGTCAGCCAACTGAATAGCCGCGCCCGCCTGCTGCTGGAAGATGTATTCGGCGGCATCTGGGTCGAGGGGGAAATCTCCAACCTGGCCAAGCCGGCGTCCGGGCATATCTATTTCACCCTTAAAGATAGTCAGGCTCAGGTGCGCTGCGCGCTGTTCCGGCAGAACGCCGCCAAGGTGCGTCAGGCGCTGCGCGATGGATTGGCGGTGAAAGTGCGCGGCAAGGTTTCGCTATTCGAGGGCCGTGGCGACTACCAGCTGATTCTTGATGCCGTGGAACCTGCCGGCGATGGCGCCCTGCGTTTGGCCTTCGAGGCGTTAAAGGAGAAGCTCAGCGCCGAAGGGCTGTTCGCGGCCGAGGCTAAAATCGCCCTGCCGGTTCACCCGAAACGTATCGGCATTATCAGCTCACCGACCGGCGCGGTGATTCGCGACATTATCAGCGTATTTCGCCGCCGTGCGCCGCAGGTCGAGCTGACCCTGATCCCCACCGCTGTTCAGGGCCGCGAAGCCACCGCGCAGATTGTCCGCGCCCTCGGCATGGCTGATGCAAAAGGCTTTGATGCGCTGATCCTGGCCCGTGGTGGCGGCTCGCTGGAAGACCTCTGGTGTTTTAACGAAGAGCCGGTGGCCCGCGCCATTGCCGCCTGCGTCACGCCCATCGTCAGCGCCGTGGGCCACGAGACCGATGTGTCCATCGCCGATTTTGTTGCCGACGTGCGCGCCCCCACGCCCTCGGCAGCCGCCGAACTGCTGGCCCCCGACAGCAGCGAACTGGTGCAGCGCCTGCATAATCTCAAGCGCCGCCTGAACCTGCGCATACAGCACCACCTGGAACGCGAACGCATGCGCCTGGACGGTTTGCAACGACGCTTGCGCCACCCCGGCGAACGGCTGCGCCAGCATGCCCAGCGCGTGGATGATCTGGATATGCGCCTGGCCCGCGCCTTCGAGCGTCAGCTGACTAGTCGCCGCGAACGCCTGAATCACTTGCAGACCCGCCTGCTGAGCCTGCACCCGGAACGCAACCTCAAGCTACTCGATCAACGCCTGCAAGCCCTGGCCGAACGCCTGCACCGCAGCATGCGCGAAAGCCTCAAGGCACGTCGCCTGCAGCTGCACAGCCAGGTACAGACGCTGCACGCGGTCAGCCCGCTGGCCACCCTCGGTCGTGGTTACAGCATCCTGCTGGATGAGCGCGGCCGTGCCATCCGCAACGCCGCTGACACCCAGCCCGGTCAGCGCCTGAAAGCGCGACTAAGCAACGGCGAGCTGGATGTGCGGGTCGAAGACAACCATGTGCAGCCGGTTACCCTGTCGCTGCTCGATTGATTTCCACACAGGTCCCCCATGCGTTTATTCGCCCTGCTCACCTTGCTCTGCCTCGCCCTGCCCATCCACGCCGAAGGTTTTATCAGCCGCCTGCTGAATAAGCCGGTACCAGGCGGTGTGGCCGTGGTCGATCTTGGGCCAGCCGCCAGCGCGCCCAGCGTGCGCTATCAGAACAAACAGGTGCTGGTGATTAATGAGGATCAGCAGCGCTGGATCGCCATCGTCGGCATCCCGCTAAGCGTGAAGCCCGGCAGCCAGCAGATCAGCGTCAACGGCAGCCAGACGCTGAGTTTTCAGGTGGGCAGCAAGCATTATGTCGAACAGCGCATCACTATCAAGAACCAGCAGCAGGTCAACCCGAACGCCAAGAACCTTGCGCGTATCGAACGCGAACTCGCCGAGCAGACCCGTGCCTACCAGCAGTTCAGCGCGCGCCAGCCGAGCAATCTGTTGTTCGACAGGCCGGTCAACGGCCCCCTGTCGAGCCCCTTCGGCCTGCGCCGCTTCTTCAATGGCGAAGAACGCAACCCGCACTCAGGGCTAGACTTCGCCGCCAATAGCGGCACGCCGATCAAGGCCCCGGCCGCTGGCAAGGTGATTCTGATTGGCGACTACTTCTTCAACGGCAAGACGGTGTTTATCGATCACGGCCAGGGCCTGATCAGCATGTTCTGCCACCTCTCTGCCATCGGCGTAAAAGTCGGCGATGAGCTGCCACGCGGCGGCGTCCTCGGCAAAGTAGGCGCCACCGGCCGCGCCACCGGGCCACATCTGCACTGGAACGTCAGTCTGAACGACGCCCGCGTCGACCCAGCAATTTTTATCGGCGCGTTCAAGCCATAAACACTGCCCCGAGACACGTTCAGCAAACAACCCAGCCGGCCCGATTCCCGCTCATTTGTTAAGGTGGCCGCGTTAACAGGTTGAACGATCCCCCGAGGAACGGCATGAACGAGCTGTACAACAATGCCCAACAGTGGCTTGAACACTATCCCGAGCTCTATAGCCTGACTGGCCTGTCGCTGCTGCTACTGGCGGCCTGGCTGGCCAACTGGGTGGTCAAACGCATCCTGTTGCGCGGCCTGTACCGGGCACTGAAAGCCACGCCGATTGGCCAGGACGGCAGCCTGCATGACTCACGGGTGATCGCGCGGCTCGCCAATATCGTCCCGGCGCTGATCATTTCAGTCGGCATCACCCTGGTGCCTAACCTGCCGGAAGCGGCCGTGGAGGTAACCGGCAATGTCTGCAGCGCCTTTATCGTATTGACCATCGCCCTGGCCATCAGCGGCGTGCTGACGCTGCTCAACAACACCTACCAGAAACGCCCGAATGCCCATCTGAAGCCGATCAAGGGCTATGTGCAGGTGGTGAAGATTCTGCTCTTTGCGATTGCCGCAATACTCATGGTCGCCAGCCTGATCGACCGCTCGCCGCTGATTCTGCTGTCTGGCCTGGGCGCGATGGCCGCCGTACTGATGCTGATTTTTCAGGACACCTTGCTATCGCTGGTCGCCAGCGTGCAGATTTCCTCCAGCGATATCGTGCGTGTCGGTGACTGGATAGAGATGCCACAGCTGAACGCCGATGGCGATGTCATCGATATCGCCCTGCACACGGTCAAGGTGCAGAACTGGGACAAGACCATCACCACCATCCCGACCAAGCGTTTTATCAGCGACCCGTTCAAGAACTGGCGTGGTATGCAGGAGTCCGGTGGACGGCGAATCAAGCGCAGCCTGCTGCTTGACCAAACCAGCATCAGTTTCCTCAGCCCGGAGCAGATCATTCGCCTGCAGCGTTTTCTACTGCTCGGCCAGTACCTGAACAGCAAGCAGAGCGAGCTGCTCAGCTGGAACAGCGCCCTGGCCGAGGCCAGCCAGGAGCCCGCAAACACCCGGCGGGTTACCAACATCGGCACATTCCGCGCTTACGTCGAACACTACCTGCGCCAGCATCCGGGTATCCATCAGGAGATGACCCAGCTGGTCCGCCAGCTGAGCCCGACCGCAGACGGTCTACCGCTGGAACTGTACTGCTTCACCAACACCATCGCCTGGGCACGCTATGAAGCCATTCAGTCGGATATCTTCGACCATCTGCTGGCGATACTTCCCGAGTTCGGCTTGCGGGTGTTCCAGCACCCCAGCGGGGCGGATATGCGCGAACTGAAACATAGCTTGCTGCCTGGCGCTTAGCCCTGATGCCGCAGCGGGCGGCCTAAGCACCTGACGCCGCCCGCAATCCAAACGCACACCCACGAGCTTTTACGCAAAATTAATCGCAAAAAAACGCTCACCACGCGCTCAAACACCAATTTTCAAGCGTTACTTGCCAGCTTTTGCCTCAAAGATTAGGGTTGGCGCTATGAACACCCATCACACCCTTATCCTGCTGCGCCAACACGCCAACCTCTGCCTGGTGAGCCAGCGACTGCGTGGCTGATTGTTCAAGCCCACGCCCTGCCCTGTTTTCTCAGTTTTTGCCCGGTTCGCCGCTTGCAACCGCGCCACAAGGATCAACACCATGACCATGCTTAAAGACCCGTCCAGCAAGTACCGCCCGTTCACCCAGATCCAGATTCCGGACCGCACCTGGCCGGATCAGATCATCGACAAGGCGCCGATCTGGCTGTCCACCGACCTGCGCGACGGCAACCAGTCGCTGATCGAGCCGATGGATGCCGAGAAGAAGATGCGCTTCTTCAAATGTCTGCTGGCAGTAGGTTTGAAGGAAATCGAAGTGGGCTTCCCGTCCGCCTCGCAGACCGACTTCGACTTCGTTCGCGAGCTGATCGAAGGTGGCCACATCCCGGACGACGTGACCATTCAGGTGCTGACCCAGGCCCGTGATGACCTTATCGAGCGCACCTTCGAGTCGCTGAAAGGCGCCAAGAAGGCCATCGTCCACTACTACAACGCCTGTGCGCCGAGCTTCCGCAAGATCGTCTTCAACCAGGACAAGGCCGGTGTCAAAGCCATCGCCGTGTCTGCTGGCACTACCATCAAGCGCCTGGCCGAGGCCGCGCCGGAAACCCAGTGGGGCTTCGAGTACTCGCCAGAAGTGTTCAGCAGCACCGAGATCGACTTCGCCGTCGAGGTATGCAACGCGGTGATCGGCGTGTTCCAGCCGACCCCGGCTAACAAGCTGATTCTCAACCTGCCCGCCACCATCGAGTGCGCCACGCCGAACAACTACGCCGACCAGATCGAGTGGTTCGGTCGTCACGTCGACCGCCGTGACAGCGTGCTGATCAGCGTACACACCCACAATGACCGTGGCACTGGCGTCGCCGCCTCCGAGCTGGCCGTCATGGCCGGTGCTGATCGCGTCGAAGGCTGCCTGTTCGGCAACGGCGAGCGCACCGGCAACGTCTGCCTGGTGACCCTGGCGCTTAATCTCTACACCCAGGGCGTCGACCCCGAGCTGGACTTCTCCGACATCGACGCCGTGCGCAAGGTGGTCGAGGACTGCAACCAGATTCCGGTGCATCCACGCCATCCTTACGTCGGCGATCTTGTGCACACCGCCTTCTCCGGCTCGCACCAGGACGCGATTCGCAAGGGCTTTGCCCAGCAGCAGGCCGATGCTGTATGGGAAGTACCGTACCTGCCGATCGATCCGGCTGACATCGGCCGTGATTACGAGGCGGTGATTCGCGTCAACAGCCAATCTGGCAAGGGCGGCATCACCTTCCTGCTGGAGCAGGAATACGGCATCAACCTGCCACGCCGTATGCAGATCGAATTCAGCCAGGTGGTGCAGAAGGAAACCGACCGCCTCGGCCTGGAGATGACCGCCGCGCAAATTTACCAGCTGCTCGAAACCGAGTACCTGCAGGCCACTGCACCCTACGCCCTGAAAGGCCATCGACTGCAGGAAGAAAACGGTACCAGCGCGGTCGATGTGGAAGTGATCAATGCCGGCGAAACCCAGCACTGGCGCGGGATAGGCAAAGGCCCGCTGGAAGCCCTGGTCGCCGGCCTGCCGGTAGACGTGGAAATCATGGACTACAGCGAGCACGCCATCGGCGCCGGCACCAACGCCAAAGCGGCAGCTTATATCGAACTGCGCGTCAACGGCGGCCGCGCCCTGCACGGCGTGGGCATCGATGAGAACCTCACCACAGCGAGCTTCCGCGCGCTGTTCAGCGCGCTGAACCGCGCGCTCGGTCAAGCCGCCGAACAAGCAGCCTGATCGCAGTGCACGCCGTCAGGCCACTGACGGCGTTCGCGCCAGGTAACGCGCCGTCGCCTGCAACGCCTGGTCGATATCTGGCCAGTGCAGTTGATGACGCTGCACCAAAGCTTGGGTCGCGGCGGTATCAAAGCGGGTGGTCTGGATAAAATCCAACGACTCGGCATCGGTATGCAGCAGCCGCGGCACACCCGGAATTTTCAGCAACATACGCAGCAAGGGTATCGGCAGGTGCCAGCTCGGCGCCTGCACACTCAACGTATGAGCCAATTGCTGCAGCATGCCCTGCAGGTTGGGCGTCGCAGCATCCAGGGCGAGGATTTCCTGGCCGACCTGCTGCTCATCAAAGGCCGCAGCCAGCATCAACTCGGCGAGAAAATCCACGCTGACCAAGGGAAGCCAGTGTGCTGCCGAGCCGGGAATCGCCCCAAGCCGGCCCGCAGCCAGATTGTCGATCAAGCCCGCCAACGGCTGCGCCGGCAGAATATGCCCGCTACGGCTATGGCCGCAGACAGTGGCCGGGTGTACCAGCGTCAATGATGCCTGCAGCTCAGCCATACGGGCTCGTACGCGAAAATGCGCTTCCAGCTTGCTGCCTTCATACGCCCCAGAGCGTCGATAGAGGCGATCCCAGTCGGTCTGCTCAGGGTGCTGCAAGTTCACCCCAATACGCTGTAAATGCGCATGATTGGCCAGCATAAATCCGCCCACCATCAGCAGGCGGCTACCCTGCTGCGCCGCCAACTCTGCCACCCGAATCGCCCCCTCGACATTGACCTGGCGGGCCTGCGCCTGCGACAACCCCCAGGCAAACTGCACCCCCAGGTGAAACACCACCGCCGCCTGACGCACCTGTTCACGGGCTGTGGCATCCAGCCCCAGCCCCGGCAAGCCCAGATCACCGCCAACCGCCGTGAGCAGATCCCCGCGCCCGCCCAACTGCTCAATCTGCCCGCGCAAGGCTGGCAGGCTGTGCGGTCGACGCATCAGTACGCTGACCGGGTGACCTCTGCTAGTGAGCAAGGCCAGCAGATGCTGACCGATAAAACCGCTGCCGCCGGTGACAAAACATGGCTGATTCATCGCCAATCCTCCTGAGTCGTTGATGACCCAAGCAGGCTAAACTGTCGAGCACACTCTACAGTCAAGCGGGTTTTGCATGCGCATTGGTGAACTGGAAAAACGCAGCGGTGCCAGCCGCCATACCCTGCGTTACTACGAGAGCCTGGGGCTGATCAGTGCCCTGCGCCGCGACAATAATTACCGCGAATACAGCCTGCAGACGCTGCATGACCTGGGCTTTATCCAGCAGGCGCAGAGCATGGGCTTCTCCCTCGGCGAGATCGGCGAAATCCTTCGCGCACGGCGCGAGCAACAACTCGACTGCGCTCAGGGCGCAGCCCTGGTCAGTCGTAAACTGGCCGAGGTGGAGCAGAAAATTGCTGAGCTACAGCAGCTGGGTGATTTTCTGCGCAGCGAGAAACTGCGGCTGGAAGCCAGCGCCGCCGAACAGGCGGCCTTGGCCAGACGCCGCCCGCGCTAGCAGGAAGCACCCTGCACGAACTCGTCGGCATCCAGATACGCCGGGAACCGCTGCCGATAGGCAGCCAGTCCAGCGGCGTTGAGGTGGATACGGAACACCCCATCCGCAGCCCCGGGCTCCAGCAACGGCTCACCCTGATAATCCAGCACCTGACTATCGCCACTGTAAGCGTGGCCCTTACCGTCCTCGCCGATACGATTGACCGCCGCCACATAGCACAGGTTTTCGATAGCCCGCGCCGGTAGCAGGCGATTCCAGTGATGGCGCCGCGCAGCCGGCCAATTGGCGGTGTAGAGCAACAGATCAGTATTTTGCGGGTCACGGCTCCACACCGGAAAGCGCAGGTCGTAGCAGATCAGCGGGCGCACCTGCCAACCCTTCACCTCCAGCACCACCCGCTGTTCACCCGCGCTGTAGTGCTTGTGCTCGCCAGCCATGCGGAACAGATGGCGTTTGTCGTAATGCGCCACCGTGCCATCCGGGCGTGCCCAAAGCAGGCGATTACGGTAAGAACCATCGGTTGCCTGGATAATCAGGCTACCGGTGACCACGGCCTGCAACGCCTGAGCCTGTTCGCGCAGCCACTGGCTGGTGGGGCCTTCTTCAGGCTCGGCCTGTGCGGCGGAGTCCATGGAGAACCCCGTGCTGAACATCTCCGGCAGCACGATCAGATCGGCACCGCGCGCCTGCTCCAGCAGGGCGGTGAAATGCGCACGATTAGCGGCAGGATCCTGCCAGACCAGGCGGGTCTGGATCAGCGCCAGTTCAAGATCAGGCAACTGGCTCAGATCGCGCATAGCTTTTCCGCCGCCTGACGCAGGGTCTTTTCGCGCTTGGCAAAGCAGAAGCGCACCAGGCGCAAGTCCTTGGGTGGTGCCTGGTAGAACACGGAAATCGGAATCGCTGCGACACCCTGCTCGCGGGTCAACCACTCGGCCATGACCACATCATCCAGGTCGGGACGAATAGCCGAATAGTCGACCAACTGGAAAAACGTGCCAGCCGCGCGGGTAAAGGTAAAACGCGAGGCCTCCAACAGGTCACAGAACAAGTCACGCTTGGCCTGATAGAAAGCTGGTAGCTCGTCCACATGCTCAGGGTGCTCGGCCATATAGTCGGCCAGCGCCCATTGCAGCGGCGTCACGCCACAAAAGCTGACGTATTGGTGCACCTTGCGCAGTTCGGCACTCAGGGCTGGCGGCGCCACCACATAGCCGGTCTTCCAGCCGGTCACGTGATAGGACTTGCCGAACGAGCTGATCACGAAGGCCCGCTGATACAGCTCGTCATGGGCCAGTACGCTGACGTGTGCCACGCCATCGAACACCAGATGCTCATACACCTCGTCACTGATCAGGTGGATGTCGCGGCCACGAATCAGCGCCGCCAGCTGATCCAGCTCGGCCTTGGAAATCAGCGCACCGCTCGGATTATGCGGGGTGTTGAGGATGATCAGACGGGTCTTGGCGCTCAAGGCATCCTGTAGACGCTGCCAGTCAATGCTGAATCCTGGTAACGCCAGAGGCACATGAATGCAACGCCCGCCGGCCAGTTCAACCGAGGGCTCGTAGCTGTCATAGCTGGGGTCGAAAACGATCACCTCGTCACCAGGGCGTACCAGCGCCTGCACCGCACAGAAAATCGCCTGAGTCGCTCCGGGCGTAATAGTGATTTCGCTGTCAGCGCTGACACTGCGGCCATAACTGCGCGCGATCTTCGCCGCCACCTGTTCACGCAGGGCTGGCAAACCAGTCATCGGCGCGTACTGGTTATGCCCGGCCGCGACATGTCGACTGACCGCTTCGCGCAGCCCCTGCGGGCCATCAAAATCCGGAAAACCCTGGGACAGATTGAGCGCCCCGGTTTCTGCAGCGAGCTGCGACATGCGGGTAAAAATCGTAGTGCCAACATTTGGCAGCTTGCTGATGATCATCGAGGCGGCATCCGGCTTAAGCGCTAGTGATGGCGCAGAATAGCCGATACCCCAGAGACGCAAAAGGCACCCGCAGGTGCCTTTATAGAGCGTTTGAATCCAAGCTTAGCGCTTGTCCTTGCGCTTCTTCTCGGCTTTCTTGTGGTGACTCATCAGACGGCGTTTCTTGTTCACCTGACGATCCGTGAGGGTGTTCTTGTTACCCTCATACGGGTTATCGCCCCCCTTGAACTCGATGCGGATCGGCGTGCCGACCAGCTTGAGCACACGCCGGTAGGTGTTTTCCAGATAGCGAACATAGGACTTGGGCACCGCATCGACCTGGTTGCCGTGGATCACGATCAGCGGCGGGTTGGCGCCACCCAGGTGGGCGTAACGCAGCTTGATGCGACGGTTGTTGACCATGGGCGGCGCGTGATCGCTGACGGCGTCCTCAAGAATCTGCGTCAGGCGGTTGGTTGGCCAGCGGGTGATCGCCGATTTAAACGAGGCCTGCACCGACTTGTACAGGTTGCCCACGCCGGTGCCGTGCAGCGCCGAGATAAAGTGGATATCGGCGAAGTCGACGAAGAACAGCCGGCGCTGCAGCTCGGTCTTCACATAGTCACGCTCGCTCGGCTCCATGCCATCCCACTTGTTCAGCGCGATGACCAGAGCGCGACCGCTTTCCAGCACGAAGCCGAGCAGGTTGAGGTCATGATCGACCACCCCTTCGCGGGCATCCATGACGAACACCACGACGTTGGAGTCCTGAATCGCCTGCAGGGTTTTCACCACCGAGAACTTTTCCACCGCCTCGAAGATCTTGCCGCGGCGGCGCACGCCGGCGGTGTCGATCAGGGTGTACTTCTCGTCATCACGCTCGAAAGGAATGTAGATGCTGTCGCGGGTGGTGCCGGCCTGGTCATACACAATGACCCGTTCTTCACCCAGCATGCGGTTGACCAGGGTCGACTTACCGACGTTGGGGCGACCGATGATCGCCAGCTTGATGCCGTCCTTCTCGCTGGGGCCGGGAATGCGCTTGGCCTCCTGGCCTTCAAGCACTTCTTCCTCTTCCTCACCCTCTTCCGGCTCGGTAGCATCCTTGGGGAAGGAACCCAGCACGGCTTCGAGCATCTGGGTGATGCCACGGCCATGGGCACCGGCGATCGGCAGGGACTCGCCCATGGCCATGCTGGCAAACTCAGCGCGCGCCAGGTCAGTGTCGAGGTTGTCGACCTTGTTGATCACCAGGAAGCTGCGCTTGTTACGGCGACGCAGGTGCTCGCCAATCATCTGATCGGAGGCCGACAGACCGGCGCGGGCATCCACCAGGAACAGCACGGCGTCGGCTTCTTCGATCGCCTGCAGCGACTGCTCGGCCATCTTCGCGTCAATGCCTTCCTCGTCACCGGAAATACCCCCGGTGTCGATGACGATATAGGTTCGCCCCTGCCACTTGGCCTCGCCGTATTGACGATCACGGGTCAGACCAGACAGGTCGCCGACAATCGCGTCACGGGACTTGGTCAAGCGGTTAAACAGGGTGGACTTGCCGACGTTCGGGCGGCCCACCAGGGCAATTACGGGAACCATTAGGCTCTCCACTTCGTTATTTCAGAAAATACAAAAGCCGCTGCAGGGGCAGCGGCCGGAATTCATTGCGTGGGCCATGCTGCGACACCTCAGGTGTTGTGCAGCATAGCCAACGCTCAGCGCAACATTACTTGATGGTCAGTGCCACCAGGTTGCCGCCGTTGCCAAAGGCATACAGCCAGTCACCCACCACCAGCGGACGAGCACGCAGGCCGTCGCTGTCGATACGGGTACGACCGACGAATCGACCATCAACCTGGCTGACCAGGTGCAGATAGCCTTCCAGATCACCGAAGGCGATGTAGCTGGAGAACACTTCCGGTGCCGACAGCTGACGACGTGCCAGGGCATCGTTGCTCCACAATGCCGAAGCCGAACGCTCGTCGATACCTTCAACAGTACCGCTGGCCAGGCTTACGTAAACACTGCCGTAACCCTGAGCAACGCCGACCGAACTGGACGCTTCACGCTGCCAGAGGATTCGACCGCTTTCCAGATCCAGCGCCGCAACACGGCCCTGGTAACTGACTGCATAGAGGGTGCCGGCCGAGAGCAGCAAGCCACCGTCGATGTCGACCACACGATCCAGTTCCGAACGACCTTGCGGAATCGCCACACGCTGTTCCCAAACCGGGATGCCGCGCTGCGCGTCCAGAGCAATCACCTTGCCGGTGGACAGGCCGGCAACCGCCAGACGGTTGGTCAGCACCGGGCTGCCAGTACCGCGCAGGGTCAGCACGGCCGGGGTATTTTCAAAGATCCAGCGCTGCGCGCCAGTGCTGATATCCAGAGCGATCAGGCGATCATCCTGAGTCTGTACCAGCACCACATCGCCATTCAGTGCCGGCGCTGCCAGCACTTCACTAGTCACTCGGGCACGCCACTTCTCTTCACCGGAGGCGCTGTCGAGGGCGATGATTTCGCCTTTCAGCGTGCCAACCACCACCAGGCCATAGCCGGCAGCCACAGCACCAGAGACCGGCAGTTCCAGATCAGCTTTCCAGATGACCTTGCCGTTCATGCGGTCCATGGCCACAACCAGACCTTCGACGTCAGCCGCATAGATCTGCTCGCCATCAATTGCTGGCACCAACATGTTGAAGGTTTCGCCCTGGCCTTCGCCAATCGAACGACTCCATTCCTTCTGCAGGCGCACCTCTTCCTCGAACTTGGGCAGATCGGCCGGCGGCAGTTCCTTCTTGCTATTGCTGCTGCAACCTACGGCCAGAACGGCCAGGGCCAGCAGTGCGGCATTCTTCCAGCGCATCACGTCACGCATCCCCTTTTGCCAGATCATCCAGCTTCATTTGCAGACCACCGACAGCCGCATCCTCAGAGAGCGCAGCCTTGGCTTTTTCGTAGGCGGCGTGCGCATCGTCGGCACGGCCGAGTTGCACCAGCAGATCACCCTTGAGTTCTTCCCGGCTGGCGGCAAACGCCGGTGCGACTTTGGCATCCAGCAGTTTCAGGGCTTCTTCAGCCTTGTCCTGAGCCGCCAGAACGCGTGCCAGGCGCTGACGCGCCAACTCGCCCAGGCTGTCATCCGCCGGTTTGTCGACAATCGCCTGCAACTCGCTGGCAGCGTCGTCCAGCTTGCCGGCCTCGACCGCCACCTTGGCCACGAACAGGCGACCATATTGAGCGTAATGGCTACCGGAGTAATCATTCTTCAGGGTGTTGGCCAGCTCAGCCACTTTACCGGCATCTGGTTTACCGCTCGGGTCCAGGGCTGCTTCCAGCAGCTGCTGATACACCAGCGAAGCACCGTAGGACTGATTGCTCTGATACTTCTGCCAGCCCTGCCAGCCGAATACCACCACGAGGGCCAGCACGACGCCGGTCAGCAATGGCATGCCATTGCGCTGCCACCAGTCCTTGATTACGGCCAGTTCTTCATCATCAGTACGCGAAACCACCCCAACACTCCTATTCGCTAAATCACTCAACAGACGCTCAGGCCTGATTGGCGCAGTTCGCCAGGTGATCGGCCAATGCCGACCAGGCAATATCTTGTTGCTCGCCCTGACCGCGCAGCGGCTTGCAACCTACCATTTGCTGAGCCAGTTCGTCTTCACCCAGAATCAAGGCATACAAGGCCCCGCTCTTGTCGGCTTTCTTGAACTGACTCTTGAAGCTCCCCGCGCCGGCATTCACCTGCAGACGCAGCCACGGTAACTCGTCACGCAGACGCTCGCTGAGCGCCAAGGCCTCCAATTCGGCCGGCTCACCAAAAGCACAGAGGTAAACATCGACGGTACGAGCAATTTCAGCCGGTACTTTACCTAGAGTTTCGAGCAACAGCACCAACCGTTCGATGCCCATGGCAAAACCCACGCCTGGGGTCGGCTTGCCGCCCATCTGCTCAACCAGACCATCGTAACGACCACCGGCACACACAGTACCCTGGGAACCGAGCTGATCGGTGACCCACTCGAATACGGTCTTGCTGTAGTAATCCAGCCCACGCACCAACTTGGGGTTGATCACATAGGGCACACCGGCGGCATCCAGACGGGCTTTCAGCCCTTCGAAATGCACACGGGATTCTTCATCCAGGTAATCTGCCAATTTCGGTGCATTGACAAGCAGGGCCTGGGTTTCCGGCACTTTGCTGTCCAGCACGCGTAGCGGGTTAGTTGCCATGCGGCGACGACTGTCTTCATCCAGCTGATCGGCATGGGCCGTCAGGAACTCGACCAGCGCATCACGGTACACCGCACGCGCGGCACTGGTGCCCAGGCTGTTGAGTTCAAGCTTGACTGCATCACGGATGCCCAACAGGCCCCACAGACGCCAGGTCAGGGCAATCAACTCGGCGTCAATATCCGGGCCATCGATATTGAAGACTTCCACACCGATCTGATGGAACTGGCGGTAACGACCTTTCTGCGGACGCTCGTGGCGAAACATCGGGCCGATGTACCAGAGTTTCTGCGTCTGCCCACCGCCGGACAAACCATGCTCAAGCACGGCACGCACGCAGGCTGCAGTGCCTTCCGGACGCAGCGTCAGGGAGTCGCCATTACGGTCATCGAAGGTATACATCTCTTTTTCGACGATATCGGTGACTTCACCAATCGAGCGTTTGAACAGCTCGGTAAACTCAACAATCGGCATGCGAATCTGCCGATAGCCATAACCGTCCAACAGACTGGCGACTGCACCTTCAAAATAACGCCAAAGCGGGGTCTGCTCGGGCAGGATATCGTTCATGCCACGAATGGCTTGCAGGGGCTTGCTCACTTCAATTCCTTAGCTGTCTTGGCTGCGCACGATAACCGCGGCGTCAGCAGCAACCTTGTCGGCTGCTTTCTGGCGGATGAGCTTTTCCAGCTCATCGACCAGGTTGTCATTACCCAGCTTGTGCGCCGGCTTGCCATCGATATAGATCAGGTTGGGCGAACCACCGGTCAGGCCGATATGGGCTTCCTTGGCTTCGCCAGGGCCGTTGACCACGCAGCCGATCACTGCAACATCCAACGGGACGAGCAGGTCTTCAACACGCTGCTCCAACTCGTTCATGGTTTTCACCACATCGAAATTCTGCCGCGAGCAACTCGGACAGGCGATGAAGTTGATGCCACGGGAACGCAGGCGCAGGGACTTGAGGATGTCGAAGCCGACCTTGATCTCTTCCACCGGGTCAGCAGCTAGAGAGATGCGAATGGTGTCGCCAATCCCCTCGGCCAGCAGCATGCCCAGACCGACTGCCGATTTCACCGTACCCGAACGCAGGCCTCCGGCCTCGGTGATACCCAGGTGCAGCGGCTGCTCGATCTGCTTGGCCAGCAAGCGATAGGCCTCGACAGCCATAAAGACGTCGGAGGCCTTCACGCTGACTTTGAAATCCGGGAAATTCAGCCGATCCAAGTGTTCGACATGACGCAAGGCAGACTCAACCAGCGCCTCTGGCGTCGGCTCGCCGTACTTTTTCTGCAGATCCTTTTCCAGCGACCCGGCGTTGACGCCGATGCGGATTGGAATGCCCTTGTCGCGCGCAGCATCAACCACTGCACGTACGCGGTCTTCACGACCGATATTGCCCGGGTTGATACGCAGGCAATCGACGCCAAGTTCGGCTACACGCAAGGCAATCTGGTAGTCGAAGTGGATATCGGCCACCAGCGGCACGCGCACCTGCTGCTTGATTCGACCAAACGCCTCAGCAGCGTCCATATCCGGCACGGAAACCCGCACGATATCGGCGCCAGCATCTTCCAGGCGACGAATCTGCGCCACGGTGGCGGCTACATCATTGGTATCGCTGTTGGTCATGCTCTGCACAGCGATGGGCGCATCACCGCCCACCGGCACCGAGCCAACCCAGATTTTACGTGAAATGCGACGCTTGATTGGTGACTCGCAATGCATGTTACTGCCCACCCAACTTCAGACGCGCGGTTTCACCGGAGATAAACGGCGCTACATCGACTGGATTGCCATTCAGGCTGACCTGGGCGCCACGGGCAAAACCCAGACGCAATTCCAACGGCGCCTTACCGGCCAACTCCAGGCTATCGCCTTTACGTTTAAGGGCACTGAACAACACCTTGCCGTTGGCATCGGTTAGCTGAGTCCAGCAATCAGCAATAAAGGTCACACTGATCAGTGCTTCACCAGCCGCCAGCTGAACTGGCGCAGCAGGTGCCGGCTGGGGAGCAGCCACAGCCGACGGTGCAGGCTCCTCAGCGGCTGCGGCTTCAGTTACGGCTGGAGCCGCAACCGGGGTTTGCGGTGCCGCAGTGGCCGGATCGACAGCGGCGGCCGGCGCGGTAACAGCCGGATCGGCAGCAGCCTCAGCTACGGCAGTGGCACTTTCATCCAGCAGCGGTTGCAAAGTTTCAGCCTCGGCCTGAGCCGCCTCTACCGCTTGGTCTTCGGGCTCATCCAGCGGATGAATCTGCGTTGTGCCATCAGCGCCGTCGACTTCCACATGCTCAAGGCTGGTCGCGGCGAGATCTTCCGCACGACGCTCAGCCTGCTCCTGCCACCAGAAGAAGCTCAAACCGGCCAAGGCCAGCAGCAAGACAAAACTGACCATACGCAGCACACGCTGCGAATAACTCACCGGCTCTTCGATACGGTTCAGGCTATGCACGCTGCTGCCTGCAGCATCGCTACCGGTAAATTGATCGAACTCCAGCACCAGACGATTCTGGTCTACTTCCAGCAACTTGGCGTAGGCGCGCACATAACCACGGGCAAAGGTATTGCCCGGCAACTTGTCAAACGCCCCCTGCTCGATTTGGCTCAGGCGTTGCGGCGTCAGGTTAAGCTGGCCAGCAACCTCGGCAATGGTCCAACCGCGACTCTCACGAGCCTTGCGCAACGTCTCACCCGGGTTGATACGGGGAACTGCTAGCACTTCTGGATGCGCCGCTTTCATCACTGCTCCGACAGGTATTGCTGATATTCCGGGGTGCCCGGATAAAGCCGTTTCAACTGCAAACCGAGGCTCGCGGCATTGTCACGCTCCTCAAAAACCTTCGCTAAACGCACGCCAAGCAACAGGCTGCGCGCATCATGGGGCGCCAGAAGCAGATAGCTCTCGTAGTAACCGCGAGCCGGAACGTATTGCCTATCGTCAAAGGACAGCAAGGCCATTTCCATCAACGCACGCGGCTGACGGCTGTTAAGACGCAGGGAGCGTTCAAAGTAAGCCTTGGCCTGCTCGCGCTGTTGCAACTGCAAGGCAGTCAAACCCAGGTTTTCGAAAATCCGTGAGCGCTCGGGGTAAAGGTTGTCCTGAGCCGCCTGGGTATAACGCTCCATCGCCTCCTGATAACGCTTTTGCTCGAACAAGAAGCTGCCGTAATTATTCAGTAGACGGGCATCATCACGGCGCTGCGAAATGGCCTTGCGAAAATGCTCATCAGCCAGCTTCGGCTCCATCTCGATCTGGAAGACCAGGGCCAGTGCGGCATGCGCATCCGCATTTGAGGAGTCGAGTTCCAGCGCCTTTTTCAGCGGAACCTTGGCGCGTTCGGTTTCCCCTTGCTGCAGATACCCAATACCCAGTTGCACATAAGCATCACGGGCTTCTTCACGGCCCTTGTCGGTTTTCATCGGATCAACATTGCCGGTCGAGACACAACCGGCTAACAGACTGGCGGCCAACAGCAATAACGCGGGACGCAAGGTCATGGGTATCCTCCCCTCAGGTTCGATTGGCGGCGGAACTCGGCGTTTCGGCCTCGCTACTCAACTCACGCACAGCAATATAGCGCTCACTACGGCGGGTACGGTCCATAACCTGGCCAACCAACTGACCGCAGGCGGCATCGATGTCTTCGCCGCGCGTAGTGCGCACGGTGACATTGTGCCCGGCTTTGTGCAGCAGATCCTGGAAACGGCGGATGGCATTGTTGCTCGGCCGCTCGTAGCCCGAGTGCGGGAAGGGATTAAACGGAATCAGGTTGATCTTGCAAGGCACATCTTTGAGAAGTGCGATCATTTCCTCAGCGTGCTCGGGCTTATCGTTTACATCCTTGAGCAGGGTGTACTCGATAGTCAGCACGCGTTTCTCGCCAAGGCGCGAGACATAACGTTTGCACGCCGCCAGCAGCATCTCCAGCGGGTACTTCTTGTTGATCGGCACCAGCTGATTGCGCAGCGCATCGTTTGGCGCATGCAGTGACAGCGCCAGGGACACGTCGATCACTTCGCCGAGCTTGTCGATCATCGGTACCACGCCTGAGGTGGACAGTGTCACCTTGCGTTTGGAGATACCGTAACCGAGGTCGTCCATCATGATCTTCATGGCGGCGACGACGTTGTCGAAATTCAGCAGCGGTTCACCCATGCCCATCATCACCACGTTGGTGATGGCACGGTCGATCTTCGCCGGCACGCTGCCGAACGACTTGTTGGCGATCCACACCTGGCCGATGACTTCGGCAGCAGAAAGATCGCTATTGAAACCCTGTTTGCCTGTCGAGCAGAAACTGCAATCCAGTGCACAACCCGCTTGCGACGACACACACAAGGTGCCACGCGAGCCCTGGGGGATGTACACGGTTTCGACACAGCTGCCTGACGCCACTCGCACAACCCACTTGCGCGTGCCATCAGTGGAAATATCTTCACTGACCACTTCCGGGCCGCGGATTTCAGCAGAGGCCTCGAGCTTCTCGCGCAAGACCTTGCCGACATTGCTCATGGCGGCGAAATCATCGACGCCAAAGTGGTGAATCCATTTCATCACCTGACCGGCACGGAAACGCTTTTCCCCGATGCTTTCGAAGAATTGTTCCATCTCTGCCAGGGTCAGCCCCAGCAGATTGATTTTACCGGTCGATGCAGTCATGGCTTCACCCTCACCCGATTCGCTTAGCGAATGCGTGCGCAAACTTCGGTGGCAGCGAAGAAGTAAGCGATCTCGCGGGCAGCGGAAGCTTCCGAATCGGAACCGTGAACAGCGTTCTCGTCGATGGAAACGGCGAAGTCAGCACGGATGGTGCCGGCAGCTGCTTCTTTCGGGTTGGTAGCGCCCATCAGTTCACGGTTGGCCAGAACAGCGTTTTCGCCTTCCAGAACCTGAACGATAACCGGACCGGAAGTCATGAATGCAACCAGATCCTTGAAGAAGCCACGCTCGCTGTGCTCAGCGTAGAAGCCAGCAGCTTCGCGCTCGGACAGTTGAACCATTTTCGAAGCAACGACGCGCAGGCCAGCTTTTTCGAAACGAGTGGTGATCTCGCCAACAACGTTTTTAGCAACGGCATCAGGCTTGATGATGGAGAAAGTGCGTTGAACAGCCATGTGAAACTCCAGAAACAATGATTAAAGCGAAAAATTAAACCCGCGAATTATACGCGGGTTCCGGTTAAATGCGTAGGGCGCGACACAAGCCGTATCAGTCGGCTTCTTCGATCCAGGCAGCCTGGACAGCTTCCAGGACTTTCTCACCACCACGCTGCGGATCGTCACTGAACTCCGGCAACGCCAGAATCCACTTATGCAGATCAACAAAATTCACGTAGCGAGGATCCACCTCAGGTTTGGACTCTGCCAATTGAATGGCGATCTCCAGAACATCAACCCACTTCAGACTCATAACAACTCCTGAACTCAGTGCGGTGCTTCAGCGGCGTGATTGAGTGAGTACTTGGGAATCTCGACGGTCAGATCCTCAGTACCGACAACCGCCTGACAGGACAGACGCGACTGCGCTTCAAGGCCCCAGGCCTTGTCGAGCATGTCCTCTTCCAGCTCATCGGCCTCGGCCAGCGAATCAAACCCCTCACGAATAATGCAGTGACAGGTGGTGCAGGCACAGACGCCACCGCAGGCACTCTCGATCTCGATGTGATGCTCATGCGCCACCTCAAGCACCGACGTGCCAGGCTCGACTTCAACCACCAGCCCTTCCGGACACAATACGGCGTGAGGCAGAAAAATGATCTGCGGCATGCTTATTCCTCAATCTCATCAAGACTACGGCCAGCCAATGCAGCCTTGACCGTGGCATCCAGACGACGCGCAGCAAAGGCATCCGTCACCTGGGTCAAACGTTTGGTTTGCTGCTCGATCGCCAAGCCATCAGTACCTGCCATCAAGTCACGCAACTGCTGCATCTGCGCCTCGATTGCCAGGCGCTCATCAGCATCCAGCAGGCGCTCACCATCAGCCAGTAACGCCGCCTCGACAGCTTCCAGCAGACGCTGAGCATCGACCTGCTGCTCGCGCAACACACGGGCGACCTTGTCATCGCCAGCGTTCTTGAAGGAGTCCTGCAGCATGCGGGCGATTTCACCATCGGTCAGCCCATAGGACGGCTTGACCTGAATGCTCGCCTCGACGCCCGACGCCAGTTCACGCGCAGCAACACTGAGCAGACCATCGGCATCCACCTGAAAGGTCACGCGAATCTTCGCCGCACCGGCGACCATTGGCGGAATACCGCGCAACTCAAAGCGCGCCAGCGAGCGGCAATCGCTGATCAGCTCGCGCTCACCCTGCAGTACATGCACCATCATGGCCGTCTGACCATCTTTATAGGTGGTGAAGTCCTGGGCGCGCGCCACTGGAATGGTGGTATTGCGCGGAATCACCTTCTCCATCAGCCCGCCCATGGTTTCCAGGCCGAGCGACAGGGGAATCACATCCAGCAGTAACAACTCTTCACCTTCGCCGCGCTTGTTGCCGGCCAGGGCATCAGCCTGAATCGCCGCACCAATGGCCACCACCTGATCAGGGTCGATATCGGTCAACGGCTCACGGGCGAACAACTCGGCAACCGCCTGACGCACACGTGGCACCCGAGTGGAGCCGCCAACCATCACTACGGCTTCAACTTCATCCAGCTCAATACCGGCATCGCGCACTGCACGGCGACAGGCCTTGAGGCTGCGCGCCAGCATGGGCTCGATCAACGTATCGAACTGCTCACGACTCAACTGGCCAGTCCAGCCGGCATAGCTGAGGCTTGCCGAAGCACTGTCAGTCAGGGCTTCTTTGGCGGCACAGGCAGCCTCCAGCAACAAGCGCTGCTGTGCCGGATCGAGATCAGAGGAAATACCGGCCTGCTCAACTATCCAGCCAGCGATTGCATGATCGAAGTCATCGCCACCCAAGGCACTGTCACCACCAGTGGCCAGCACTTCAAACACACCGCCAGTCAGACGCAGCACGGAAATATCGAAGGTACCGCCACCCAGGTCATAAATAGCGACCACGCCCTCGGCATGCTGATCCAGGCCATAAGCGACTGCTGCGGCAGTCGGCTCATTGAGCAGACGCAACACATTCAAGCCAGCCAGGCGCGCAGCATCCTTGGTGGCTTGACGCTGCGAATCATCGAAATAAGCCGGCACGGTGATCACCGCACCGACCAGCTCGCCACCCAGAGCCGCCTCGGCGCGCTGACGCAGCACCTTGAGAATGTCGGCGGAAACCTCAACCGGGCTTTTCGGGCCCTGCACGGTCTCGATAAACGGCATATGCGATTCGCCGCCGACAAAACGGTACGGCAGCTGCTCGCCAAGCTGTTTGACATCCGCCAGGCCACGACCCATCAGGCGCTTGACCGACAACACGGTATTCAGCGGGTCAGCCGAAGCAGATGCCTTGGCCGCCTCCCCCACCTCAGTGCGACTGGCGTGGTAACGCACAGCGGACGGCAGAATGACCTGCCCGGCAGCATCGGCCAGTGGCTCGGACAGGCCGCTGCGTACAGCAGCGACCAGCGAATTGGTGGTACCCAGATCAATCCCCACGGCCAGTCGACGCTGGTGTGGCTGGGGGCTTTGTCCGGGCTCAGCGATCTGCAGTAAGGCCATGATTAATCAGTGCTTAGGTATCAGGTACGCGGCAAGGGCATACCAGCGTTAATCGTCGAGGCGCTCTTCCAGCTGGCGCACCTCGTGAGAGAGCTTGTCGAGAAACTGCATGCGACGCATCAGGCGCTCGGCCTCTTCGCGCCGCGCCGCATCATCCCAACAAACGGCAAAACTTTCGTTGAGCTCATCCTGAGCCACTTTCAGACGCCGCTTGAATTGCGCCACGCCGGCCAGATCAGCGCTCTCATGCAGTTCTTCCAGCTCTTCACGCCACTGCATCTGCTGCATGAGAAAGCCGGGATCCTGCACAGTGACTTCCAGCGGCAACTCCGGGCCACGCAGCGCCAGCAGATAACGCGCACGCTGCGGCGCATTCTTCAGGGTCCGATAGGCTTCATTAAGGCTGGCGGACTGCTCCAGCGCCAAGCGCTGCTCGCGCTCGGAGGCATCCGCAAAGCGGTCCGGGTGGACATGCCGTGCCAGCTCACGGTAACGGCTGGCCAACAACTCCTGATCCAGGCGAAAGCCTGGCTGCAGGTCAAACAATGCAAAGTGACAAGGACTGCCCACACGCGCCTCAGATATTGAAGCTTTCGCCGCAGCCACATTCGCCGCGCACGTTCGGGTTGTTGAACTTGAAGCCTTCGTTCAACCCTTCCTTGACGAAATCGAGCTCGGTGCCATCGAGGTAGACCAGGCTCTTGGGATCGATGATCACCTTGACGCCATGATTCTCGAACACCTGATCCTCGCTGGCGGCCTCATCGACAAACTCCAGCACATAGGCCAAGCCGGAACAGCCCGTGGTGCGCACACCCAGACGAATACCTTCGCCCTTGCCGCGCCCCTCAAGCGAGCGACGCACGTGCTGAGCGGCAGCTTCGGTCATGCTGATAGCCATCGACAAACCTCCTTAGAGCAAGCCTTTCTTCTGCTTGTAATCGCGCACTGCGGCCTTGATGGCGTCTTCGGCGAGTACCGAGCAGTGAATTTTCACCGGCGGAAGGGCCAATTCCTCGGCCAACTGGGTGTTCTTGATGGTTTCGGCTTCATCCAGAGTCTTGCCCTTCATCCACTCGGTGGCCAGGGAGCTGGAGGCGATTGCCGAACCGCAGCCGTAGGTTTTGAACTTGGCGTCTTCGATAACGCCCTGCTCGTTGACCTTGATCTGCAGACGCATCACGTCACCGCAAGCCGGCGCGCCGACCATGCCAGTGCCGACGTCCGGGTCTTCCGCGTCCATCTTGCCGACGTTGCGCGGGTTTTCGTAATGGTCAATGACCTTTTCACTGTAAGCCATGCTGGTATTCCTTCCTCATCAGAGAGTCGCTCTTGCTCGGCGACTACTTAGTGCGCCGCCCACTCGATCTTGGAGATGTCGACACCGTCTTTGTACATATCCCACAGCGGCGACAATTCCCGCAGCTTGGTGACTGCCTCGCATACTTTCTGCGCGGCGTAATCGACTTCTTCATCTGTGGTGAAGCGGCCGAAGGTAAAGCGGATGGAGCTATGTGCCAGCTCGTCATTGCGACCCAGGGCGCGCAACACGTAGGACGGTTCCAGAGAGGCCGAGGTACAGGCCGAACCGGAGGAAACCGCCAGATCCTTGAGCGCCATGATCAGCGACTCGCCCTCAACGTAGTTGAAGCTGAGGTTGAGGTTGTGCGGCACACGGGCGGCCATGCTGCCATTGATGTACAGCTCTTCCAGACCATCAACCTGCTTGAAGAAGCGCTCACGCAGGGCCAGGATGCGCTGGTTTTCCTGATCCATTTCTTCCTTGGCAATGCGGAACGCTTCACCCATACCGACGCACTGGTGAGTCGCCAAGGTACCGGAACGCATGCCGCGCTCGTGGCCACCGCCATGGGTCTGGGCTTCCAGGCGCACACGCGGCTTGCGGCGCACGAACAGCGCACCGACGCCTTTCGGGCCATAGGTTTTGTGCGCAGAGAAGGACATCAAATCGACCTTGAGGGCCTCCAGGTCAATCGCAACTTTTCCAGTGGATTGCGCCGCATCAACGTGGAAGAACACGCCGCGCGAACGGGTCAGCTCACCAATCGCTGCAATGTCATTGATGGTGCCGATTTCATTGTTTACATGCATGACCGACACCAGAATGGTGTCTTCACGCAGCGCCGCCTCTATCATGGCCGGAGTAATCAGACCATCTTCGCCCGGCTCAATGTAGGTGACTTCAAAGCCTTCGCGCTCAAGCTGGCGCATGGTGTCGAGCACCGCTTTGTGCTCGATCTTCGAGGTGATCAGGTGCTTGCCTTTCGTCTTGTAGAAGTCGGCAATGCCCTTGATTGCCAGGTTGTTGGACTCGGTAGCACCGGACGTCCAGACAATCTCGCGCGGATCGGCATTGACCAGCTCAGCCACCTGGCGGCGAGCATTCTCAACCGCTTCCTCAGCCTTCCAGCCAAATACATGAGAGCGAGACGCCGGGTTACCGAAATTGCCATCAACCAGCAGGCATTCGCTCATCTTTTGCGCAACACGCGGATCAACCGGCGTGGTGGCGGAATAATCGAGGTAAATCGGCAATTTCATCAACTTTCTCCTAATCAGGTCTCAGGCCAGCTGGCCAGCGCCTTGCGCTCAATCAACGGCGGACGCTTCGATCTTATCCAGAAACGGCGTCCTGCCATTGCAGCGGCGCTGATCCTGGCGCTGGGCTACTTCCTGCACTTCACGACGGGTCACCAAGTCAGCCAGACTGATGCCGCTGAGGAATTCGTGTATCTGCTGGCTCAGGTCGCACCACAGGTGGTGGGTCAGGCAGGTATCGCCTGCGTGACAGTCACCCTGCCCCTGACAGCGGGTAGCATCGACCGATTCATTGACCGCATCGATCACTTCAGCCACCTGAATACCGCGCATGTCGCGTGACAACTGATAACCGCCACCCGGCCCACGCACACTGGACACCAGATTGCCGCGCCGCAGCTTGGCAAAGAGTTGCTCCAGGTAGGAAAGGGAGATGCCCTGCCGCTCGGAAATATCAGCCAGGGACACCGGCCCACGCTGTGCGTGCAGCGCCAGATCGAGCATGGCGGTGACGGCGTAACGGCCTTTGGTGGTTAATCGCATAAGGGCTTACCGCGTGATCGCAATATGCCGCGATTATCCAATTCCCGAGCATTTAAGTCAACTATAAGACCTAGTACGTTAGTCGGGATTAAGCAGCGCAAGGGGCGCGCATCATAGCAAACCACCACCCCTCACACCATCATGCCGCCGGCTTATCCGCGCCTTTGACCACACCCGCGAAATCTTCGTCACGCAACTGCGGTAAATCTTTGGCGCAATAATCACTGCCCAGAGACTTGAGGGCACCACACATACCCTCCAGACGCCCATCCACCGCATGCAGATGATCCAGCAACTGACCGATGGCACGCGCGACCGGATCCGGCATGTCCTGGCTCACGCCATAAGCATCGAACCCAAGCTTTTCGGCAATCGCCTGACGCTTAGCCTCCCGCTCATCATCCACTTTGAGAATGATCCGCCCCGGAATACCTACCGCTGTAGCGCCCGCAGGCACCTCCTTGGTGACCACCGCATTGGAGCCGATCTTGGCACCGGCACCGACCGTAAACGGCCCCAACACCTTGGCGCCCGCCCCCACCACCACACCATCCTCCAGCGTCGGGTGGCGTTTGCCCTTGTTCCAGCTGGTGCCGCCAAGAGTAACCCCCTGATAGAGCGTTACATCATTGCCAATCTCAGCTGTCTCACCAATGACAATGCCCATACCATGATCGATAAAGAAGCGCCGACCAATCTTCGCCCCAGGATGGATCTCGATACCCGTGAGCCAGCGACCGAAGTTTGATACCACGCGCGCCAACCACTTCCAGCCAGACGCCCACAAAGCATGCGCTACACGGTGCAACCAAACAGCATGCAAACCCGGATAGCAGGTGACCACCTCAAACGCATTGCGCGCCGCCGGATCGCGATGAAACACACTCTGAATATCCTCTCGCATGCGCTCAAACATCTGCCTTCTCCCGCTTATGGTGCTCACCGCGCGCCGCCTTGATGGTCTCGGTCAAAATGCCGCGCAATATATTCATTTCCAGCTTGCTGACTGAACTACGCCCATACAGACGACGCAGGCGGCTCATCAAATGCCGTGGCCGGAGCGGATCAAGAAACCCGATCTCAACCAGCGCCTGCTCCAGATGGCGGTAAAACGACTCCAACTCGTCCGCCATCACCGGCTCATCACCCTCCTCAACCACCGACACCTGCTTTAGGGGCTGCCCCTCGCTCGCCAACCAGGCCACCCGCACCTCGTAGGCCAGCACCTGAACCGCCGCCGCCAGATTCAAGGAACTGAACGCCGGATCAGAGGGAATGTGCACATGGTATTGACAGCGCTGCAGCTCCTCATTGGTCAGGCCGGCATACTCACGACCAAACACCAGGGCGACCTGCGCGCCTTGCCGCGCCTGCTCACAAGCCGTTACACCACACTCGCGCGGCTCCAGCATCGGCCAGGGAATATGCCGATCCCGGGCACTGGTGCCGAGCACTAGCCGACATCCAACCAGCGCTTCCTCAAGGGTGCCGACCACTTGCGCACCCTGAAGAATATCCGTAGCCCCGGACGCTCTCGCCACGGCCTCATCACTGGGGAACTCCTGCGGATCCACCAGCACCAACTGCGACAAGCCCATATTTTTCATGGCCCGCGCCGCGCCGCCGATATTTCCCGGATGACTGGTACCCACTAACACGACGCGAATATTTTCCAGCACCACAAACACCCACAGAACATGACGTCAGGCGACAAATCTTACATAAGCAACCCGCCTTGCGCCACGCAAGGCGCAGGTTGCACTTCAACCGCCGCACTTTTCTGCTAGAATGGCCGGCTTTCTTTAACGACCCAGGTGAACATCCATGCAGCCCATGCTGAATATCGCGCTGCGCGCAGCCCGTAGCGCCGGCGAAATGATCTTCCGCTCGACCGAACGCTTGGACGTCATCTCGGTCGACGAGAAAGAAGCCAAGGACTATGTGACTGAAATTGATCGCTCTGCCGAGCAACTGATCATTCAGGCCCTGCGCAAAGCCTTCCCGAACCACGGCATCCTCGGCGAAGAAAGCGGGCTGAGTGAAGGCAGCGGTGAGGGCGCAGACTACCAGTGGATCATCGACCCACTGGATGGCACCACCAACTTTATCCGTGGCATTCCGCATTACGCCGTCAGCATCGCCTGCAAATACCGTGGCCGCCTTGAGCACGCCGTGATCATCGACCCGGTTCGCCAGGAAGAATTTACCGCCAGCCGCGGCCGTGGCGCCGCTCTCAACGGTCGCCGCCTGCGCGTGGGCAATCGCAAGAGCCTGGAAGGCGCCCTGCTCGGTACCGGTTTCCCATTCCGCGACAGCCAGATGGACAACCTGGAAAACTACATCGGCATGTTCCGCAGCCTGGTCGGCCAGACCGCCGGCGTACGCCGCGCTGGCGCAGCGAGCCTGGACCTGGCATACGTGGCTGCCGGCCGCTTCGACGCCTTCTGGGAGTTCGGCCTGTCCGAGTGGGATATGGCTGCAGGGGCCTTGCTGATTCAGGAAGCGGGCGGCCTGGTCAGCGACTTCAGCGGCGGCCACGACTTCCTGGAAAAGGGTCAGATCGTAGCCGGCAACACCAAATGCTTCAAAGCCGTACTGACGGCCATTCAGCCGCACCTGTCGGCTTCGCTGAAACGCTAAGCAGCGACCACAAAAATCTATGGTCACCCCCATTTTTGCAATACTGATCAGCGATGGGTGTTTGGCTTGCTTAAATCTATCCGGCGTCAATATGGGGCATGCCCCGCGCCACGATGAGAGTCGCACCTGGTGATCCTGAAAAGCGGGGCGGCTTCTTAAGCCGATTTTTGTGTCAGGTTCTTCACCAGGCCGGTAAGCCGTTCACGTCATCTGTTGTTCAGCTATCGCAAAACCTGAAAGGGTGCTTCGTGGTACTGCAACATCAACAGGGTCAGGCGGCGTAGCTGCATGGCCCTGTTTCATAACGACTGTGCTGCGTGGCAATGGCCCAGGCGATACGCGCCAGTTTGTTCGCCAGGGCACAGGCCACCACATTCGAGTGGCGTCGGCAGAGCAGGCTGCGCACCCAATTGGCCAGTGCGCCGCGCTGATGCTCTAGCCGCAACATATAGACCCGCGCGCATTGCACTAGAAGTCGGCGCAGGTTCTTGTCGCCGCGCTTGCTGATACCCAGCAGGTTGGCACGCCCTCCCGTGCTGTACTGCCTCGGCACCAAGCCGACGGACGCGGCAAAGTCTCGACTGCTGGCGTACTGCTTACCATCGCCCATCTCGGCCGCCAGCACACTGGCTGTAATTGGACCTACGCACGGGATCGTCAGCAATCGGCTGCCCAGATCGTCCTCATTCACCTGACTGGCGACTTCCTTGTCCAGCGCTTTGATCTGTTCATCCAGATAGGTGAAGTGCTCATGCAGTCGCTGCAGTAGTGCGGACAGACGCACGGGCAAAGCACGCTCAGCCAGTACGCTAGGCAAGTGCCTAATGACCGCCTTACCCACTGGCAGGCTGATGCCGAATTCCAGCAGAAACCCATGCAGTTGGTTGATGGCTTTGGTACGGTCACGAATCAACGACTCGCGCAGACGATGCAACACCGAAAGGGTCTGCTGGGCTTCGTTTTTCGGGGTTACGAAACGCATCGACGGCCTGGAAGCCGCTTCGCAGATGGCCTGGGCATCGATGAAATCATTCTTGTTGCCCTGCACAAAGGGCCGCACGAATTGCGGATAAATCAGCTTGGCCTCATGCCCTAGCGCTGTAATTTCGCGTGCCAGGCAGTGCGCGCCGGCACAGGCCTCCATCACCACCGTGCACGCGGACTGATTAGCGAGCAGACGCAGCAGCTTCTGGCGAGTGGTCTTCCTACGAAATACCTCGAGTCCGCTGCTGTCCTGAGCATGCAAGTGAAAACTGTGTTTGCCCAGATCGATGCAGATCAATGCTGCTGGCTTCATGGCGATGGCCTCCTGAATAAAAACACCCTGCGAAAGGCTAGCCTTCGCAGGGTGTCGGGGGTGACCATCTCATTAGCGCCCTGCGGGGCGCTTTTTTGTGCCTGGAGAAACTGCCGGTCTTTAGTCCACCAGCACCAACTGGCCATCACGCACCGGAATCTGCCGACCTGGGTCACTGGCCATACGTACCTGACTAATCTTGCCATCCAGTTCGTACTTGACGTCATAGCCCACCAGTTTCTCACTGGTATCAGTCACCGTGCTGCAACGGGTTTCCGTGGTGGTGTAGGTATCACGACTCTGCAGATGCTCTTGCGCCTTGTTGCCGGCATAGCCACCGCCGACCGCACCGGCAACCGTTGCCAGTTTCTTGCCGCTACCACCACCGACCTGATTACCCAGCAGACCACCGACCACCGCACCAATCGCCGTACCGGCGATTTGATGCTCATCCTTGACCGGCGCCTGACGCGTCACGGCCACATCCTTGCAGACCTCGCGCGGGGTCTTGATGGCTTCCTTTACGGGCTTCACGGCTAGCACTTCGGCATATTGCGGCGCACTGACCAGGCTATAAGTCGCCACAGCGCCACCCGCTGTCACACCGACCGCACCCAGTACCGCACCTACCAACATTGACTTGTTCATGCACGCCTCCTTCGACCTATCGCTACGGCGCTTATCGCACCTTACTCCCAGCCTTGGAGCATAAAAAAACCGGGCAAGTTCAACACTTGCCCGGTCTATTCAAGCATTTGCGATGGAACGCACAGATTCAGGGGCGCTCATCAACCTCTTCTTCCACCACCGGCGGAATCAGGTCATCGACAGTCAGATCAAGCCACACCAGCACCACGTTGGCGATATAGACCGACGAGTAAGTACCCGCACTTACACCGACAAACAGCGCGACGGAGAAAGCGAACAGGTTGTCACCGGCAAACAGCAGCAACGCAGCAATTGCCAGTAACGTGGAGATCGAAGTCGCCATGGTACGCAACAGGGTCTGCGTGGTGGAAATGTTGATGTTGTCGATCAACGTCGCCTTGCGCAGCACACGGAAGTTTTCGCGCACCCGGTCGAACACCACGATGGTGTCGTTCAGCGAGTAGCCGATGATCGCCAGCAACGCGGCCATCACGGTCAGGTCGAAAGTGATCTGGAAGAACGACAGGATACCGAGGGTGACAATCACGTCGTGGATCAACGAGATAATCGCACCCACACCGAATTTCCACTGAAAGCGGAAAGCCAGGTAGAGCATCACCCCACCCAAGGCCAGCAGCAAACCCAGCCCACCCTGGTCGCGCAGCTCTTCACCTACCTGCGGACCGACGAACTCGACCTTTTTCACCTCAAGCTGCTCGCCAGCCTGACGCAACGCCGCAGCCACTTTATTACCTAACTCAGGGTCATCACCCTGCATGCGCACCACCACATCGGTAGTGGCACCAAAGCTCTGCACCACGGCATCGGCATAGCCGGCACCGGCCAGTTGCGCACGAATATTGCCGAGGTCAGCCGGCTGCTCATAGCTCAGCTCGATCTGCGTGCCGCCAGTAAAGTCCAGCCCCAGGTTCAGCCCCTTGGTAAACAGGCTACCCAGTGCCAGCAGCGTCAGCAGCACGGTGAAGGCGAACGCAATATTGCGCACCCCCATGAAGTTGATCGTACGATTCATCACAGCCCCTTAAATCCACAACTTCTTAAAGTCACGCCCGCCGCACGTCAGGTTGACCATGCAGCGCGTCACCAGAATGGCGGTAAACATCGAGGTGAGAATACCCAGCGACAGGGTCACGGCGAAGCCCTTGACCGGCCCGGTGCCCATGGCGAACAGGATGCCGCCGACCAGCAGGGTGGTCAGGTTGGCGTCGACAATCGCCGAGTAAGCCCGATCAAAACCCTCATGAATGGCCCGCTGGATCGACATGCCATTGGCAATCTCTTCCCGAATACGCGAGAAGATCAGCACGTTGGCGTCCACCGCCATACCCATGGTCAGCACGATACCGGCGATACCTGGCAGGGTCAGGGTGGCGCTGAGCAGCGACATCAGTGCCAGCAGCAGCACCATGTTCAGCCCCAGGGCAATGGTCGCCAGCACACCGAAGAAGCGGTAGATGGCGATGATAAACAGCGACACAAACAGCATCGCCCACAACGAGGCACTGATACCCTTGGCGATGTTGTCAGCACCCAGGCTCGGGCCGATGGTGCGCTCTTCCGCGAAGTACATCGGTGCCGCCAGACCACCAGCGCGCAGCAGCAAAGCCAGCTCAGACGACTCACCCTGGCCATCCAGACCGGTGATACGGAACTGACTACCCAGCGGCGACTGGATGGTGGCCAGGCTGATGATCTTCTTCTCTTCGGTGAAGGTCTGCAGCTCGACTTCCTTCTCGACACCATCAACCACCTGGCGCACGTAGCGGGTGACCGGCTTCTGCTCGATAAAGATCACCGCCATGCTGCGCCCAACATTGTTACGGGTCGCGCGGTTCATCAGGTCACCGCCGCGGCCATCCAGACGGATGTTCACCTGCGGGCTGCCGTTCTCGTCGAAACTGGCCTGGGCATCGGTCACCTGGTCACCGGTGATAATCAGCTCACGCTCCAGTTGCGCTGGCGGACGACCTTCCTGACGAAACTCGAAGCTTTCGGTCGCAGCCTTGGCCGCATCCGGCTCAGCGGCCAGACGGAACTCCAGGTTGGCGGTCTTGCCGAGAATACGCTTGGCTTCGGCGGTGTCCTGCACGCCTGGCAGCTCAACCACAATACGGTTGGCACCCTGACGCTGCACCAACGGCTCAGCTACGCCCAGCTCGTTGACCCGGTTACGCACGGTGGTGAGGTTCTGCTTGATCGAGTATTCGCGTATCTCGATCAGCTTGGCCTGAGTCAGCGCCAGACGCAGCACCTGCTGCTCACTGCGCTGCACGGTGGTCATATCGAAATCGGTAAAGTCTTTGCGAATCAGCTGCTGAGCCTTCTCCAGCGTCGCTTCATCGGCAAAACCCAGCTGAATTGCACCATTGAACTCAGGCAGGCTACGGTAACGCACACGCTCTTTGCGCAGCAGACTCTTGACCTCGCCCTCATAAACCTTGCGACGCGCATCCAGGGCTTTGTCCATGTCCACTTCCATCAGGAAGTGCACACCACCGGACAAGTCCAGGCCCAGCTTCATTGGGCTACCGCCCAGGTTACGCAGCCAGTCTGGCGTGGTTTGCGCCAGGTTGAGGGCCACTACGAATTCATCGCTCAAGGCCTTGCGCACCAGCTCCTTGGCCGGCAACTGGTCTTCAGCATTGTTCAAACGCAGCAAGCCGGCACGACCCTGATTATTCAGGCTGGCGGCTTTTACGCTGATACCGGCCGCTTCCAGAGTACGACTGGCGCGATCCAGATCAGCCTGCTCGACGCGCATGGCGGAGCTGTTGCCACTGATCTGGATCGCCGGATCATCCGGGTACAGATTGGGCAGGGAATAAAGAGCGCCGATTGCCAGCACAGCCAGAATCAGCAGGTATTTCCAGACAGGGAATTTGTTGAGCATGACGCCGCCCGTTATGACGCGGGGCGCATTAAGCGCCCCGTCGAATGGTAAAGGTGTGTTGCTTAGATCGCTTTCAGCGTGCCCTTAGGCAGCGAAGCGGCAATCGCCACTTTCTGAATCTTCAGCTCGACGGTATCGGACACTTCGATTACCACGAAGTCATCGGAGACTTTCGACACCTTGCCAGCAATGCCGCCGCTGGTTACCACTTCGTCACCCTTCTGCAGGCCACCGATCAGATTCTTGTGCTCTTTGGCACGCTTGGCCTGCGGGCGCCAGATCATCAGATAGAAGATGACCAGAAAGCCGACCAGAAACACCCACTCAAAACCACTACCAGCAGGACCGGCAGCCGGTGCGGCGCCTTCAGCGAAAGCAGCGGGGATAAAAAAGCTCATGTAACACTCCTGTTGCAAGGGTCTTCAAAGGTTGGGAATCAATCCAGAGGCGGCGTTGGCAGCCCGCGCTTGGCATAGAAGGCATCGACAAAGGCGGCCAATGTACCCTGTTGAATAGCCTCGCGCAAACCAGCCATAAGCACCTGATAATGCCGTAAGTTGTGGATTGTATTGAGCATGCTACCCAGCATTTCGCCGCATTTATCCAGATGATGCAGATAGGCGCGGGAGAAATGTTTGCAGGTGTAACAGTCGCAGGTCGGATCCAGCGGCGACTCGTCATGCTTATGGAATGCATTGCGGATCTTCAGCACCCCGGTATCGACAAACAGGTGGCCGTTGCGCGCATTGCGAGTCGGCATTACGCAGTCGAACATGTCCACGCCACGACGCACACCTTCGACCAGATCCTCCGGCTTGCCGACGCCCATCAGGTAGCGCGGCTTATCGGCCGGCAACTGCGGCGGCAGGTAATCCAGCACCTTGATCATTTCTTCTTTCGGCTCGCCGACCGACAGGCCGCCAATGGCGTAACCGTCAAAGCCGATCTGCTCCAGACCATCCAGCGAAACCTTGCGCAATTCCTCGTGCATGCCGCCCTGAACGATGCCGAACAGCGCCGCCGTGCTCTCGCCATGCGCCTCTTTCGAGCGCTTGGCCCAGCGCAGCGACAACTCCATCGAGCGCTTGGCCACATCAAACTCAGCCGGATACGGCGTGCACTCGTCGAAAATCATCACGATGTCCGAGCCAAGATCGCGCTGCACCTGCATCGACTCTTCCGGCCCCATAAACACCTTGGCGCCATCCACCGGCGAGGCAAAGTACACGCCCTCCTCCTTGATCTTGCGCATGGCGCCGAGGCTGAACACCTGGAAGCCGCCGGAGTCGGTAAGGATTGGCCCCTGCCATTGCATAAAGTCATGCAGGTCGCCGTGCTTCTTGATCACCTCAGTGCCGGGACGCAGCCACAGGTGGAAGGTATTGCCGAGGATGATCTGCGCACCAATCGCCTCAATATCACGCGGCAGCATGCCCTTGACCGTGCCATAGGTGCCCACTGGCATAAACGCCGGGGTTTCCACCACGCCGCGCGGAAAGGTCAGCCGACCACGGCGCGCCTTGCCCTCGGTCGCCAACAATTCGAAAGACATGCGGCAGGTGCGCGTCATAGCTGTTCCTCTGGCCCGCGCGGTGCGGGGTTGCGGGTGATAAACATGGCATCACCGTAACTGAAAAAACGATATTCACCGGCAATCGCCGCCTGATAGGCCGCCATGGTTTCCGGGTAACCGGCAAACGCCGACACCAGCATCAGCAAGGTCGATTCCGGCAAATGGAAATTGGTCACCAGCGCATCGACCACATGCAGCGGCCGGCCTGGGTAGATAAAGATGTCAGTGTCGCCACTGAAGGCCTTGAGCACACCATCGCGCGCGGCGCTTTCCAGCGAACGCACGCTTGTAGTGCCGACGGCAATCACCCGACCGCCACGCGCACGACAAGCGGCCACGGCATCGACCACATCCTGGCTGACTTCCAGCCATTCGCTGTGCATATGGTGGTCTTCGATGCGCTCGACCCGCACCGGCTGAAAGGTGCCAGCACCGACATGCAGGGTGACGAAAGCCTGCTCAACCCCCTTCTCGGCAATTGCCGCGAGCAACTGCTGATCAAAATGCAGCCCGGCGGTAGGCGCCGCGACAGCGCCGGCGCGGTCGGCATACACCGTCTGGTAGCGCTCGCGGTCGGCCTGCTCATCCGGCCGATCAATATAGGGCGGTAACGGCATATGCCCGACCCGCTCCAGCAGCGGCAGCACTTCTTCGGCAAAGCGCAGCTCGAACAGCGCGTCATGGCGCGCCACCATCTCGGCCTCGCCACCACCGTCAATCAGAATGCTCGAACCCGGCTTCGGCGACTTGCTCGAACGCACGTGAGCCAGCACGCGGTGAGCATCCAGCACGCGCTCGACCAGAATCTCCAGCTTACCGCCCGACGCCTTCTGGCCGAACAGCCGCGCCGGAATCACTCGGGTATTGTTGAACACCATCAGATCGCCAGGGCGCAGGTAATCCAGCAGATCACTGAACTGTTTATGCGCCAGCTCACCCGTCGGCCCATCGAGCACCAGCAAACGGCTGGCACGACGTTCGGCAAGGGGATGGCGGGCAATCAGAGCATCAGGCAGCTCGAAATTGAAGTCGGCAACACGCATGGTCGGAAGGGGGTCGTCTAGCAGGGCGGCAAAGCTTACCGGAAATCGTGCATGCTGACCACGCAAGTGGATTGACCAACCCCAACACCATCCCTATACTGCGCCGCCATTGTGCCCCGGTGGCGGAACCGGTAGACGCGGCGGATTCAAAATCCGTTTTCGAAAGAAGTGGGAGTTCGAGTCTCCCCCGGGGCACCATAGATTCGAAAAAAGGCCTTGATTATCAAGGCCTTTTTTATTGCCCGAAGAAAAACCACGGCAAACTGTATACCCGCCTTCACACCCTCGCACACAGTATTTCAGACGCAGGAAATAGACCAGAGGCAATCACGTAAAAACCAGCCAAAGCCCGGCGTTTTCATGCTTTGGCAGGGGTTGGCATTTGCGCGAAAGTTAGCGTAGAGTCTTCGCACTGTGTTTGCATGGGTCGCCGAAAATCGTGACCTGGTGCAGTAGATCATCGTGATCCGCTACATCCCGCTCGACGTCGCATTACTCCTTGCAACCAGTATCAGCCCCTCATCTTGAGTAGTGGCTGTCATCAACTCTAGTTTCAAGGAAATACAACATGTCGAATCGTCAGAACGGTACCGTCAAGTGGTTTAACGACGAAAAAGGTTTTGGTTTTATCACTCCTGAAAGCGGTCCGGATCTGTTCGTGCACTTCCGCGCGATCCAAGGCAACGGCTTCAAGAGCCTGAAAGAAGGTCAGAAAGTCAGCTTTATCGCCGTGCAGGGCCAAAAAGGCATGCAGGCTGACGAAGTGCAAATCCAGGAGTAATCCTGCCGCTTCGAAGAACCCCTGATGGCAGCATCAGGGGTTTTTTTATGAGCGCGAAAGTCGCTGCAATACCCACCCGCAGGCAAGATACCCCCGACGCCCGCCATACCGTATTGTTTGCCGCCATCCCGCCAGCCGATTGAGTAAAGAGCCGACTATGCCCAACCACCTGCTGCGCCCGCAGGGTGATTTCCCCAGCGCCGGACTGATCCGACGTTTTGCCGCCATGTTCTATGACTTTCTGCTGTGCGTGGCACTGCTGATAGTGGTGACTTTTATCTACAAGCTGATTCTGATGGGCTTCTATGGCGAAGCTCAGCTCAAGCAGATGTCCGATGCTGGCGCACTGGATGGCGACCCACTGCTCTCGACTATGCTGTTTCTCAGCCTGTTCGGCTTCTTCGCCAAGTTCTGGACGCACAACGGCCAGACACTGGGCATGCAGGTCTGGGGCCTGCGCATCCAGAACGCGGACGGTACAGCAATCAGCCTATGGCAAGCACTGCTGCGTTTTCTGGTCGCGATTGGCTCCTGGCTGCTGTGTGGCCTGGGCTTTTTCTGGGTGCTCTGGGACAAAGAGAAACGCAGTTGGCATGACATCTACTCGGAAAGTCAGGTTGTCCAACTGCCGAAAAATATCCACAAGAAGTAGCGAGCGCGCACAAAAACCGGCGCATGCAGCAGTGCATGCGCCGTTTTTTTACATCTGATCAGCCCGCTCGACGCAGCAACCAGACACCCGCCAAGGCACAGATACCAGCCGGAATCAGCACCGCCAAGAGCGGGGAGAAACCGAACACCAGGCTCGAGGGACCGAGCAGGTCTTGAGCAATGCGGAACACAAAACCGACCAGCACCCCGGTAAATACACGCTGACCAAGGGTCACCGAGCGCAATGGCCCGAAGATAAAGGAAATGGCCATCAGCACCAGAGCAGCTGTCACCAGCGGCTGCAACACCTTGGTCCAGAACGACAGCCAGTACTGACTGTTATTCAACCCCTGCTCGGCCAGATAGTGAATGTAATTCCACAGCCCAGTAATCGACAGCGCATCAGGGGCCAACACCACGGTACCCAGAAGTTGCGGCGTCAGTTCAACATCCCAGCGCTCCCGCTCCTGCCGGACGACTTCACTGCTGCGCTCATGAAAATGCGTAGTGGCCACGTCTTCCAGCTGCCAATAACCACCTTCGTACTGAGCGCGCCGCGCAAAGCTGGAGGACAGCATGCGCTTGTGCTCATCAAACCGATAACGGGTCACGCCGAACAGCACACCATTGGGCTGCACAGCATTGATGTGCACATATTCCTGCCCCTGGCGATGCCACAGGCCGCGCTTGGCTGTTTGCGCCTCGCCTGCGCCCTGCGCCATGGCACGACTGGCCTGGGCCTGATTTTCGGTATAAGGCGCGAGGTACTCACCGATCAGCACGCCAGCCAGCATCAGCACCATCATGGGCTTCATCACCGCCCAGACAATCCGACCGATCGACACCCCGGCCGCCCGCATGATGGTCAGCTCACTGTTGCTGGCCAGCGAACCCAGCCCGATCAGACAACCAATCAGCGCCGCCATCGGCAGCATTTCATACAGACGGCGCGGCGCAGTCAGCAGCACATACCACAGCGCATCAAGCAGGCTATAGCCCCCTTCGACGTCGCCCAATTCATCAATAAAAGCAAACAGCAGGGCCAGCCCAACAATAATGCCCAGCACCCCGAGAATGGCGACAAACACCTGCGCGCCGATGTAGCGATCCAACTTAACCACGGGCCACCTCCTGCGCGGCACGGCGAGCAGCCCAACGCAAGCGCAACGGCTCCCAATACAGCAGCAACAGCCCAATCAACACAAACACCCCATGCACCCACCACAGACCAAGTAGCGCTGGAATTTTCCCGCTATCCAGAGCGCCACGCGCTGCGATCAGCAACGCCAAATACGCCATGTACAGCAGAATGGCCGGCAGTAATTTGAGAAACCGTCCCTGCCGCGGATTAACCCGTGACAGCGGCACAGCCAGCAAGGTGACCACAAAAACCAGAATGGGAATGGACAGACGCCATTGCAGCTCAGACTTCAAACGCGACTGATCACTGCCAATCAACTCACGGGTCGGAATGGCTTCGCGGTCCGTGACATCGGTAGCCACCTCGGGCTTGGGCAGCAGCACCCCATAGGTTTCGTACTTGATGGCACGGTAATCCGCCTGACCGGGGTTACCGTCATAGCGATAGCCGTTTTCCAGAATCAAGTAACGACTGCCGTCCGGCTGAATTTCCTGATGGCCTGACTCAGCCACGAGCACAGAAATTCCGCGCTCTTTGTCGCCTTTACTCGAGAGTTGTTTCTCGGAAATGAACACGCCACCCAAGGAGCCACGATCCTCGGACAACTCCTCGGTATAAGTCACTCTTGCGCCATTTTTCATCGACTGGAAACGCCCGGGCACCAGGGTATCCAGTTCAGTCATAGCGCTTTGCTGGTTGAGAATCCGTGCCACATGCTCAACGCCCTGCGGCGCCAATCCCAGGCTCAACCAGCCAGCCAACAGAGCAATAATCGCAGCAGGTGCCAGGCTGTAGGCGAACAGACGCTGCTGGCTCATACCAGTGGCTGACAGCACAGTCATCTCACTGTCGAGGTACATCCGCCCGTAGGCCAGGAGAATGCCGAGAAACAGTCCCAGCGGCAAAATCAGCTGCAGAAAGCCGGGAATTCGATAGGCCATGATCAGCAGCAGCACCCCAGGATCGAGCAGACCCTGCGCCGCCTGGGCCAGATAACGGATAAAACGGCCACTCATAATGATGACCAACAGCACCGCGCTCACGGCACTCAGGGTCAACAACACTTCACGGGACAGATAACGGAAGACGATCAAACCAGACACTCCAGGGTTGTCAGGCTCAGGCGGCTACGATCAAACTAGCCGCACTGCTTGCCGGCTCGCCCAACTGGCGAACCATCGAAAAATAGCCGGCATTATCCTGCAATAGTGACGCCTTGTCTTGGGGACACCACGTAATGGAATTTATTGTTAAAAGCGCCCGCCCAGAAACACTAAAAACCGCCACCCTGGTTATCCCTGTTGCTGAGGGCAAAAAACTCGGCGAAACCGCCAAGGCCATCGACACCGCCAGCGCTGGCGCGATCAGCGCCCTGCTCAAGCGCGGCGACCTGGCCGGCAAGGTCGGTCAGACCCTGCTGGTACACAACCTGCCGAACCTGAAAGCCGAACGCGTGCTGCTGGTCGGCACCGGTAAAGACAGCGAACTGTCTGACCGCCAACTGCGCAAATTGATCACAGCCGTTTACAGCAGCCTGAAAAACCTCGGCGGCAGCGACGCAGTACTCGCGCTCGACGAGCTGCAGGTCAAAGGCCGCGACGCCTACGGCAAAACCCGCCTGATGGTGGAAAGCCTGGCCGATGCTGGCTACTGCTTCGACCGTTTCAAAAGCCAGAAGGCCGAAGCCGGCGCGCTGAAAAAGCTCACCCTGCTGACTGAGAAAGCCTGCCTGGCCGATGCCGAGCGCGCCAGTACGCACGCCCAAGCGATTGCCGCCGGCATGGCCTTTACCAAGGACCTCGGCAACCTGCCGCCGAATCTCTGCCACCCGAGCTATCTCGCTGAAGAAGCGAAGAACCTGGGCAAGGCCTACAAAAATCTGAAAGTCGAAATCCTTGATGAGAAAAAACTCAAGGAACTCGGCGCAGGCGCCTTCCTTGCCGTGGCCCAGGGCAGCGACCAGCCGCCACGCATGATCGTCATGCACTACCAGGGCGGCAAGAAAACCGAGAAGCCCTACGCCCTGGTCGGCAAAGGCATCACCTTCGACACCGGCGGCATCAGCATCAAGCCAGCCGCTGGCATGGATGAAATGAAGTACGACATGTGCGGTGCGGCCAGCGTATTCGGCACCCTTAAAGCCGTACTGGAACTGCAACTGCCAATCAACCTGGTGTGCCTGCTGGCCTGTGCCGAGAACATGCCGAGTGGCGGCGCGACTCGCCCCGGCGACATCGTCACCACCATGAGCGGGCAGACCGTGGAAATCCTCAACACCGACGCCGAAGGCCGTCTGGTGCTGTGCGACACCCTGACCTACGCCGAGCGCTTCAAGCCGCAAGCAGTCATCGACATCGCTACCCTCACCGGCGCCTGCATCGTCGCCCTGGGCAGCAATGTCTCTGGCCTGATGGGCAATAACGACGAACTGGTGCAGCAGATTCTCGGTGCCGGCCTGAGCGCCGACGACCGCGCCTGGCAGCTGCCGCTGTATGACGAGTACCAGGAACAGCTGGATAGCCCGTTTGCCGACATCGCCAATATCGGCGGGCCGAAAGCTGGCACCATCACCGCGGGCTGCTTCCTCTCGCGCTTTGCCAAGAACTTCCGCTGGGCGCACCTGGATATCGCCGGTACGGCCTGGATCAGCGGCGGTAAAGACAAAGGCGCAACCGGTCGTCCGGTGCCAATGCTGACCCAATACCTGCTGGATCGCGCCAAGGCCTGACCACCCTGTAGCCCGGACTGCATCCGGGCTACACCTTTCCATACGCGGAATCGCAATGCCCCGAATAGAGTTTTACGTCCTTTCTTCCGCCATCCCGGCCGACCGCCTGCGTGCGGCCTGCCAGTTGGCGATGAAAGCCTGGCGCGCCGGCCTGCCGGTGTTTCTGCGCGGCAGCAATGCAGCGCAGTGCAGCGAGGTGGATGAACTGCTGTGGCGCTTCAAAGCGGAAAGCTTTGTGCCGCACAGCCTCTACGAAGAAGACGCCCAAGCCCCAGTGGTCATTGGCCTGGATGAGGAACCTGCACGCGCGCAGGGCGTGCTGATTAACCTGGGCAGCACGCTGTCACCGCAAGTCGAGCACTTCAGTCGGGTGATTGAAATCGTCAACCAGGAACTCGATCTGCTGACCGCCTGCCGGGAGAATTTCCGCAGCTACCGGCAACGCGGGTATGATCCCAAACGAGTCGAACTCTAGTTGCACACCATGGACACCCCAAAACCGCCGCAAAAACCCGCTCAACTGCTGAACGACCTGGAGTCGATCCGCCAACTGCTGGGCGATGAAAACCTCGAACCACCGCTGCTGATAGATTCGCTCGACCCAGACAGCATCCCCCTGCTTTCAGAGATCGTCACCCCGCCGCCCTTGGCCGCCGCACCAGCACCTGCGCCCAAGCCAGCGATTGCGCAAACCCTGCGTGAAACTGTCAGCCAGAGCGTTAGCCGCGACAGCGAACTGAACCGCCTAGACAGCGAACTGCGCGCCGCCGCCCAGCTGATTCTGCAGGATGTGATCGACGATTTCGTACCGCAGATCGAGGCCGAACTGAAACGCCGCCTGGATGCGCGCCTAAGTCGCCTACTACCTCCGCGCCGACCGTAACCACGCGGACACCCATCAGTCAGCCACACAACGCGCGCCCTTACGCCTGACCAGCCTTCCCCGCTATACTTGCCGGCTTTTCCGTCTAGCCGTCATAAGGGTCCCGCCGCGCATGGACAAGACCTACCAGCCGCACGCCATTGAAACCGCCCTGTACCAGAACTGGGAGGCGAACAACTACTTCGCCCCGCAAGGTTCCGGCGAGCCCTACACCATCATGATCCCGCCGCCGAACGTCACCGGCAGCCTGCACATGGGCCACGGCTTCAACAACTCGATCATGGACTGTCTGATCCGCTTCCGCCGCATGCAGGGCCGCAACACCCTGTGGCAGCCGGGCACCGACCACGCGGGCATCGCCACCCAGATGGTGGTCGAGCGCCAGCTGGCCGCCGAGGGCATTGGCCGCCACGACCTGGGTCGCGAGAAGTTCCTGGAGAAGGTCTGGGAGTGGAAGGAACAGTCCGGCGGTACCATCACCCGGCAGATCCGCCGCCTGGGCTCCTCGGTGGACTGGTCGCGCGAGCGCTTCACCATGGACGAAGGCCTGTCCGAAGCGGTGAAGGAAGCCTTTGTGCGCCTGCACCAGGACGGTCTGATCTACCGCGGCAAGCGCCTGGTCAACTGGGATACCAAGTTCCACACCGCGATTTCCGACCTCGAAGTGGAAAACCACGACGAGAAGGGCCACCTGTGGAACCTGCGTTACCCCCTGGCCGACGGCAAGAAGACCGCCGAGGGCCTGGACTACCTGATCGTCGCCACCACCCGCCCGGAAACCATGCTCGGCGACTCCGCCGTGGCCGTGCACCCGGAAGACGAGCGCTACAAGGCGCTGATCGGCAGCTACATCGAGCTGCCGCTGGTGGGTCGCCGCATCCCGATCATCGCCGACGACTACTGCGATCCCGAGTTCGGCACCGGCTGCGTGAAGATCACCCCGGCCCACGACTTCAACGACTATGAAGTCGGCAAGCGCCACAACCTGCCGCTGATCAACATCTTCGACAAGGACGCCCAGGTGCTCGCCAAGGCCCAGGTGTTCAACATCGACGGCAGCGTCAACAGCGAAATCGACGGCAGCCTGCCGGCCGAATACGCCGGCCTCGACCGCTTCGTCGCGCGCAAGCAGATCGTTGCTGCCTTCGAAGCCGCCGGCCTACTGGAAAGCATCGACGACCACGCCCTGAAAGTGCCGAAAGGCGACCGCTCTGGCACCGTCATCGAGCCGTGGCTGACCGACCAGTGGTACGTCTCCACCAAACCGCTGGCCGAAAAAGCCATCGCCGTGGTCGAGAGCGGCGAGATTCAGTTCGTGCCCAAGCAGTACGAGAACATGTACTTCAGCTGGATGCGCGACATCCAGGACTGGTGCATCAGCCGTCAGCTGTGGTGGGGCCACCGCATCCCGGCCTGGTACGACGATGCCGGCAACGTCTACGTCGGCCGTGACGAGGCGGAAGTACGCGCCAAGCACAACCTCGGCGATGCCAACCTGCGCCAGGACGAAGACGTGCTGGACACCTGGTTCAGCTCCGGCCTGTGGACCTTCTCCACCCTCGGCTGGCCGCAGCAGACCGACTTCCTCAAGACCTTCCACCCTACCGACGTGCTGGTCACCGGCTTCGACATCATCTTCTTCTGGGTCGCCCGGATGATCATGCTGTCCACCCACCTGACCGGGCAGATCCCGTTCAAGACCGTGTACGTGCACGGCCTGGTGCGCGACGGCCAGGGCCAGAAGATGTCCAAGTCCAAGGGCAACGTGCTCGACCCGCTGGACATCGTCGACGGCATCGAACTGGACGCCCTGCTGGAGAAACGCACCAGCGGCATGATGCAGCCCAAGCTGGCCGAGAAGATCGCCAAGCAGACCCGCGCCGAGTTCCCCGAAGGCATTGCCGCCTACGGCACCGACGCCCTGCGCTTCACCAACCTGGCGCTGGCCTCCACCGGTCGCGACATCAAGTTCGACATGGGCCGCGTCGAGGGCTACCGCAACTTCTGCAACAAGCTGTGGAACGCCGCCAACTTCGTCATCGAGAACACCGATGGCCAGGACACCGGCATCAATGGCGAGGCGGTCGATCTCTCCCCTGTAGATCGCTGGATCATATCCGCCCTGCAGCGCTGTGAGCAGGACGTCACCCGCCACCTCGACGCCTTCCGCTTCGACCTGGCGGCGCAAGCGCTGTACGAGTTTATCTGGGACGAGTACTGCGCCTGGTATCTGGAGCTGGTCAAACCGGTGCTGTGGGACGAAAACGCTCCGATCGAGCGCCAACGCGGCACTCGCCGTACCCTGGTGCGCGTGCTGGAAGTGATCCTGCGCCTGGCTCACCCGTTCATGCCCTTTATCACCGAAGAAATCTGGCAGCGCATCAAGGGCCAGGCAGGCAAGGATGGCGCCACCCTTATGCTGCAGCCCTGGCCGGTAGCAGCCGAGGAGCGAATCGACGCCGCTGCCGAAGGCGACATCGAGTGGGTCAAGCAGCTGATGCTCGGCGTACGCCAGATCCGCGGCGAGATGAAAATCTCCATGGCCAAGCGCATCGACATCATCGTCGCCAACGCCAGTGCCGAAGACCTGCGCCGCCTGGCCGACTTCGAGCCGCTGCTGAACAAGCTGGCCAAGCTGGAATCGGTGCGCGTGCTGGAAGCCTCCGAAGAAGCGCCGATGTCTGCCACCGCTCTGGTCGGCGAGATGCAGGTACTGGTGCCGATGGCCGGCCTGATCGACAAGGACGCCGAACTGGCGCGTCTGGACAAGGAAATCCAGCGCCTGCAAGGCGAAGTGCAGCGCGTTGGCGGCAAGCTCGCCAACGAAGGCTTCGTCGCCAAGGCGCCGGCTGAAGTGCTCGATAAAGAGCGCGCCAAGCTGGCCGAAGCCGAGCAAGCCCTGAGCAAGATGGTTGAGCAGCGCGGCAAAATCGCCGCGCTCTGATACCCCCGCAACACCCGCAGCCCGCGCCCTTACCGGCGCGGGTTTCGTTTTTTGTAGGAGGGGCTTTCGGCTCTGGCGTCCTGCTTCGCTCTACCTCCTGCATCCATGCAGTCGTAGCCGCGACTGTCGCCGCTGAAGCGACTCCCACGGTTCACCTGATCGACCGGTACACCCATGACTGATACACGCTCCCCTTCCCTGCTCGATGCCCTGCTGCCGATTGGCGTGCTGGTGCTGCTGCTGGGCCTTTCCGTTTACCTGTATGGCGACAGCTCCTCCAGCGGGCCGAACCAGATCGCGCTGATGAGCGCGGCCTTTGTCGCCGGCCTGGTCGGCCTGAAAAATGGCCTGCAGTGGGCGCAGATCGAGGAAGGCATCCTTGCCGGCATCCATATGGCGATGAAGGCCAATCTGATTCTGCTGGCGGTCGGCGCGCTGATCGGCACCTGGATTCTTGCCGGCACCGTGCCGACCATGATCTGGCTCGGCCTCAAGCTGATTTCGGCGGAGTACTTCTACGTCACCAGCTGCCTGATCTGCGCCCTCACCGCACTGTCCATCGGCAGCTCATGGACGGTGGCCGGCACCCTGGGCATCGGCCTGATGGGCGTGGCCGCCGGTTTGGGCCTGGATCCGGCGATTACCGCCGGGGCGATCATTTCCGGTGCCTACTTTGGCGACAAACTCTCGCCGCTGTCAGACACCACCAACCTGGCCCCAGCTGCAGCCGGGGCGGACCTGTTTGCGCATATCCGTCTGATGCTGCGTACCACGGTGCCGGCCTTGTTGATTGCCCTGGTGATTTTCTTCGCCCTCGGCCAGCAAGCCAGTGCCAGCCATGACACCGCGCGCATCGCCGAGGTGCTGCAGGCGCTGGAAGCGCAGTTCAGCCTGGGCTGGCACCTGCTACTGCCAGTAGCCCTGCTGCTGTTTCTCGCGGTGCGCCAGTGGGCAGCCTTTCCAGCGGTGTTTGTCGCGGCGCTGCTCGGCGGTGTGTTTGCCGTGGTGTTTCAGCCCGAGGTGATGGCGCGCTTGGCCGATCCGGCGGCCGGCAGCCTGGCGCCGCTGAAAACCGTGTGGACGGCGCTGTTCGCCGGTTATGAATCCAGCAGCGGCAATCCGGCACTGGACGGCCTGCTGTCCAAGGGCGGCATGGCCAGCATGCTCACCACCGTATGGCTGATCATCTGCGCCATGTGCTTTGGCGGTGTGCTGGAAAAACTCGGCCTGCTGCAACGTCTGCTGCAAAGCACCCTGCACCTGGCAAAAAGCACCAGCAGCCTGATCGCGAGCACCATTGCCACCACCATTGGCACCAACATCATCACCGCCGACCAGTACATCGCCCTGGTCCTGCCGGGCCGCATGTACCGCGCCGAGTATGAAAAACGCGGGCTGGCACCGATCAACCTGTCGCGCGCCCTGGAAGACGGCGGCACCCTGACCTCGGTACTGGTGCCGTGGAACACCTGCGGCGCCTACATGGCCGCCACTCTGGGGGTGGCGACCCTGAGTTACCTGCCGTACTGCTTCTTCAACTTGTTGATGCCGCTATTGGCCATCACCCTGGCCTTTATCTTCCCGCCGCAGGCCATCATGCCTGCCCAGGCCGAACGCGACGACCTGTCGCAGGCCTGAGTCAAAACCCGCCCGCGACTGCGTATCCCGCGCAGTTCGGGCGCGTCAGCGCTAACCCACCAGTCAGAAAACGTCTGCGCAGGTCGCAGGCCGGCTCGCTGGCGATAAATACCCTCCCAATTTCCGAGCATTTCAGGCATCTTCGTTGACGCATCAAAAGCCTCCGGCACCTCTAATTCAATAAAAAAGCCCTGCAAATGGAATTCTGACCATGTATGCGTTGATGGCATTGATCTTCGTCCTCGGTTACCTGTGCATCGCCCTCGAACACCCGCTGAAAATCGATAAAGCCGCGTCGGCCATCCTCACCGCAGTGATCTGCTGGACCTTGCTGGTACTCGGCGCGGACAGCATTCTGCCGCTGATCGGCGCCGCCACCGCCGGCGCCAGTGGTAATGACCATCACGTCACCGAAGAGCTGCGCCATCATCTGGGGGAAATCTCCGAGATTCTGTTCTTCCTGATGGGCGCCATGACCATCGTCGAGCTGATCGATGCTCATGAAGGTTTCAAGGTCATCACCGACCGCATCCGCACCAACAAGCGCGTCACCCTGCTCTGGGTGGTGGCGCTGATCACCTTCTTCCTCTCGGCCGTGCTGGACAACCTGACCACCACCATCGTCATGGTTTCGCTGCTGCGCAAACTGGTGGCGGATCAGAAAGAGCGCTGGTTCTACGTCGGTATCGTGGTCATCGCCGCCAACGCCGGCGGCGCCTGGTCGCCAATTGGTGACGTGACCACCACCATGCTGTGGATCGGTAACCAGGTCACCACCAGCAGCATCATCGTCAATCTGTTTATCCCCAGCGTGGTCTGCCTGCTGGTGCCGCTGCTGGTGCTGAGCATGACCATGAAGGGCGAAATCCAGCGTCCTCAGCTCAGCGAGTCGGATGAAGAACGCCGCGACCCGACCACAGCGTTCGAACGCAATCTGGTGTTTGCCCTGGGCATCGGCGCTCTGGTGTTCGTGCCGGTATTCAAGACCGTGACCCACCTGCCGCCCTATATGGGCATCCTCTTCGGCCTCGGTGTGCTCTGGGTGGTGACCGAGGTGATTCACCGCGGCAAGAACGATGAAGACAAACACCCGCTGTCGGTGGTTGGCGTGCTGCGGCGCATCGACACCACCAGCGTACTGTTCTTCCTCGGCATCCTGCTGGCGGTCTCCAGCCTGGCCACCGCTGGCCACCTGACCCAGGTTGCCGTCGCGCTGCGTGAAAGTCTGGGCAATGTGTATGCGATCAATATCGCCATCGGCTTGCTGTCATCGGTGGTCGATAACGTACCGCTGGTAGCCGGCGCCATGAAGATGTACCCACTGGTCACCCCAGAGGCGCTGGCACTGGCCGGTGCCGACACCGCATGGCTGAGCAACTTCCAGGTCAACGGCACCTTCTGGGAAATGCTTGCTTACTGCGCAGGCACCGGCGGCAGCTGTTTGATCATTGGCTCCGCTGCAGGGGTGGCGGCGATGGGCATGGAGAAGATCAACTTTATCTGGTACCTGAAGAAGATCAGTCTGCTGGCCTTCCTCGGCTACATTTCCGGGGCCGCCACCTATATCGCGATGGCTTCCCTGAGCTGACCCTCAATCAAACCGTGCGCTCCGGCGCACGGCACCACGCCAGGTACCCGCCCATGGATGTCAGCAAAACCCGCAGCAGCTTCTACCGCCGCCTGTACGTGGCCTGGCTGATCGACAGCGGCACCGCCACCAACGTACCCGCCTTGATGGATGCCACCGGCATGCCCCGGCGCACCGCCCAGGACACCCTGAACGCCCTGGCCGAGTTGGATATCGACTGCGCCTTCACCCAGCAAAGCGGTGAGCGCAATAATGCTGGGCACTATGAAATCCGTGACTGGGGCGCGATCAATCCGCAGTGGATTGCCGCCAACCTGGCTCAGATCAAGGCCGTGCTTGGCTACCCCTGAACCGGCTGCCGGCGTTTTATCGCGGGCGAGGAGCAAGTGTGGGAAAATCTCGCGCCCCGAGCCTTAGACCCGCCTGCCATGTCCTTGCCGCCGAAACGTCCCAACCGCAAACCCAGCCCTGCGCCTGGCAAACCTGCTGCAGGCAAGCCTGATGCAGCCAAGGGCCAGCTGCACCCGCGCAACAAGCACCAGGGCCGTTACGACTTTCCCGCACTGATCAAGGCCAGCCCGGAGCTGGCGGCCTTTGTGATCATCAACCCCTATGGCAATGAGAGCATCGACTTCGCCAACCCGGCGGCGGTCAAGGTGTTCAATCACGCGCTGCTCAAGCAGTTCTATGGCATCACGCATTGGGATATTCCGGCGGATTACCTGTGCCCGCCAATTCCGGGGCGTGCCGATTACCTGCATTACCTGGCCGACCTGTTGGCAGCCAGCAACGGTGGCGAGATCCCGCGCGGGGCCAGGGTGCGTGCGCTGGATATTGGCGTGGGGGCGAACTGCATCTACCCGCTGCTGGGTCACCGCGAATATGCCTGGCAGTTTCTCGGCGCGGACATTGCCGCCAGCGCCATCGCCTCGGCCAAAACCATCGTGCAGTCCAACCCAGGCTTGAGCGAAGCGATTGAGTTGCGCCGGCAGCGCGAAAGCGCGCATATCTTTCAGGGCTTGCTGCATGCCGATGAGCGTTTCGATCTGACCCTGTGTAATCCACCCTTCCACGCCAGTGCGGAAGAAGCCAGTAGCGGCAGCAAACGCAAATGGCGCAACCTCGGCAAACTCGACCCCAAGCGCAAACTACCGGTGCTGAACTTCGGCGGTCAGGCGGCAGAGCTGTGGTGCAAGGGCGGTGAAGCGGCGTTTGTCAGCCAGCTCATCAAGGAGAGTGTCGAGGTCGGCCAGCAGGTGCTGTGGTTTAGCAGCCTGATCTCCAAAGCCGGCAACCTGCCGGGCGTTTACAGCGCACTGCAAAAGGCCGGCGCGCTGCAGGTACAAACCGTGGAAATGGCCCAAGGCCAGAAGCAGAGCCGCTTTGTTGCCTGGACCTTTCAGACGCCGGAGCAGCAGCAAGCCTGGCGCAACGCCCGCTGGTCGTAGGCTGGCTACGCGATGAAACGGCGAATGTAGGTTGGGTTGAGGAGCCACGCGACGAAGCCCAACCGGGTATGCCGCTATACGTTGGGCTTCGCTGCGCTCAACGCCAACCTACCCACTGCACGCAAAACGTCATCACCTACCAGCTCAGCCAGCCGCCCAACGCCAGCCATAGCCCGGCCACGCCCATGCTAAGCAAGGTCACCGGCACGCCGCTGCGGGCAAAATCAACAAAACCCAGCGGCACGCCCTGCCGCCGCGCGCTTTCGGCAACGATCAGATTGACCACGCTGCCGATCAGCAGCAGGTTGCCGGCCAGCGTCGACATGATCGCCAGGCCCACCAGCAAAGACTCGCTGGCCTCCGGCAATACGCCCAGCAGCAACATCACATAAGGCACATTGCCGATCAAGTTGCCGGCCAGCAGCGACAGGCTCGCCAGGGTGATCACCCCGTGCGGCAGCAAACCCAGATCTGCCAACTGGCTGGCCGCAGCCGACACCTGCGGCAGGCCCATTGCCGCACCAGTGACCACAAACAGCCCGGCAAACAGCAGCAGCAGGTTCCAGTCGACCTTCTGCACATAGTCGCGGCTGTCCACCCGCCGCGACACCATCACCAGCACCGCGATCAACAGCGCGGAAATTTCGCGCGGCATACTGGTGGAAAACAGCCCGAGTAACACCAGGCTAGCCAGCAAGGGTTTGAGATAACTGCGTACACCGTAAATATGCTGCACCGGAGTCTCTGCCTGTACCGCCGGCTTGGCCGTGCCCCAGCGCTTGCGCCATTGCAGCCAGATCACCGCGTAGGTAATGGCCAATGCCGCCAGCGCGGGCGGGCCGGCGATAAAGGTGTAGGACCAGAAATCCAGGCCACCGGCTTGGCCGATCAGAATGTTCTGCGGGTTGCCGATCAGGCTGGCGGATGAGCCGGCATTGCACGAAAGCGCCAACGCCAGGAGAAACGGCCGTGGATCAAGGCCACGGGCCAGCAGGCTATGGCACAACAGCGGGGTCAGGGCGAAGGCAACGATGTCGTTGACCAGCAACGCTGACAGCACACCGCCCAACCCCACCACCCCCAGCAGCAACAGCGCCGGCTGCTCGGCATAGTGGCTGAGTTGCTGGTTAAGCCAGGCGTACACCCCGGAGAAGTCGAACTGCGCACTGATCAGCATCAGCGCCAGCAACAGCAGCAGTGCTCCGGCATCCAGATGGCTGGCCGCCTCGGCTGGAGATTGCGCGCCGCTAACCAGCAGCAACACGGCCGCGCAGCCGGCAATCCAGCTGCGATCAACGCGCAGGCCACGGATGCCCCCTGCGGCCATGCCCAGGTAGGTCAAGACAAACAGAATCGAAACGACCCAGACGGTCATGTGCAGCCATCCCCCCATACCTGCGCGATTGCGCTGCAGCACTCTAAAGGGGTGAACGCCTGCGGGGAACCGCTGGCCCATAAAAAAGCGCTGGCCAGGCCGGCCTGTCGTTTACGTGAGCTATTGAAACAACGCGATATTGTTGCTGCTCTGCGCACCGACCCTCTGCAGCATCGAGTTCGACGCATGGTTTGCTTGAGATCAAGCATGACCATGCGCAATAAAACCACACTAAATAACGCACAGAGTGTAGGGCTTTGCAGCGCAGCAACTATGCTTATGCGACGATCAGGAAACAGGCCAACCCGCCCACAAGGGATGTTCCGCCACCCTGCACAGTGGTATTACTGCCTGATGAAACGCGGCTATTGTCGGCGCATCCGTCACCGAGGGGTTTCAATGAAGTGGAAAAACCTGTTCGTCGCAGTGTGTCTGCTGCTGGGGCTACCCACACAGGCCAGCGAACAGCCGGAACTGAAGATCAGCGTCGGTGACTGGCCGCCCTACCTGGCCAGCAACCTGAAGCACAATGGCGTAGTCGCCCACCTGATCAGTGACCTGTTGGCCGATGAGGGGTATCGCGTCAGCTTCCAGTTTTTGCCCTGGCCACGTGCCTATTCGTCGGCGGCGGCCGGGCGCTTCGATGCCACGGCCGTGTGGATGCACAAAGCCGAACGTGAAGCGGACTTCCTGTTCAGTGCACCGCTGCTGGATGAGCAGTTCGTGTTCTTCCACCTGAAGAGCCTGCCCTTCGACTGGCAGACCTTTGACGACCTCACTGGCATGACCCTCGGCGGCGGCCTGGAATACAGCTACGGCCCGCAGTTCGATGCCTTTCTCGCTGAGAACAAGGTAAAGATGGAACGCGTTTCCAGCGACCAACAGAACTTCGAGAAACTGCTCAAGGAGCGCGTGGTGCTCTATCCGCAGGAAATGAACGTCGGTTATGCCGCACTGCGCAGCCATTTCAGCCCTGCCGATCAGGCCAAAATCACCCACCACCCAAAGCCGCTGTTGGTCAACCGCAGTTACCTGATGTTGCCGAAAAGCCTGGAAAGCAGCCCGGAGCTGCTCGCACGCTTTAACAAACGCTTGCAGCTTTACCGCGATACAGGGCGCTACCAGGCCTATTTCGACAACCTGCAGCAGGGTTACTACCAACCAGAGCCAACCACCAACGCCTCTGGCGCGAACTAGCGGCCATCTATATGGACAATCGATTCCTGCCCCCAGAGATGATCATGTTCCCGATGTTCCCGGCACCTGATACCCACCCGGCTACCGCAACCGTCGGCAACGGCCACAGCGCTCAAGGAAACCACGGATGATGCTTCGCCAGTGGCTTTACGGCCTCATGCTCAGCAGCCTGCTAATGCCCTTTAGCGCCGTAGCGGAAGACGGGGTAAACGCGACGGAAATCCGCGTCGGAATGGTCAATGCCCAGAGCGGCCCCGCCGCCGATCTTGGCCTGGGCATGTACCACGGCGCCCTGAGCTATTTCCAACGGGTCAATGCCGCAGGCGGTGTGCATGGCCGCCAGCTGGTGCTGATCAGCAAGGATGATGGCTACGAACCCGCCCGCACGGCGGCGCAAACCCGCCTGCTGATCCAGGCCCATGAAGTGTTTGCCCTGCTTGGCTATGTCGGCACCCCCACGTCCAGAGCCGCTCTGCCGATCGCCCAGCAAAGCCGGGTGCCTTATCTGTTCCCTTTTACCGGCGCGGAATTTTTACGCACCCCGGCAAAACCCGAGGTGTTCAACATCCGCGCCTCGTATATCGAGGAAACCGAGCAACTGGTCGACTATGCCCTCCAGGATCTCGGCGTTCAGCGTATCGCCCTGCTGATGCAGGACGACTCCTTCGGCGAAGCGGTCAAGGGTGGGCTGAGCGGCGCGTTGTTCAAGCGCGGCCTGCAGATCGACGCGCAAGCGCGCATCCAGCGCAACTCGCTGGATGTAGCCGACGCCATCAACACCCTGAACAGTGCCCAACCACAGGCGGTGTTCTTTGTCGGCACCTACCGGCAACTGACCGCGGCAATCAAGCAGGCCAAGGCCGTCGGCCTGAACACGCGCTTCCTCACCGTATCCTTTATCGGCACCGAAGGCTTTATCCGCGAAGCCGGCAGCGATGCCGATGGCGTCTACATCAGCCAGGTCGTGCCCTCACCGCAGGACAGCGCATTGCCACTGGTGCAGGCCTACCTCAAGGATGTAAACCCACTGCACCTGGGACATGCCTCACTGGAGGGTTATATCGGTGCAATGGTCTTCGTCCAGGCGCTACGTGATGCGGGTACAGCGCCAACCCGTGAGGGCTTTATCGAAGCGCTGGAACACATAAATACCGATTTCGGTGGTTTCCAGGTCACCTTCTCGCGCACCGACCACCAGGGCTCCGAAGCGGTGTACCTGACGCGCGTCGAAAATGGCCAGGCAGTGCCCGTGAAGAAGATGCGCGACTAACCCGACGGGCACGTCATCAGGGCTGTGGTCGGGCGATATATGCCTGCACCTGCTGCTGATAGGTTGGGGATTCGCGCTGCCGTTCAATCTCATCCCAGAGTGCAGTCGCCTGCTGTGGGTGGGTAGCCACATAGGCATTGGACAACATCAGGTAGTAGGCCTTGTCCTCCAGCGGTAACTCGATTTTCTCCAGCTTCGCGGCCAGGTCCGGGTTGGCCTGCAAGACAAAATCACCACGCAGGCTTTGCAGGGCGGCGGCCTCAATGCGTTTGTGACTGAGCATGCGCAGCAGTGCCAGCGGGTCGCGGTTGGTCTCATCGACCTCGGCGCCCTGAGCGCGGATAAAATCGACAATCGAAAAACCGCTCAACGAACCGATACGCCCTTGCAACTGACGAAACTCCTGACCATTCCAACTGACCGCACTGCCCTTGCGCCGGTAGAGGGAATAGATCGAGGTGTGCAGGCGCTTGCGTTCATCCAGACGACCATCAGCGTCCAGCGGATAACGCCCCAGGCTCAGACGCTCGGCCTTGTAACTGGCAGCAAAGGCACCGTCATAGGTACCTTGGGCCAGGCCGGCCAGGCAACGTTTCCAGGGCACAGCGACGAAGGTGAATTGCCCGTGCAGGGCCTGCTCAACCAGGCGCAGCAGCTGCAGGTTGAGCCCGCTGCCGTCCTCCATGACCCAGGGGTAGGAATCCTGATCCTCGTAACACAGGGTCAACACCGGGCCTTCGCGCGGAGCAGCCAGGACATTGAGCGCCAGACAACAGAACAGACCACACAACGCCTTGATCAAAGGTAATGCTCCACGACTCACCCAGCGGCAGATCCATAACTGACAACGGTTCTAACAGCGCACACTGCCGTCCAGTATAGGTAAGCATTGCGCAATCGCCCCTGGCGCAGATCAATCGTCGGCAAGATTGGCGGCAAAGCGGCGGTCCAGCGTGCTGTAACCCATGCCCACGGACTTGTGCACCTTCAGCTGCACCGGAATGCGCTCCTTGAGTGCGGCCACATGGCTGATCACGCCAATCATCTTGCCGCTGGCGTTGAGGTTATCCAGCGCGTCGAGGGCAATCTCTAGGGTTTCGCCATCCAGCGTGCCGAAGCCTTCATCGAGAAACAGCGAGTCGATGCTGGTCTTGTGGCTGACCAGATCGGACAGCGCCAGGGCCAGGGCCAGGCTGACCAGAAAGCTCTCGCCACCGGACAGGGTTTTGGTATCGCGCGCCGCATCGGCCTGCCAGGTGTCGAGCACTTCCAGCTCCAGCTCACCACTGCTGCGCCGCGCCAGCTGATAGCGACCGTGCAGACGTTCGAGCTGCTGATTGGCCAGGTAGACCAGATGATCCAGGGTCAGGCCCTGGGCGAATTTGCGGTATTTGGCGCCATCGGCCGAGCCGATCAGGCTGTTAAGTTGCTGCCATAGGTCGTACTCAGCTTGCTTGGCCTGGATCGCGGCAAACAGACCTTGCTGGCCTAGCCGGCGCGCATCATCGCCCTGCAACTGGGCGCGGATTTCGCCCTGGCTTTCACTCAGGGTTTTCAGCTGGGCGCTAAGGGCGAGCAGCTGTTCATCCAACTGCGCCAGGCTGAAGGCGGTAGCCGGGCTGGCCTGCAGAGCCTCAAGCTGCTGGGTGGCGGCATTGGCCAGAGCCTGGGCATCACTCAGGGCTTTATCCAAGCGCTGACGCAACTGCTGCAAGGTGCTGCGCTGCCCCTCATCAAGCAGGGCAGCCAGATAACCCGCCTCATCGCTAAAGGGACTGACACTTAGCGCGGCCACCCAATGCTGTTCGGCCTGTTGCATGCGCGCCTGCTCATCCTGCAAGCGGCTGGCCAGGGCTTGGCGGCTACCGGCCAGTTGCTGCTGGCGGCGCTGCGCTTCTTCCAGCTGAGTCTGCGCCTGCTGCAAAGCCGATTGGGCATCGGCGGGTTTGGCCAGGGCCGATTGATCGGCCAAATCCAGCGCAATCCAGCGTTGTTGCCAAAGCTCCTCCTGCTGAGTTGCCCTCTGCAGACCAGGCTCCAGCTCGCTGAGCTGGCGTTGTAAATCCAGGCTTTGTTGCTGATTGTGCTGCCAGCACTGCCATTCTGTTTGGCGCTCGGCCAGCCAGGCGCTGGCGTCGTCCGGCAGCTGATAGCCGAAGCCGGCCAGGGACTGGCTCAGCCCTTCACTGCGCTCACACGCAACGTCCTGCAGCTGCTGCAGACGTAACTGGCCCTGCTCCGCCTGCTCCTGACGTTGCTGCAGTTGCTGCAGGTTAAGCGCCTGTTGCTGTTCCAGTTCGCTGCAGAGCTGCTGCAGAACCAAGCGCGCCTGCTGGCGCTGCTCAAGGGCGGTATTGAGCTGTTGCAGCTGCTCAAGTTGCTGTTGCAGTTGCTGCAGCTCGGCGCCCTGTAGCGCCTGCTGCTTTGTCAGAGCTGCGGCATCGGCCAGCGGGTTTTCCAGCTGCGCGCTCAGTGCCTGCCAACGCTCGCCCTGCTCGGCCTGGGCCTGCTGGCCACGGTCAAACTGCTGTTGCTGCTGCTCCAGCCGTGCGGCAAGTTTTTCCAGCTCGCCGGCCAGTTGCTGACCTTGCTTGGCCAGGGTCTCCAGCTCGCTGCGTTTGCTGTGGAGCAGCGCCTTGGTCGCCGAGACATCCAGGGCATGGTAGGCGCTGATTGCCGGGTGCGACGCGGAGCCGCATAGCGGGCAAGCCTCGCCGGGTTGCAGATGGGCGCGATGGGCTTCCAGGGCCTGAATGCGTTGCTCCTGCTCCAGCAGTTTTTCCTGGGCCTGCACTTGTTGCTGCAGGTCCTTGTAGCTCAGGCGCAACTGCGCCACTTCGGCGTTCTTGGTTTGATGCTGCTCACGCAATAGCGTTATGGCGTTGGCTAGCTGTGCTTGCTCGGTCACCAGACGCTGCTGGGCCACAGTCAGTTCACCCAACTGGGTCAATACACCGCCCTGGATATGCAGCTGTTGCCAGCGCTCACGCAAGGCAGACTCGCTGCGCCCAGCCAGTAGTGCGTCGCGCTGCTGCTGCGCGGCGCTTTCCTGCTCGCGCGCCTGCTGCAGGCGATGCTGTTCGGCACCCAATTGCTCAGTCTGCTGGCTCAATTGCGCCTGCAACGCGGCGATGCTTTCTTGCAGCTGCTGTTGACTGAGTTGCAGCTGGGCGATTTCTTCAGCCAGCTGCTGACGCGCCTTAAGCTGCTCGCCCCAGCTACCCAGTTGCTCACCCAGCCGCCCATGCTGTGGCTGTGCAGCCAGTTGTTGCTGCACCTGCTGCAGACGGTCGGCCAGTTGCTGGCGCTGTACCTGACAGTCGGCGAGCAGCGCTGCGCTGAGTTCACGGGCCTGCCAGGTCTGTTCGGCAATGCTTTGCTCAACCTGGCGTTGTTCGGCGCCGTTGTGCTGAAGGCTTTGCTCGGTCTGCGCCAGGCTGTGGCGGGCTTGTTGCCAGTCATGGTGCAGCGGTTGTAAACGCAGGGCCGGCTCGCTGGCGGCCAATTGCACCAGCTGCGGCTGAGCTTGCTGTAAGGCATCCTGGGCCGCCTGCTCGGCCTGCTGGCTGGCGTGCAGCTGCGCCTGAGTCTTGCTCAGGTCCTCACACCAGCGTCGCTGGCGCTGCAACTCGGCCTGCTGGGTACCGAGGGCGGCCTCATCAATAGCCAACTGTTCGGCCTGGGCCTGCAGTTCAGCACGCTGCTCTTCACTGAGCAGCTCGACCCCTTCGGCCTTGGCCTGTAGCTGATCGAGGGTGGCTTTCGTCTCGCGGGTTTGCTCAAACACACGCTGGGAAATCTGCCCGTAGATATCGGTACCGGTCAGCTCTTCCAGCAGCTCGGCGCGCTGGTTGGCGTTGGCTTCAAGAAAGGCGGCAAAGCCGCCCTGGGCCAGCAGTATGGATTTGGTAAAGCGCTCGAAATCCAGGCCGGTGAGACGTTCGGTTTCACGCAGCTTCTCATTGATCTTGTCGGTGATGATCTGCCCATCGGCAGCCGCCAACTCGACCTTGGGCGCCTGCAGCGCACCATCGGCCTTGTCGCGGGCGCGACGCTGGCTCCAGAACGCGCGGTAAGCGACGCCTTTGACCTCAAACTCGACCTCGGCCAGGCAGTCGGCGGTGTGCCGGCTCATCAGCTCATTGGCACTGGCCGACACCGTGCTCATCCGCGGTGTGCGGTGGTACAGCGCCAGGCAGATGGCGTCGAGCAACGTAGTCTTGCCCGCTCCGGTCGGACCGGTGATGGCGAACAGGCCGTTGTCCTTGAACGGCTCGGCGGTGAAGTCGATCTTCCATTCGCCTTTTAGCGAATTAAGATTTTTCAGGCGCAGGCTAAGGATCTTCATGCCTCACCCTCGCGCAGCTCACTGACCACCTGCTGATAAAGCTCCAGTAGACGCGCCTGCTCGCCTTCATCAAAACCTTCACTGCTCAGCCGTTGAGCAAACACGTCTTCCACGCTCAGTTCATCCAGGGTTTCCCTGGCCTGGCCCTGCAGGCCGGCCACTGTATTGCCGCGCTCGCGGCGAATGCGCAGCACCTCCACCGGCAGCCCCTCACACAACGCGGCGATACGCAGCTGCAAGTCGCTCAGGTAATCGTCGCTACCGACCAGCACCTCCAGCCAGACCGGCTGCTCGGCACTGCCCTGCTCTGCTGCCTGTTTAATCTGCCCTTCCAGCTCTTTAAGCGAACCGCGCAGCGATAGCAGCGGCTGAAAACGCGGTACCGGCAGCGCGCTGATCTGGCGTAAGCCGCTGCCATCCAACTCCACTAACAGCACTTCTTTCTGCTGTTTGGCTTCATCGAAGCTCAGGGCAATGGGCGAGCCGCAGTAGCGGATATGCTCCAGGCCGCCGACCTTCTGCGGCCGATGAATATGCCCCAGGGCGATATAGGCCGCCGGCGGAAAGGCGCTGGTGGGAAAGGCCTCCAGGCTGCCGACATAAATCTCACGCACCGAATCACTGGCGCTGGCACCGACCGTAGTGAGATGGCCGGTGGCGATAATCGGCACCTCGCCGCCCAGTTCGGCGCACTTGGCCTCGGCCAGGGCATAGAGGTCCTGATAGTGCTGGGCGATCGCCTGCTGCAGCGACTGCTGCTTGTCCTGCGCACTCTGACCGGCCTGGCTGAGCAGCACATCGCGCGGGCGGATAAAAGGGATGCCGCAAAGAACCGCGCCCGGCGTGCCGTCGCGGCGATGCAGCACCAGCAACTGTTCATCCAGTTGCTCACAGACGCCGGGAATCACCCGCGTACCTAGCTGGGCCAGCAGCGTCTTGCTCTCGCCGAGCATGGCCACAGAATCATGGTTGCCGCCGAGCACCACCAGCTCGCAGCCGCTGGCACGCAGCTCGACGATAAAACGGTTGTACTGTTCGCGGGCATAGCTGGGCGGCGCGCCGGTGTCGAAGATATCGCCGGCAATCAGCACAGCATCCACCTCCTGCTCGCGTACCTGCTCGATCAACCAGGCGCAGAAGGCCTGATGCTCGGCCTGGCGGGTCTTGCCCATAAAGTGCTGACCGAGGTGCCAGTCGGAGGTGTGCAGGATGCGCATGCTTAGAACACCCAATCCTTGACCACCATATGAGTCTTCACTTTTTGCATGCCGGGGAAGTTCTCGATCTCGCCGCGAATCTCGCTCAGGCGCTGCATGGAAGGCGCCTCGATCACCACCAGCATATCGGTCTCACCGCTGATCCCGCTGCAACGGCGCACTTCCGGGAACACGCGCATCAGCTCGACATAGTGTTCGCAGCGTCCGCCCTGATAGAACAGCTCCAGATAAGCCTTGATTGCCACCTCACCCGGCAACGCCACCTGGGCGTGATAGCCGCTGATTACGCCGCTGTGTTCCAGCTGACGAATGCGTTCGCTGACCGCCGAGCGCGACAGATTGACCTCGCGGGCAATCTGGCTGACGGGCAAACGCGCATCGGCGCGCAACAGGGCAAGTATCTGTTGATCGAACTTATCCACTCGAGACTCTCGGAAAAGGCAACTTGACGGCCAAATGCGCCAAATCGTCGGTCAATGCCGACGCTTAGCCAGCAGCCTGTAACAGGCGGGCGATTTAACATGGCGAACGAAACCGCAGAGCATACAACATGAGCCGTCTAAATCAGGAACTGGGCCTGCTGCAAGGCATTGGCCTGCTGAGTACCTCGCTGCTGGGCACCGGCATCTTCGTCATCCCGGCGCTGGCCGCCACCGCTGCCGGCGAGGCATCTCTATGGGCCTGGATGCTACTGATCGCCCTGGTGCTGCCGGTGGCGTTTACCTTCGCTCAGCTGGGTCGTCATTTTCCTCATGCTGGCGGCGCGCCGCATCTGATTGGCCGCGCTTTCGGTGCGCGAATGGAGCGCCTTAGCGCCCTGCTGTTTCTCGCCGTACTGCCTGTGGGTTTACCGGCGGCGCTGAATATCGCCAGCGGCTTCTGGCAGGCGCTGTTTGATCTCAGCCGTGGCCAGGCCCTGGCGATCCAGCTGGCCACGCTGGCCGCCATGCTGCTGCTCGGTCAGCGCCCAGCCAAGGCTAGCGGGATGATTCAGGGGGCGATTGCCGTGGCGATTATCACCACGATTGCGCTGATCTGGTGGGTCGGTGAGCTACCCGTCAGCCACCAACCACTGCTGCCTGAGATCAGCGGTTCCTGGCATCTGCTGCCGGCAGCGCTGGGGGTGATGTTCTGGTGTTTCGTCGGCATCGAGGCTTTTACCCATATGGGCGAAGAGTTCAAGAACCCCGAACGCGACTTTCCGCTGGCCTTGCTGTTTGGCGTGCTGCTGGCGGGCCTGGTGTACTGGGCCTGCTCGGTAGCGGTGCTTAGCCTGAATAGCTACGGCGACGTCACAACGGATGCCGCATCACTGCCGCGTATGCTCGACCGGCTGCTGGGCGAGCAGGCGCGCTGGATCGCCGCCAGCGTGGGCTATCTGGCCTGCTTCGCCTCGATGAACGTCTATATGCAGGGCTTCGCCCGACTGATCTGGAGCCTGGCCGACGAAGGAAAACTGCCGAGCAGCCTGGCTCTGCGCAACCAGCACGGCGTACCGGCCCGCGCGCTGTTGCTGGTGATCCTCAGCTGCGCCCTGTGCGCCAGCCTGGCCCAGTTGCTCGACCTGACCGTGGATGACCTGATCCGCTACGCCAATGGCAACTTCGTGGTGATCTACCTGCTCAGCATGGCTGCCGGCGTGGTGCTGCTGCGCGGTATCTGGCGAGCTCTGGCTGGGTTTAGCGCACTGCTGTGCGCCCTGGTGCTGCTGATGCTGGGTATAGATGCGGGGTATGCCCTGGGCTTGCTGGTGGTGCTCGGGTTGCTGGATCGCTGGCGCGAGCAGCGCAGCAGGCGTCTGCCTGCTGCGCTGAGCTGAAATGGCGGGTTAACCGCGCAGCTGCAAATTACCCGTCAATAGCAAGTCACGGCGCTTCTTACGGCTGATCTGCTGATGCTTGCACAGCGAATAGACTCGCTCAAAATTCACACGATCAATCCCCGGATACTGGTCCAGGGCGGCATACACCAAGTTGTCATAACGAGCTTCGTCGATATGGTTTTGAACCAGACGCAAGAACAGAAAAGCAAACTGGAAACCTAGAGCTTCCGACCAGTAAGGTGGATGGCCGATATAACAGTTCTCCAGATCGACCACTTTCATCGCGTCCAGACGCTGCGGATCCAGCATGATATTGCCCGCCCACAGATCAAGGTGACAGACCTGTTTTTCATACAGCTCACGAATCAGGGCAAAAGCCCCCTGCAGAAAGGCCTCAATCTGCATCTGCGGCTGAGTCAGCCAGAACCTGCCATCGACATGCTCATCGAGCATGTCACTGATCAGAAAGAGTTCACGAACCGGAAACAGCCCCTGGCGGCGATAGCCAAAACCTCGCAGGCGTGGCACTGGTGCGCCCTGACGCCAGGCATCGACACTGTTCATCAATTCAGCAATCGGCCAGTCGTAGCCACCAATCCGGCGCTGCCTGCCCAAGGTCACGCGCAACCGCGAAGGCAAGCTCTCCAACTCAACTGTTTTGACGAACAGACGCGAGCGAACACCACTCATACATCCCGAAATACCTCGCCGCAGCGTCCCGCTGCCTCGTTGCGCCAACAATGCAGATATTGGCTCAAGGATATCCGCCGAACCCTCCTCATCGAGATGCAGGGTCAAGTCGCCGTGACCGACAGTGTAAGGAAAGTCTTGCTGATAGGGTTTGAGGTAGCGCATCCCAGCGTCCTGGTAATTTTTCACGGCCAGCGAAACTAGCTGCATCTCTTCGCTGTCTCAAGTCGTTTTTAATTTTTCCGTCACATTTCAGATAAACGCCACAGACTCAAATCCCGCACGCAACAAACCAATAGCCACAGCATTGCGGCTATTCTGAGCCCAGCTAACCACAAGGACAGACCATGCGCCGCATTCTCCATGACCTGAAAATCCTGATCCTCACCAACTTGTGGATCGTGCCCGTCATCACGGGGCTGGTTGGCGCACTGTTCTACTTCGCCGCCCCGCCACCGCCGATGCACGCACGCATGGCTACGGGCGCTGTAGGCGGTGGCTATCATGCGTTCGGCGAGCGCCTACAAGCCGAGCTGGCCTTGCAGGGTTTCACCCTGGAGCTGATACAAAGCGCCGGCTCACAGGACAACCTGAGCAAACTCGACAGTGGCGAGGTGGAGCTGGCCCTGGTGCAGAGCGGCCAGGAACTCACCCTGGCGAATGAGCAACGCAACAAACTGGCTGGCCTGGGCGTGATGTACCGTGAGCCGCTGTGGCTGTTTCTCGGCGACAAGGTCAAGTTCGAGCGCCTGAGCGATCTGATGAAACTGCGTCTGGCCATCGGCGCCGCCAACAGCGGCACCCAGGCCGTGACGGCAGCCCTGTTTGCCGCCAACCGCATCGAACCGTCGCAGTATCCGCAAAGCTGGCAAGCATTGGGCGGCAGCAAGGCCGCCGATGCACTGATCGCCGGTGAACTGGACGCAGCCTTCTTCGTCGGCCCGGCGGAAAATACGCTGATCCAACGCCTGGCGGCCGAGCCCAAGGTGCAGCTGGTCAGCCTGCGCCGCACCGAAGCCTACCTGGCCCGCCTGCCCTACCTGAGCCGTTTGCAAGTCGGCGAAGGCATACTCGACATGCAGCACAACACCCCGAACCGCGACATCGTCACCCTCGGCCCAGTCGCCACGCTGGTGGCCGGCGAGGAATTCCACCCGTCACTCACACCGCTGATTCTTGAAGCGGCGAAAACCGTGCTGAAGAATGGCAGCCTGCTCGACCCAGCCGGCAGCTATCCGGCCAAGCCGCCGCTGTCACTCAATACCCTGAGCGAAGCCGAGTACTACTACGACAAGGGCCTGCCCATCCTGCAGCGCTACTTGCCGTTCCGCATTGCCTCTCTGGCTGACCGCTACATCATCCTGGCCATTCCGCTGCTGGTACTGCTGTTCCCGCTGTTCAAGGCCATCGGCCCGATCTACCAGTGGCGCATCCGCGCACGGATCTACCGCTGGTACAAACACCTGCGCGAAATCGACCAGCAGTTGTACAAAGGCAAACTGCCCAGCGACCTGGACGCAGAAATCCTCCGCCTGGAACGCCTGGAGGATGAGTTGGCGCGGATTGAAGTACCGCTGTCCTACTCCAGCGAGCTGTACCAGTTGCATATGCACCTGCGCTACATGATCGAACGCCTGCATGCGCTGCAGCAGCGCACGACTGCCAAGCAGCTGGTCGGGTAAGATGCGCGCTTTCCGTTTACGCACCACGAGGCCGCTATGCCGATCCGCCACTGCATCGTCCATCTGATCGACAAGAAGCCCGATGGCACCCCCGCTGTTTTGCATGCTCGCGACACCGAGCTGGCTGCCTCGCAAGCCATCGAGAACATGCTCGCCGACCTCAACGAGAGCTATAACGCCAAGCAGGGCAAGGCCTGGGGGTTTTTCCATGAGGAATCCGGGGCGTACCCGTTCAGCGGATGGCTCAAGCGTTACCTGGATGACGAGCAGGACTTCACCGCTTTTAGCCGCCAGGCAGTCGAGCAACTGCAGAAGCTGATGGAAGAATCCAACCTGTCCACCGGTGGCCACGTGCTGTTTGCCCACTATCAGCAAGGCATGACCGATTACCTGGCCATCGCCCTGCTGCACCACAGTGAAGGCGTGGCAGTGAACGAGGCGCTGGATGTGACCGCCGCCAAGCACCTGGACTTGAACCAGCTGCACCTGGCGGCACGCATCAATATTTCCGAGTGGCGCAACAACGCCCACTCCAAGCAGTACATCTCCTTTATCAAGGGCAAGAACGGCAAAAAGGTCTCGGAATACTTCCGCGACTTTATCGGCTGCCAGGAAGGCGTCGACGGCCCCGGCGAAACCCGCACCCTGCTCAAAGCCTTCAGTGACTTCGTGGAAAGCGAAGACCTGCCGGAAGAACAAGCCCGCGAGAAGACCAAGACCTTGGTCAGCTATGCCGCAAACCAGGCCAAACAAGGCGAGCCCATCACCCTCGACGAGCTCTCCGGACTGATCGACGAAGAACGGCCCAAGGCCTTCTTTGATCACATCCGCAACAAGGACTACGGCATGGCCCCGGAGTTTCCGGCGGATAAACGCACCTTGAGCCAGTTCCAGCGTTTTACCGGGCGCGCCGAAGGGTTGTCGATCAGCTTCGAGGCGCACCTGCTCGGCTCGAAAATCGAGTACGACGAAGGCACTGACACTCTGGTGATCCGCAACCTGCCGACGCAGCTTACCGATCAGCTTAAGCGCCGCAAAAACTAAGCATGAGCCGCCTGCCGGATAGCCTGCTGGATGCCTGTCGCTGTGATCCGGCAGCGCCCTTTACCCAGGATCCGGCGCGCGACTTCGGCCTGAACAAGCAGGCGGCGCAACTAGCCCTGACTGAACTGCGCCCCTGGCTCAACCAGCAACAGCGCATGCTCTGGGCCAACCGCCGTAATGCCCTGCTGCTGATCCTGCAAGGCACCGACTGCTCCGGTAAGGATGGCGTGATTCGCCGGGTGATCAGCAGCTTCGATCCCCAGGGTCTGCGCATCCACAGTTTTCAAAAGCCCGATGCCTGCGAACAGCGCCATGATTTTCTCTGGCGTTATCAGCGGCGTTTGCCGGGGCTGGGTCTGCTCGGGGTATTCAACCGCAGTTACTACGAAGGGCTGATCAGCGATCCGCTGGATGGCCTGTGCAGCGCCGCCGAACTCCCAGCGCGTCAGCAGGCCATTCAGACCTTCGAGGCGCAGCTGCTCAGCCAGTCGACTCAGCCGCTGAAATGCTTTTTGCAGCTCTCCCGAGATGAACAAAAGCACCGTCTGCAAGAGCGCCTTGAACACCTACATAAACGCTGGAAGCTGCACAGCAGTGACCTGCAGTCCTACCGCGAATTTGACCTGCGCCAACAGCGCTGGGCCGAACAGCTAAGCGCCAGCCACAGCGACGCAGCGCCCTGGTATGTGATTCCGGCAGATCATCGCTGGCTGCGCGATTGGCTGGTGGCCAGCCTGTTGGCCCGCGAGCTGGAACGGCTAAAACTGGACTGGCCGGATACTCCGCCGCCGTTTAGCTTGGAAGAGCTAGAACAGCCTTAAGCAACCATCGCGGGACAGACCCGCGATGGTCATCATGCTTACAACGCCTTGATGGCAAAGCCCAGCCGTGGGAAATGCACGTGCACAGTGCCGGCACGGTCATCCTCACGGCGCAGGATCAACTCTTCAACACCGACAAATACCAGCTCGCCCTCAACCGGGTCGACGCCGTAATCGGTGGCGGCAATCTGTACCCGCTGACCGACCGTAAAGCCGTTGGGCTCGACAAACTGCTCGTCTGGCAAAGCAGCTGGCGTCGCCGCACGGGCAATGGCGATAGCGTCTTCTGCACTCAGCGGATTGGATGCACCATGACCGAAACCCAGCACGCGGCTGAGCCAGGCGCTGACATTCGGATAGGCGTCAATCAGCGGTGCAGTCACCGGCGTACCTTTGAGGAACCACAGGCAATGAGCCAAGGAGAAGTCGGCAATCGACGGCTCACCGAACAGGAAATCGCCCTTCTCGCGCGCCAGTTGCAGCTCTACCCGTCCCATCAGCGACGGCCAGTTGTGCTTGGCCACCTCCACCGGTACACGCGTGGCGCTACCGCCGCTGAACAACCCGGCACGGTCGGCGATAAAAGCCTTGATTGCCTCCGGCGGCAGCTTGCCGAAACGCACGGCGACGGACTCCGGCTGAAACACCAGGCTCACCGCATGCTGAAAAATCTGCGAATCGACCCACTGGGCAAAACTCGCCGCAACGAACTCCTTGCCCTCCGGGAACAGTGCCGGGGTCGCTTTCTCCGCGTCCAGGCGACGGGCAATCAGCGCGGTATCACAGTAGATATCGGCGCCCACCTGCAGCACCGGAGTTTTGCGGTAGCCACCGGTCAGCGCCACGAGATCGGGCTTGGGCATGATTCGCGGAATATCCACGGAGCGCCAGGACAGCTGCTTGAAGCCCAGCATCAGGCGCGCCTTCTCGGCAAACGGTGAGGCATCGTAATGGTGCAGGATCAACTCGTGCATGGCAGGCTCCGCAGGGGGTCAGGTAAACCAGCAGCTTAACCGCGCAGGCAGCAGCAGCCTACCCGCTTAGGCTGATGGTGCGTTATCAGCTACAGCGATAACAGGCGCTCCGGCCACCAGGGCTTCTTTGGCCAACTTGCTCATGGCCTTGACCGCCCGTTCACGACGCAGCGCATCACCTTTGCCGGCGCAGGGTTCGATATACACCAGTGCCTGCGCCGGGCTGGAGTGGAAGAAACGCGCCCCTTTACCGCTTTGGTGCTTGGTAAAACGCTTGTGCGGATCGTCGCTGATGCCGCAGTACAGCGCACCATTGGCCGCACGCACTAAGTAGACATACCAGGGCTTGGCGGCAGGTGTTTCAGGCACAGAAGAGGCGTCAGGCATCAGTTAAATCGGCAGGCAATAAGCAAGGTCGCCGAGCTTAACGGCTCTTCTGGAAAGCTGCTAAGCCTTTACCGGCCTGCTGGCGAATGGCGCTCTGCACAAAGGGTGTCCAGCCCAGCAGCAGGCCCTTGATACCCAGCGCCTGACCGGCCCAGCGCCACAGGTCGAAATGGTCGCGGTGCTCAGCGATCTTGCCATCACGGAAGCGGAAGTTGGCTTCGATATGGTTGACCACCTGATTACCGGTCTGGCTGAAGGTGTAAGTCGCCACCCAGCGCGCCTTGCCGGAGTGCTCATCGGCGGTCACGCCATCAAAGGTCAGGGAAAAACCCTGGGCCTTGGCACAGAGCATGCGCCACATATCACCAGCAGCCGCACCACGCAGATCGGTAAACACCGGGTCGCTGAACTGCACATCCTCGCTGTAACAGCTGGCCATGGTCTCGGCATCCAGCTGCTGGAAGGCCTGGTAGAAACGAGTGATCAGCGCGGCGTTGGGGTGAGTCATCGAGCGAACTCCGGTAGGGGACGTGCGAGCAGTATTGTCGCTAAACCGCCATTGCGCGATTGGCGCAAAAGACAACTTTGTGTCAATAATCGCCAAAAGCCATCACATCTGAGCACGTCATGCTGAAGATTGCCCTGTATGTCTGCCCGCAAACCGTGTGTTCCAGCCTGAGCATGGCCATGGATGCGTTTGTCCTGGCCAACCGCCTGGCCGGACACCGACTGTTTGAATTACAGCGCGTCAGCCTGGACGGCAACGCGGTTGATCTGGGCTTTGCGCAGATTCAGGTCGATGGCGATCTGAGCCTGGCTGAAGAGGCCGACCTGATTCTACTCGCCGCCAGCGGTAGCGCCATCGACACCACCCTGAGCGATAACGCCGCCCTGCTGCCCTGGCTGGCGCAACGCGCGCCCACCCAACAACTGGCCAGCCTGTGCAGCAGCGCCTTTCTCCTGGCCGCTGCCGGCGTGCTCGACGGTCGCCGCGCCACCACCCACTGGGCGCTGGCCAGCCAGTTCCGCCAGCGCTTCCCGCAGGTCAATCTGCAGATCGAGCAACTGGTCTGCGAGGATGACCGCCTGCTCAGCTCCGGTGGGGCGCACGCCGGGCTTGATCTGTGTCTGCACCTGATCCGCCAGCATGCCGGTGACGCACTGGCGCAACAGGCAGCCAATACGTTGGTGTTCGACAGCCAGCGCGGCCAGCAGTCACGCTTTGCCCCGCTGCTGCCAGCGCCCAGCAAGGATTGCCAGCTCGCGTCCGTGTTGCAGTGGCTACACCGTCATCACAGCGAAGCCATTGACCTCACCCGCCTGGCCGCTGAAGCCAACTGCTCATCGCGCACTTTGCTGCGGCGCTTCAAGGCCAGCACCGGGCTGACGCCCAATGACTACCTGCAACGCGTGCGCATCAGCGCCGCGCAGCGCGCCCTGCGCAGCCCGGCGTCGCTGGAGCAGATCGCCGAGCAGGTCGGTTATGCCGACCGCGCCACCTTTGCCAAGCTGTTCAAACAGCTCTGCGGGGAAAGCCCAGGGGCGTATCGCAAGCGCTTACGTCAGGCTCACTGAACGTCGCCACCGCGTATCAAGATGCCGCGTAAGCGCTTGTCGAAAAAGACCATAAAGTCCAAAATGGATTTAATTGTTTAATTCGTTGCGGAGCCGCCCATGTCGACCACCCCTTATGTGCTGGATAAAACCGCTGCCGAACAGCTGCTGGCCCAGGTTGATGTGCACCAGGCCATGGTCGCGATGTTCCGCGAGCTGGCCGCCGGCCATGCGGTGCAGCCCGCGCAGCAGCTGGTGGAGTTCCCCAACGGGGCTGGCGACTTTATCAACTACCTGGGCGTACTCGCCGGGGCCGGCGTTTACGGGGTGAAAACCTCGCCCTATATCGTCCGCGAGCAAGGCCCGCTGATTACTGCGTGGACCCTGCTGATGTCGATGCAAAGCGGCCAGCCATTGCTGCTCTGCGATGCCGGCAGCCTGACCACCGCGCGCACCGCTGCCACCACCGCAGTGGCCGTGGATGCTCTGGCCGCCCCCAAGGCCAGCCGCCTGGCGGTGATCGGCAGCGGCGCTGTGGCGCAAGCCCATGTGCACTACGCCAAACACCTGCGCCCCTGGCAGAGCATCCGCCTTTACTCACCAGGACTGGCCGGAAAAACTGGCGCGCAACTGCTGCAACTGCAACAACTCGATCTGCGCGTACAGCTGTGCGCCAGCCAGGCCGACGCCCTGCGCGATGCCGACGTGGTGATGCTCTGCACCTCGTCGGCAAAACCGCTGCTCGACCCCGTCGAGCTGGATAAACCGGCGCTGATCACCTCGATCAGCACCAACGCGCCGCGCGCCCATGAAGTAACGCCCGCCAGCCTGCTGAATATGGATGTCTACTGCGACTACCGCGCCACCACACCAAACAGCGCCGGGGAAATGTGCCTGGCCAGCGAACTGGGTTGGAACCGCGCGGACATCCGTGGTGACCTGGCCGAACTGCTCAGCGGCCAGGCCCAGCGCCCGGACTACCAGCGCCATGCCTTCTTCCGCTCGATCGGCCTGGGCCTGGAAGATGTCGCCCTGGCCCACGCGCTGTACCAGCTCAAGCAGGAGGCCTGCTGATGCACCAGGCGGATTACCTGATCATCGGCGCGGGTATCGCCGGCGCCTCCACCGGCTACTTTCTCGCCGCCCATGGCAAAACCATTCTGCTGGAGCGCGAGCAGCTGCCCGGTTATCACTCCACCGGCCGTTCCGCCGCCCTCTACACCGTGGCCTATGGTACGCCGCAGGTGCGCGCCCTGACCGCCGCCAGCCGCGCGTTCTATGACGCGCCGCCGGCCGGCTTTGCCGAGCACCCGCTACTGACCCCGCGCGGCGAGCTGGTGGTGGACTTCACGGGTGATGCAGCCGAGCTGCAACGCCAGTTCGACAGCGGCAAAGCCAGCGTGGCGGAAATGCGCCTGCTCAGCGCCGAGGAAGCCTGCGCCCTGGTGCCCGTGCTGCGCCGCGACAAGGTGCAGGCCGCCATGCTCGACCCCAGCGCCGCCGATATCGACACCGATGCCCTGCACCAGGGCTACCTGCGCGGCATTCGCCAGCAGGGCGGGGAAATCCACACTAGTTGCGAAGTGCTGCGCATCCAGCGCGATGGTGACGCCTGGCAGGTGGACTGCGGCAGCGCGCAATACCGCGCCAAGACGCTAATCAACGCCGCCGGCGGTTGGTGCGACCAGATTGCCACCCTGGCTGGCGTAGCGCCCATTGGTTTGATCCCCAAACGTCGTGCGGCTTTCACTTTTAATGGACCGGAAGGCATCGACTGCCACGCCTGGCCCTGCGTGGTCAGCCTGGACGAATCCTTCTACTTCAAGCCCGATGCCGGCCTGCTGCTCGGCTCGCCCGCCAACGCCGACCCGGTCGAGCCCCACGATGTCCAGCCGGAAGAGCTGGATATTGCCCTGGGCATCTACCAGATCGAGGAGCACACCAGCCTGAGCATTCGTCGCCCGGCGCACACCTGGGCCGGTCTGCGCTCCTTTGTCGCCGACGGCGATCTGGTCGGTGGTTTCGACCCGCAGGTGGCAGGCTTCTTCTGGGTCGCCGCGCAAGGCGGTTATGGCATTCAGACCTCGGCGGCCATGGGCATGGCCTGCGCCGCCCTGGCCCGTGGTGAACCGTTGCCCGAACACTTGCAACAGTTTGGTTTAACCGAGGCCATGCTATCGCCGGCTCGCCTGGTAGGCCGTTGAAAAACCACCTGCGTGGCCATCGCGGTGTTAAAAACAGGCTGCACCAATAGCTGCGCGCAGCGCCCAAGGATGACGCCTCGGGCGCTTTGCGGCACACTTCCAACGCCTCCCAAGCCCGAAGAGTTAGCCGCATGACGCCGCCCCGCCCTGCCCCCGAGCTGGACAACTACCGCACCATCGCCGACGCCATCGCCACGCTGTTCTTCCCCCACGCCGAAGTGGTGCTGCACGACTTGCGCACGCAGAAGGTCGACTACATCGCCAATAACATCTCCAAACGGGTGATCGGTGATGACGCGGCGTTGGAAGACATGCTCAGCGGCGACGTCGACGAACGCACTATCGGCCCTTACGAAAAGCTCAACTGGGACGGCCAGAAGATTCGCTCGGTCAGCAGCGTGCTGCGCGACACCGCTGGTACGCCCATCGCAGTGCTGTGCATCAACCTGAATATCTCGCTGTTCGAAACCGCCAAGCAGGCGCTGGATCTGTTTCTTTCCTCCAGCAAACTGGTGCCGCAGCCCGACGCGCTATTCCGCGACGACTGGCAGGAGCGCATCAACACCTTCCTGCACAGCTGGCTACGCCAGCGCCAGCTCGGCCTCAACCTGCTGACCCGCGAGCACAAACGTGAACTGGTCGAAGCCCTGCACGCCGAAGGTGCGTTCAAAGGCAAAAGCGCCGCCAACTACGTGGCCAACGTACTGAATATGGGCCGCGCTACGGTGTACAAACACCTCAAAGAGATCAAAGGCGAGGCCTGAGCCCGCCCATTCGGGAAAAACTGCCGGGCCAGCACTATTCCCGCTATTCCCCCCCTTCCCAGCACTCGATCACTCCCCTATACGGCTTGCTGCCCGGCGGCGCCCTTGCCACCTCAGCGCAACATTTAAGCCGCAGTTAAGCCAAGGCTGTTTTCCTTAGCCCCCGCCTCTGTGCGCCTCTCTTCCTGTTGCCCTTGCAAGGACTGTCCATGCCCCTCGCCGCATCGCGTCGCCCTTATGCCGCCTATTGGCTTCTGACCTGGCTGGCTGCCGCCCTGAACCTGGGACGCTTCTTTGATCTGGCCGCACCGTCATGGCTGCTGCTCTATCAACTGCTGCTGATCGGCAGCTATGCCTTGCTGTTTATCGCCCCCGCCTGGGCCATCACGCGCCTGCTGCTGCGCGTTTCAGGCAAAGCCGCCGCAGTGCTGGCGATTGTGCTGGCGGGTATGGTGCAACTGGCGCTGTATGGCGACCACCTGCTCTGGCAGCTCTATGGTTTCCATCTCAACGGTTTTGTCTGGAACATCATCACCACGCCAGGCGGGATTGCGGCGCTGGGCTCCTCGGCCTCCACTGAGCGCGACGTAGCCCTGCTCGCAGCAGGCATCTTTGCCCTGCAGGCGCTGCTGCTGGCCGCCGCCCATGGCCTGGCGCGTCTGGGCCTGCCGTTGCCACGGCTGGTCTGGGTGTTGCCACTGTTTATTGTGATCACCCTGGGTGAACGGGTCAGCTACGGCGTCAGCCATTTCTACGGCTACAGCCCGCTGCTGGAAAACGCCCAGCGCGTGCCCTTCTACCAGCCGCTGACCATGCGCCGTGTGCTGGAGCGGCAGTTTGGCCTGCAGCGGCCACAACGCATGGAGGTCGCCAGTGCCGACCTGCAAGGTCAGCTGCACTACCCGCAAGCCCCGCTGCGCATCGAGCCACCGGCCAAGCCGCTGAATATCGTCTGGTTGGTCGCCGAATCCTGGCGTGCCGACAGTCTCAACCCTGAGGTAATGCCGCAGACGCACGCCTTCGCCCAGCGCGCTCAGCATTTCGCCAGCCACTACTCTGGCGGCAACGGCACGCGCATCGGCATGTTCAGCCAGTTCTACAGCCTGCCGGCGAACCTCTGGTTCCCGGTGCTCGACGCCCGTGTTGGCAGCCCGCTGATCGATGTGCTGCAACAGCAGAACTACCAGATCCAGCTGCTGACCAGCGCCCGCTTCAGCTACCCGGAGTTCGACAAGACCCTGTTCGTCAATGTGCCGCGTGAGCAGATGGTCGAGGATGACCAGGGCCATACCTGGGAGCGCGACCGGCGCAACGTGGACCGGCTGCTGGAGTTCGTCGACCAGCGCGATCCCAACAAGCCGTTTATGACCTTCCTGTTCTTCGAGTCACCGCACGCCAACTACAACTTCCCGCAAGAGTCGGTGATCAAACCGGACTATCTACCGGATTTCAGCTACGCCAGCATGGACCTGCAGCGTGACATCGGCGGCATCTACAACCGCTACCTCAACGCGGTGCACCACCTGGACAGTCAACTGGCGCGCGTCACCGAACATCTGGAAAAGAATGGCCTGCTGGACAACACCCTGGTGGTAATCACCGGCGACCATGGCGAGGAGTTCATGGAGCAAGGCCGCTGGGGCCACAACTCCACCTTCGTCGACGAGCAGGTGCGGGTGCCGCTGGTACTCTGGGTGCCCGGCCGCGCGGCGCAAAAGGAAAGCCTGCGCACCAGCCACAGCGACCTGCTACCCACCCTGCTGCCGCTGCTCGGGGTGAAAAATCCACACCAGGACTACTCAATCGGTCGCAGCCTGTTCGATGCCAAACCCGGCCGACTGCTGCTGGCCGGCGACTGGGACCGCCTGGCCTTCCTGGGTGACCAGTACAAGGTGGTGCTGCCGTTTACCAGCGGCAGCTTTACCGCCCTGCAAGCCACCAAGGCTGACGACAGCCTGCTGCCAGACAGCAGCCAGGTGTTGCAGAGCAAGCTGCCACTGATCCAGAGTGAAATTCGCAGCCTGCGCCGCTTTCTCGCCCACTGATCCCCCAGGCCGAAACGGCCCTGATCCGGCGCGCCGTTATACTGCACGCTTTGCTCAGAGGCGCAGACGATGCAACAGACAGCGGTGTACGGTGTGGGCGATGCGTCCTATCAGGCAGCGGGCGGCATCGAAGGCTTACGGCGCCTGGTGGCAGACTTCTACCGTTTGATGGATGAACTGCCCGAAGCTCGGGCGTTGCGTCAGTTGCACGGCGAAAGTCTGGCGCTGGCAAGTGACAAGCTGGCCTGTTTTCTCAGTGGCTGGCTCGGCGGGCCGAAGCTGTTCAGCGAGCAGTATGGCGCCATTGCCATCCCCAGCTTTCACGCCCAGTGGCCGATAGACGAAGCCCTGAGCCAGAGCTGGCTGAACTGCATGACCCAGGCCATCGCCCTGCAGCCTTACGATCCGGCATTTGCCGACTACCTGCTGACCCAACTGCGCGTGCCGGCCCAACGGATTGTGCAGGCCAGTCGCAACCGCCATGGCACTGCCGGCCAATAACGCAGCGCAAAACACAAGGCCGCGCAATGCGCGGCCTTGCTCCCTTCGCTATCGCGGCTCAGTCACCGTAGATATCGAAGGTGAAGTACTTGTCCTGAATCTTCTGGTATTCGCCGCTGGCGCGAATAGCCTGGATGGCGGCATTCAGCTTGCCGAGCAGTTCAGCGTCGCCCTTGCGCACGGCGATGCCGGCGCCTTCACCGAAGTACTTCGGATCGGTAAACACCGGGCCAACAAAGGCAAAACCCTTGCCGTTGGCGGTTTTCAGAAAGCCCTCATCGACCGGGATGGCATCGGCCAGGGTGCCGTCCAGGCGAGCGGAAATCAGGTCCAAGTAGATTTCGTTCTGCGAGCTGTAGCGCACCACTTCAACCCCTTGCGCAGCCAGCACTTCGCTGGCGAAGCGGTCGGTGGTGGTCGAGCGCTGCACGCCGATACGCTTGCCCTTGAGATTGCTGAAATCAGCGGCGACTTCACTGCCGGCCTTCATCACCAGGCGTGCCGGGCTGTAGTAGTACTTGCCGGTGAAGTCCACCGATTTACGCCGGTCATCGGTGATGGTCATGGACGACAGGATGGCGTCGACCTTTTTCACCTTGAGCGAGGGGATCAAGCCATCAAACTCCTGCTCGACCCATTGGCACTCGGTCTTCATCTCAGCGCACAGAGCGTTGCCGATATCCACATCAAAGCCGGCGATCTGCCCGCTGGCTTCTTTATAGGCAAAAGGTGGATAGGCAGCCTCGATACCCAGGCGCAGGGGTTTGTCTGCGGCGAACAGGCTGGATGCAATGAGGCTCAGGGCGATGCCGCCCGCCAGAACGATTTTCTTCATTGTGCGAATTCCTGCTGAGGAAGGGACAGGCCCACGTCACCTGGCATTGCTGCGCAGGTCGAGCGGGCAACGACGGTTGCTGCAAGACAGAAGAAAGGCGCATCAGGTGTGCACCTGAGCGAAAAGCGGTGGCTGAGTAGCACGCGTGGACGGGTCATTTGCCAGCCTCGACCTATACTTTAAATTCCATACTGGACTTATATGTATAAATCGTCAACCGGGCAACAGGCAGCGCTGCGACTGAAGAATCAGCGCAGGCGACCTGGGCAAAATGACTTAGAACATGTTCAAAGGTTCGCGAGCTAGAGCAATGCAAGGCAAAAGCAGGCGAGGAAGCGGAGTGTACTTTTGTACATGAGCATTCCGAGCCTGTTTTTAACGCAGCAGTGCCGACGCGCAGCAGACTTTGAACAGGTTCTTAGGGCTGCTGTTTCCAGCGCTCAGCCGCAGCCTGATCGGAACAGCGCCCTTCGACCCAACGCGGGCCTTCGGCGGTGTCTTCCTTCTTCCAGAACGGCGCGCGGGTTTTCAGGTAATCCATGACGAAGTTGCAGGCATCGAACGCCGCTTGACGGTGGGCGCTGGTGGTGCCGACAAACACAATCGGCTCACCCGGTTCCAGACGGCCAATGCGGTGAATCACCTCGATGCCCAGCAGCGGCCAGCGCTGCATGGCTTCCTCGGCAATCTTGCCCAGGGCCTTCTCGGTCATGCCGGGAAAGTGTTCGAGAAACATGCCGCCGACTTCGCGCCCCTCGTTGAAGTCGCGCACATAGCCGACAAAGCTGACCACCGCGCCGATACCCAGGTTGGCGGCATGCAAGGCGTTAAGCTCAACGCCCGGATCGAAGGGTTGCGACTGAACGCGAATGCTCATGCAGAGGCTCTCTGTGGGAGGGGCTTTAGCCGCGACGACAACCGGCTCAACCGCCGGTTACGGTAGGAAAGAACGCCACTTCATCACCGGCTGTCAGCGGCTCATCGAGGCTGCACAGCTCCTGATTGCGCGCACACATCAGGTTCTGCTCGGCCAGCACTTCCCACACACCTCCGCGCGCCAGCAGGTGTTGGCGCAACTGATCGAGGCTGGCGAACTCAGCGTTCAGCTGCTCACCGTCCAGGCCGAGGGCTTCACGGTAACGGGCGAAATACTGCACGCGAATCATGCTTCTTCCCCAGCTACAAAGTGTCCACTTTTGCCGCCGACCTTCTCCAGCAGACGCACGTTTTCGATCACCATGCCGCGATCCACCGCCTTGCACATGTCGTAAATGGTCAACGCGGCAACACTGGCGGCGGTCAGGGCTTCCATCTCCACCCCGGTCTGCCCGGTCAGTTTGCAGCGCGCGGTGATGCGCACGGCATCCGCGCCCTCAGGCGTCAGTTCGACCTTGACGCTGGTGAGCATCAGCGGGTGGCACAGCGGAATCAGGTCGCTGGTTTTCTTCGCTGCTTGAATGCCGGCGATACGGGCCACGGCGAACACATCGCCCTTGGGGTGATCACCCTGGGCAATCATCTGCAGGGTTTCCGGGCGCATGCGCACCAGGGCTTCAGCCACGGCCTCACGGACGGTCTGCGCTTTGTCGCTGACGTCGACCATGTTGGCGCGGCCTTGGGAATCGAGATGGGTTAACACAGACAGGCTCCGGGCAAGTGTCCGGCGATTGTAAACCCACGGGTCAGGTTTCGGCACCTGTGAATGCCGGGGGATTCAGACGGGAGGTTACGAGAACACCCGGCCCAGCAGCCATGACGGCCTGCTGGGCGAGCGTGAGTGAGGGCTACATATGGGTTTCGGCGTACTCGGCGAGGATCGAACGTGGCACACCTTGCAGGGTGATATGCACGCCATGCTCGAAGTCTTTGAAGCGCTCCGTCAGGTAGGTCAGGCCCGAACTGGGCGCCGACAGGTAAGGCGTATCGATCTGCGCCAGGTTGCCCAGGCACACCACTTTGGAACCGCTGCCGGCACGGGTGATGATGGTTTTCATCTGGTGCGGGGTCAGGTTCTGGCATTCGTCGATCAGAATCAGGCTCTGCTGGAAGCTGCGACCACGGATGTAGTTGAGGGATTTGAACTGCAGCGGGACCTTTTGCAGGATGTAGTCGACGCTGCCGTGAGTGTTCTCGTCGTCCATATGCAAGGCTTCGAGGTTGTCGGTAATCGCGCCGAGCCAGGGCTCCATCTTCTCGGCTTCGGTGCCGGGGAGAAAGCCGATCTCCTGATCCAGCCCCTGCACGCTGCGGGTGGCGATGATGCGCCGGTAACGCTTGCTGACCATGGTCTGTTCGATGGCCGCCGCCAGGGCCAGGATGGTTTTCCCCGAGCCGGCTGCGCCGGACAGGTTGACCAGATGGATGTCCGGATCCAGCAGGGCAAACAGCGCCAGTGACTGGTAAATATCCCGAGGACGCAGGCCCCAGGCTTCCTGGTGCATCAGGGGTTCCTGATGCATATCGAGGATCATCAGCTCGCCATGTTTGATGCCCTTGATCCAGCCAACAAAGCCCTGCTCGTCGAGGATGAACTCGTTGACGTGCACCGCCGGCAGGTTGTCGGTGAGCTGCACGCGATGCCAGGTACGGCCGTGATCCTGGCGGGTTTCCACCTTGTTCACGCGGTCCCAGAAGGAGCCGTCCATGTTGTGGTAGCCCTGCGACAGCAAGGAGACGTCGTCGACCAACTGGTCGGTGTGGTAATCCTCCGAATCGATGCCACAGGCCCGCGCCTTGAGGCGCATGTTGATATCTTTAGTCACCAGCACCACGTTAAGACCGGGGCGACGGGACTTCAGCTCGACCAACTGGTTGATGATCTTGTTGTCGTTGAGGTCTTCCGGCAGCCACGTTACCGGGGCGGCGCTTTTGCTCATAAGGATGGAGAGAAAGCCGCACGGGCCGCTCTTCTCACGCTGGATGGCGACGCCGTGCTCCACTTCCTCCGGGTTGGCGCTGCCAAGAATCTTGTCGATCAGGCGGATGGCCTGGCGGCACTCGGCGGCCACACCCTGTTTGCCGGTTTTAAGCTTGTCCAGTTCCTCCAGTACGGTCATCGGAATGGCAACGTGATGCTCCTGAAAATTCAGCAGCGCGTTGGGATCGTGGATCAGCACATTGGTGTCGAGGGCGTACAGGGTTGGGGCGGTGGGCTTGGAGCGTCCGTGGTCATCCATACTCGGTCACCTTCTTGTAGTAGCCAAGCGGCGCAGGGGCGAGTGCGCCGCGGAGGGGCCGCCGACTCCTCAGTGCCGGGGCTGAGAAGGATGCAAGCAAGGTGAGGGCCAATGGCCGCCACCTGTCTGCAGGGTTCGGCGGTCTTGTCTTTTAATTACTCCAATTCAGATGACAGAAAAACGTTTTTTTCAGGATTTGCAGGTTTATTTATCAGTGCGACAAATAGCGCTTGGCGGTCTGCCCGAGCGCCGTTAAAGTCGGAAGTCCTACCGGCTTTCAGCCTGCTCAGTTTTTTCCTTCCGTAGCGCCCTAGTCTCTCTCGCCCTACCCCGCACAGCCTTTCAGTACAAGCCTGTACGCCCCAGTAACGGTGCCAGCTGATTCGCCTTACGCTCGCAGTCAGGCCGGCTCACCGCATATATCGCTAATGAGCCGCAGGCTGCGCCAACGCGGTGCGGGCACGCGCAATAACAGGGCTCGAATCGGCTGAGCTAATCACCCTTATAGGTAGTCTCAGCCGCCGCCAGCTTCTAGAATCGCCGCAGACTTTCAGGAGCACAGTTTTATGCTGATGGTGATTTCCCCGGCCAAAACCCTCGATTACGAGACGCCGCCCGCCACGCCACGTTTTACCCAACCGGAACACCTCGACCACGCTCAGGAGCTGATCCAGCAGCTGCGCGACTTCACACCGGCGCAGATCGCCGAGCTGATGCACCTTTCGGACAAACTCGCCGGCCTCAATGCCGCGCGCTTTGGCAGCTGGGAGCGGCCGTTCAATCCGTCCAACGCCAAGCAGGCGCTGCTGGCGTTCAAGGGTGACGTGTACACCGGGCTTAACGCCGAGGATTTCAGCGAAGCCGACTTTGACTTCGCGCAAACCCACCTGCGCATGCTCTCCGGCCTGTATGGCGTACTGCGCCCGCTCGACCTGATGCAGGCCTATCGCCTGGAAATGGGCACCAAACTGGCCAACCCGCGCGGCAATAACCTCTACGACTTCTGGGGTGAGCGCATCAGCGGCTGGCTGAATGAGGCGCTGGCCGCCCAGGGCGACGACGTGCTGCTCAACCTGGCGTCCAACGAATACTTCAGCGCAGTCAAACGCAAGGCGCTGAATGCGCGGGTGATCGACACCGAGTTCAAGGACCTGAAAAACGGCCAGTACAAGATCATCAGCTTCTACGCGAAAAAAGCCCGTGGCCTGATGGCACGCTACGTGATCAAGGAGCGCCTGACCGACCCAGCCGGCCTCAAGGATTTCAACTACCAGGGCTATCGCTATTCGGCCGAGCACTCCAAGGCTGATAGTCTGGTATTTCTCCGCGACACTCCTGAGGCCTGAGTGATGCTGATAGGCGCAATTCTGGTACTGAGCTGGCTGATCCTGCTGATCCGCTACCCGAGCAAGGCGCTGCCGATCTCCCTCGCGGCACTGATCGGCCTCGGCCTGGTCGCCAGTTGGGTGCTCTGGCAGGAAAGCCGCGAGAATCGCCACCTGGCTCACCTCGAACTGCGCCTCGATTACGCCCCGCAGCGCTGCCCGGCAGATCGTCCGTTGGCCCTGAACCTGAAGAACGGCAGTGAAGCCGCGCTGCTTGAGCTGCACTGGCAGATCACCGCCTACCGCCCCGGCGACAGCGTCAATCTGGCCGAACGTCTGTATGAGGCCCCACGCTACAGCGGCCCCGGCGAATTGCTGCCTGGCGCCGACTGGCAAACCTGCCTGCCACTGCCAACCCTGCGCAGCGGTTATCGCGCCAGCACATTAGAATTTCGCGCTGAACGCCTACAAGGCAGCTTTAGCCGCTGATATTTGCCCCCATTAGAACAACAAGGAAAGCTGCATGACCCAGCCCAGCGTACTGATCACCGGATGTTCCAGCGGCATTGGCCGCGCCCTGGCCGAGGTGTTCCAGCAGGCCGGTTATCAGGTCTGGGCCACCGCGCGCAAAGCCGATGACCTGGCTGCCCTCAGTGCAGCTGGCTTTAACGCCGTGCAACTGGACGTCAACGATGGCCTGGGGCTGGGGCAACTGGCCGAACGCCTGAAAGCAGAGATCGGTGGCCTCGATGTGCTGATCAACAACGCCGGCTACGGCGCTATGGGGCCACTACTCGATGGCGGCGTCGAGGCCATGCGCAAGCAGTTTGAAACCAACGTGTTCTCGCTGATCGGCGTGACCCGCGCGCTGTTCCCGCTGCTGCGCCAGAACAAGGGCCTGGTGGTGAATATCGGCAGCGTCTCCGGCGTGCTGGTCACCCCGTTTGCCGGCGCCTACTGTGCCTCCAAGGCCGCCGTGCATGCCCTGACTGACGCCCTGCGCCTGGAGCTGGCGCCCTTCTCCATCGAGGTGATGGAAGTGCAGCCCGGCGCGATTGCTTCCAGCTTCGGCGCCAACGCCAGCCAGCAGGCCGAACAACTGATCGACGAAGCCTCGCCCTGGTGGCCGATTCGCGACGGTATCCGCGCCCGCGCCAATGCTTCGCAGGACAACCCCACCCCAGCCAACCACTTCGCCCGCAACCTGCTCGCCGCCGTACAGAGCAAATCCCGACCGAACCTGCTGCGCCTGGGCAATGGCAGCCGCAGCCTGCCGCTGCTCGCAGCGCTGCTGCCTAAACGCCTGCTCGAAGCCGTGCTGAAAAAACGCTTCGGCCTTAATCGCAGCCTTTAGGAGCACGCCCCATGCGCGAGCCTAGCCCCAGCAGCGTCGCGGTTACCCGCCTGGCCCTTGGCGGCGTGGTAGCGGTTATCGTGCTTAACCTGCTGCTGCGCACCTTCGTCAAACTCGGCGGGCTGTTGACCACGGTGCTGATCGCCGCCCTGGTGGCCGCCGGTATGACCCTGTGGTTCTCCTGGCGCAACCGCCGTGCACCCCTGCAAGGCGAACGTCGCCGCCTGGTGGCGCTGTATGGCGGCATCCTGGCGCTGCTCTACCTGGGGTTACTGGCCCTGATGGCGTGGAAGGATGATCCCAGCCCCATGGGGTTGCTGATCTTTGGCCTGCATTATTTCTGTTATCCGCTGATGGCCTGGCTGTTTCTGGCCAAGGGTTTTGGCAAGCGCAGTGAATAACGCCCGCCAACGCCTGGCGACAGAAACGCCCATGTCAGTCGTCCGCCTGGTCAGCATGACGATACTCGCGCTGATCGCCTTCGCGGCCAATTCCCTGCTGTGCCGGGCAGCCCTCGCCGACGGCAGCATTGATGCCGCCAGCTTTACCAGCATTCGCCTGCTCGCGGGGGCCGCCGTGCTCTGGCTAATCGTGCGCATCCGCGCCGGCAATGCGATTGGCAAGGGCAACTGGCTCTCGGCGCTGGCCCTGTTTGCCTACGCTGCCGGGTTTTCCTTCGCCTACCTCGAGCTGACAACGGCCACCGGCGCCCTGCTGCTGTTTGGCGCGGTGCAAAGCACCATGATCGGTTATGGCCTGTACCGTGGCGAACGTCTGCGAGTACCTCAGCTTGGCGGCCTGTTGCTAGCCATCGGCGGGCTGGTAGGGTTGCTGTTACCGGGTGTCGCCGCACCGCCGCCACTGGCTTCGGCACTGATGCTCGGTGCGGGCATGGCGTGGGGTATCTACTCGCTGCGCGGCAAGGGTGCGGGCGACCCGCTGCAAGTCACGGCCGGTAATTTCCTCCGGGCCGTGCCGATTGCGTTGATTCTGAGTGTCGCCATGCTCGGCGATATATCTCTGCAAAACACCGCTGGAATCGCCTATGCCATCGCTTCGGGCGCGCTGGCTTCCGGACTGGGTTATGCCGTCTGGTACAGCGCCTTGCCGGCCTTGAAAGCCACCACGGCCGCCAGCGTGCAACTCAGCGTGCCGGTGATCGCCGCACTCGGCGGTGTGGTGCTGCTCGCCGAACCCCTCAGCCTGCGTCTATTCCTGGCCTCCCTGGCCATACTCGGCGGCATTGCGCTGGTGATTCTGACCGGAAAACAGACCAGAACAACCAACCGCTGACGCAAATGTTGACCGACGCTTAGCGCTTGATGGTCTTGAGCAGATCATCCGGAGTGATATAGCCCACCGTACCGCCCTGGCTTGCCGCGCTGCCCGGTTGCGGCTGATGCAGGATATGGCCCTTCATCTTGCCGATGATGTGCATCTCGCACGGTTTGCAGTCGAACTTCAGGGTCAGCACTTCGTCCTGATGGATCAGCTGCATGTCCGAGACTTTAGTGCGTACGCCGGTGACACCTTTAGCCTGCTTCGGACAGAGGTTGAAGGAGAAGCGCAGGCAGTGCTTGGTGATCATCACCGGCACATCACCCGCCTCTTCGTGTGCCTCGTAGGCCGCATCGATCAGCTGCACGCCGTAACGCTTGTAGAAGGTGCGGGCCTTGTCGTTGTAGACGTTGGCGAGAAAGGTCAGGTGCGATTCCGGGTACACCGGCGGCGGCACGCTGACCGGCTTGCGCCCGCCACGCGGGTGAGAGGCGACGCGGGCTTGGGTCAGCGCCTCGATGGCTTCGCGGCGTAGGGCCTTGAGCTGCGAGCCGGGGATAAACGGCACAACCTCGCAATCGATCTGCACGCCAGTGCTGTAGTAGATGGTGGTGCCCAGCTTGCTCAGGCCATCGGCCAACTGCTCACGGGCTTGCTCGGCATCTTTGGCGGCGGCGAACGGGCCATTCAGGCTGACGCTGGTGCTGCTGCCGTCTTCACTGGTCACGCTCAGATTCAGCTGATCGCCCTGCACGGCCAGCTGCCAGCTGACGGCGATACGCCGCTCGGCCGAGGTCTTGAGCAACGCCTGCTGCCAGTTGTGGTCGAGGTTGCGGTTAAGCGGATGCTGCGGGCGCACGCGGTGCATGGCCTCGGGCATTTCGTTGGGCTCGACGCGGTAGCGGTAGCGCTTCTCGCCGTCTTCTTCAAACTCGCCCTTCAGCTCGCAGATGTTGCTGCGAAAACCCACCACTTCACGCTTGATCAGCACGTTGAGGCCATCGCCGTTGGACAGCGGCGTGTCGGTGACGGCAATCAGATCACGCTTGCCGACTTTCTCCACATAGCCAACCGCGAGCCCGGTAAAGGTTGGCGAGTCAAACGCACCGATATCCACCTTGCGGTCGGTAACGAAGTAATCGGTGCTGCCACGGTGGAAGGTCTTGTCGGTGTCCGGGGTGAAGAAGTGCTCGGTACGGCCGCTGGACGCGCGGGCCAGGTGCGGGCGCTGTTCGAGAATCGCATCCAGCTCGCGGCGGTAGTGCGCGGTGATGTTCTTCACGTAGCTCATGTCCTTGTAGCGCCCTTCGATCTTGAACGAGCGCACGCCGGCATCGACCAGATGAATCAGGTTATCGGTCTGGTTGTTGTCCTTCATCGACAGCAGATGCTTGTCATAGGCCACCACGCGGCCCTGATCGTCTTTCAAGGTGTACGGCAGGCGGCAGGCTTGCGAACAGTCACCCCGGTTGGCGCTGCGCCCGGTCTGCGCGTGGGAGATATTGCACTGCCCGGAGAAGGCCACACACAGCGCACCATGAATAAAGAACTCCACCGCCGAATCGACGTTGCGGCAAATGTTGCTGATTTCTTCCAGGTTCAGCTCGCGGGCCAGCACCAGTTGGGAGAAACCGGCGTTATCGAGGAAGCGGGCTTTTTCCAGAGTGCGGATGTCACACTGGGTGCTGGCGTGGATCTCGATGGGCGGCAGGTCCATTTCCATCACACCCATGTCCTGCACGATCAGCGCATCAATGCCCGCCTCGTAGAGCTGCCAGATCATCTGCCGCGCCGGCTCCAACTCATCCTCATGCAGGATGGTGTTGAGGGTAACGAACACCCGCGCATGGAACAGGTGGGCAAACTGCACCAGCTCGGCAATGTCCGCCACGCTGTTGCTGGCGTTGTGCCGCGCACCGAAGCCAGGGCCGCCGATGTACACGGCATCCGCGCCGTGCAGGATGGCCTCTTTGGCAATGGCGGTATCGCGCGCGGGGCTCAGCAGTTCGAGGTGGTGCTTGGGCAGGGACATGGTTTCGCTATCGGGCAGTCAATCAGGCCGAGCATTTTACTCGGAATAGCTGATTTGTCTGTGCCCGCTTGGCAGCCGCACAACAACTGTATAGGCATACAGATAAAAGCCTGCGTAGAATTGGCCGATTAAATTCAGTCGAGAATGGCGCGGTGGACTTACAACAGGGCTTTCTTCTGACCCGGCACTGGCGTGATACGCCGGTCGGCACGCAGGTGGAGTTCTGGTTGGCCACCGACAGCGGCCCGCGCCTGCTGCGCTTGCCGCTGCAAACCTCGGTGGCCTTTATTCCGGCTGCGCAACGCGAGCAGGCGCAAGCGCTGCTAGCCAACGAGCGCGGCGTCGAGCTACGCCCGCTGGGCCTCAAGGACTTTCACCTGCGCCCGGTGCTCGGCCTGTATTGCCAACAGCACCGTACCTTGATGGACCTCGACAAACAGCTGCGCCGCGCTGGCCTGGACGTGTACGAAGCCGATGTGCGACCGCCCGAGCGCTACCTGATGGAGCGCTTTATCACCGCCCCCGTGCAGTTCACCGGCACGCCCGATGCGACCAATCCCGCTCTGCTGCTGGAGGCACAGATCAAGCCCTGCGAGGGTTACCGCCCGACGCTCAAGCTGGCCTCGCTGGATATCGAAACCAATGCCTTTGGTGAGCTGTACTCCATCGCTATTGAAGGCTGCGGCCAGCGCAACGTCTATATGCTCGGCCGCACGCCGGAGCAGCAGCCAGATGTGGATTTCCAGCTGCACTACTGCGCCAGCCGTGGCGAGCTGCTCGAATGCCTGAACCAGTGGATGGCCGCGCATGACCCGGACGCGATCATCGGCTGGAACCTGGTGCAGTTCGACTTGCGTGTGCTGCATGAACACGCACGCAACCTGGCCATTCCCCTGCGCTTGGGCCGCGATGGCAGCGAGATGCAGTGGCGTGAGCATGGCAGCGGCAACGGTCACTTCTTTGCTGACGCTGCCGGCCGCTTGATCATCGACGGCATCGAGGCGCTGCGTTCGGCGACCTGGAGCTTCCCCTCTTTCAGCCTGGAAAATGTCGCGCAAACTCTGCTCGGCGAAGGCAAAGATATCTCCACGCCCTACCAGCGTATGGACGAAATAGACCGCATGTTTCGCGAGGACAAACCGGCCCTGGCGCGCTACAACCTGCGCGACTGCGAGCTGGTCACGCGGATCTTCGGCAAGACGGCGATCCTCGACTTTCTGCTGGAGCGCGCCACGGTCACCGGCCTGCCGGCTGATCGCAGCGGCGGCTCGGTGGCGGCCTTCGAGCACCTGTATATGCCGCTGATGCACCGCCGTGGTTTTGTCGCGCCGAACCTGGGGGACAACCCGCCGCAAGCCAGCCCCGGCGGTTTTGTCATGGAGTCGCAGCCGGGGTTGTATGAGTCAGTGTTGGTGCTCGATTACAAGAGCCTCTATCCGTCGATTATCCGCAGCTTTCTGATCGACCCGGTGGGGCTGATCGAGGGCCTGCGCCAGCCGGATGACGCCCATTCGGTGCCGGGTTTTCGCGGCGCGCGCTTCTCCCGCAGCCAGCACTGCCTGCCGGCGATTGTCGAGCGCGTGTGGCGGGGCCGTGAAGCGGCCAAACGCGAGGGCAACGCGCCGCTGTCGCAGGCGCTGAAGATCATCATGAACGCCTTCTACGGCGTGCTCGGTTCCAGCGGTTGCCGCTTTTTCGATACACGCCTGGCCTCCTCCATCACCCTGCGCGGCCACGAGATCATGGCCCGCACCCGCGCGCTGATCGAAGCCGATGGCTATGCGGTGATCTACGGCGACACCGACTCCACTTTTGTCTGGCTCAAGCGCCCACATGCTGAAGAAGACGCCGCACAGATCGGCCGCGCACTGGTGACTAAAGTGAATGCCTGGTGGCGCGATCACTTGCATGATGAGTACGGCCTGGAAAGCGCCCTGGAGTTGCAGTTTGAAACCCATTACCGGCGCTTTCTCATGCCGACCATTCGCGGCACCGAGGAAGGCAGCAAGAAGCGCTATGCCGGCCTGGTGACACGCACCGACGGCAGCCATGCGATGGTCTACAAGGGCCTGGAAACCGTGCGCAGCGACTGGTCGCCGCTGGCCCAGCAGTTTCAGCGCGAGTTGTATGAGCGCATCTTTCTCGGCCAGCCCTATCAGGACTATGTGCGTGATTACGTCAGCCGCACACTCAACGGTGAACTGGATGAACAACTGGTCTACCGCAAACGCCTGCGCCGCCTGCTCACCGATTACGAACGCAACGTACCGCCCCATGTACGCGCCGCGCGCCTGGCTGACGAGTTCAACGCCGCCCAAGGCCGCCCGCTGCAATACCAGCGCGGCGGCTGGATCAGCTACGTGATCACCACCGCCGGCCCGCAACCGCTGGAAGCGCGGAGCGCCGCCATCGACTACGACCACTACCTGACCCGCCAACTGCAACCGGTGGCCGACGCCATCCTGCCGTTTGTCGAAGATGACTTCGTCACACTGATCGGCGGGCAATTGGGCTTGTTTTAAACGCACCCTACACACTGCCAGCATCCATTCATCAATCGTCAGGACGACACCCATGCTGCACACCCTTGCCGTCGCCAACTACCGCTCAATCAATAATCTGGTGCTGCCGCTGGGCCGGCTCAATCTGGTCACAGGGGCCAATGGCAGCGGCAAATCCAACCTCTATCGCGCCCTGCGCCTGCTCGCGGAAACCGCGCAGGGCGGCGTGGTCAATGCCCTGGCCCGTGAGGGCGGGCTGGACTCCACCTTCTGGGCCGGGCCGGAAACCCTCAGTCGGCGCATGCTCAGCGGCGAGGTGCCAGTGCAGGGCGGCCCGCGCAAAGAGGTCAGGCGCCTGCGCCTGGGTTTTGCCGGTGATGATTTCAGCTATGCCATTTCCCTCGGGCTGCCGGAGTCCAACTCCGGCGAGAGTCGCGATATTCCCAGTGCCTTCGCCCTGGACCCCGAGATCAAGCGCGAATGCATCTGGGCCGGAGGCAGCTTTCGCCCCGCCTCGCTGCTGGTGGATCGCGCCGGGCCGATGGTGCGCATGCGCGAGGGACGCAACTGGCAGGTGATGGCCCAGCATCTGCCGAGCTTCGACAGCCTGTATGAGCAGATCGGCAATGATCCCGCCTGCCCGGAAGTCTCCCACCTGCGCGAACATATTCGCCGCTGGCGCTTCTACGATCACTTTCGCAGCGACGCCGAAGCGCCCGCGCGCCAACCGCAGCTGGGTACCCGTACGCCGGTTTTGCATCACGACGGTCGTGACTTGGCGGCAGCGTTACAGACCATTCGCGAAATCGGCGATGCCGCTGCACTGGATGCAGCCATCAGCGACGCCTTCCCCGGCGCTCGTCTGCGCATCGACTTTCAGCAAGGCGGGCGTTTTGTCGTGGAGTTACGCCAGGAGGGCTTGCTAAGACCGTTGTCGGCCAGCGAACTGTCGGACGGCACCCTGCGCTACCTGCTGCTGGTCGCCGCCCTGCTCACGCCAAGGCCACCCTCACTGATGGTGCTGAACGAACCGGAAACCAGCCTGCACCCGGATCTGCTGCCCGCCCTCGGCCGGCTGATTATCGCCGCCTCGCAACATACCCAAGTGTGGGTGGTGTCCCACGCCAGCCGGTTGATCGCCACTCTGGAACAGCACTCCGAGTGCAACGCCATCGTCCTAGAAAAACAGCTGGGACAAACCGTAATTCAGGGCCAGGGCATGCTCGATGAACCAGCCTGGAAGTGGCCGAGTTAACCCTTGGTGGCCAGAGCAGGCGTTGCCGGCAACGCCTTGGGTTTACGAAACACCAGCACGTTACCCAGCATTACCAGCAGCAGACCAAACAGCGCCGGCGCGGTCCACTGGTAGCCCTCGGCAAACACCGAGATATTCAGCGCCACCACCGGAAACAGCACGGTGCAGTAGGCCGCGCGCTCTGGGCCCATACGCCCGACCAGAGTCAGGTAGGCGGTAAAGCCGATCACCGAGCCGGGAATCGCCAGGTACAGCAAGGTGCCGATATAGCGCGTGTTCCACTCGAAGCCGAACGGCGTGCCGCTGACCAGGCAGATCGCCACCAGCATCAGCGCGCCATACAGCATGCCCCAGGCATTGGTGGTCAGCGGCTTGAGGCCGGCCTTCTGCTGCAGACTGGAAAGCATATTGCCGGCGGAGAAACACAGGGTGCCGATCAGCGCCAGGCCAATACCCAGCAAGGTTTCATGGCTGGCCTCGTGCCCGGCCAGCTCAGGCCAGAACAACAGCGCCAGGCCGCCAAGACCCAGTGCGCCACCAGCCAGCACATTGGCGGCGATCTTCTGTTTAAAGAACAGCCGCGCGTTGATCGCGTTCCACAATGTGGCAGTGGAGAAAATCACCGCCACCAGGCCACTGGGAATCCACTGACTGGCGGTGTAGAAGCACATAAAGTTCAGGCAGAACAGACACAGCCCCTGCACCAGGCAGATCAGCTGGCCGCGCGTGTCGAGTTTCTGCAAACGGCCGCTGAGCAGCAGGATGGCGAACAGCACCGCAGCGGCCAGGGCAAAGCGATAGGCGATGGACGCGGCAATCGCCACCTCGCCCAGTTGCAACTTGAGGGCGATCCAGGTGGTGCCCCAGATCAGTACGGTGAGCAGATAGAGCGACAGATTCATCAACAGACTCCCTTTGAATATTCAGGAGTCTGCGCCTGATTGGCCTGGCGGTTCTTGCACAAACTTGCGATTTTTACTGCATCGGGCTGTTCGCGCGGTGCCGAGGCAGCCCGATGGAAATCAACGCCGCCAGCAGCACAAAAGCCGAGGACACCCACAGGCATGCCTCCAGGCCATAGGCCTGATAGACCCAGCCCGACAGCAGCGTACCGAGCAGCCGACCGAGGGCATTGGACATGTAGTAGAAGCCGACATCCAGCGACACGCCGTCTGCCTTGGCGTAGCTGACGATCAGGTAGCTGTGCAGCGAGGAGTTCACCGCAAACAGGGCGCCAAACACCATCAACCCGCCGAGCAAGACCCACTGCGCCGGCAAACCACTGCTCAGACCCAGGGCAATGGCGGCGGGCAACCCGGCCAGTACAGCCGCCCAGACGAATGCCGCGCGGCCATCCGGCAACTGGCCGCTGGCTTTGCCAGTGATGGCTGGGGCGAAGGACTGCACCATGCCGTAGCCAATCACCCAGGCAGCGAGAAAGCCGCCGACCAGCCAGAAATCCCAACCAAACACGCTGGACAGGTACACCGGCAGCGCCACGACAAACCACACATCGCGCGCGCCGAATAAGAACAAGCGTGCGGCCGAGAGAATATTGATCGCCCGGCTTTTGGACAGCAGATCACGAAACTTCGGCTTGGCTTTCGCCTTGCCCAGATCCTTCTTCAGCAACAGCAGGCTGGCCAACCAGATCAGCGCCAGCACAGCGGCCATGGCCAGCACCGCCCCGGTAAAGCCAAGTAGCGCCAGCAGCGCGCCGCCCATAAAGAAGCCCACGCCCTTGAGCGCATTCTTCGAGCCGGTCAGGATCGCCACCCACTTGTACAGCGTGCCCTGCTGACTGTCCGGCACCAGCAACTTGATCGAGCTTTTCGCGCTCATCTTGTTCAGGTCTTTGGCGATACCCGACAGCGCCTGCGCACCCATCACCCAGGGGATGGTCAGCCAGGCCGCTGGAACCGTGAGCATCAGCAAAGCCGCCACCTGCAGACCCAGGCCGATATTCATGGTGCGATTAAGCCCCAGCCGCGCCCCCAGATAGCCCCCCACTAAATTCGTTACGACACCAAATAGCTCATAGAACAGAAACAGCGCGGCGATCTGCAGCGGTGTGTAACCCAGGCTGTGGAAATGCAGTACCACCAACATGCGCAGCGCGCCGTCGGTGAGGGTAAAGGCCCAGTAGTTGCCGGTGACCAGCAAGTATTGGCGCACTTCGGGGGCTAGGCGGGATAAGGCGTGCATCGGAGAAATCCTGTTGTGCCGCACGGCGTTAGTGGTGGATGTCGCCACAGGCATTTGTAGGAGCGGGCTTGCCCGCGATGGCAACACCAGAGATCCATCGCGGCCAAGGCCGCTCCTACAGACCCGTGGTTAACCGACCATCCGCGCCAATTCCACCGCGCGGTTGGCGTAGCCCCATTCGTTGTCGTACCAGGCATAGAGCTTCACCTGGGTGCCATTGACCACCATGGTCGACAGCGCATCGATGATCGAAGAGCGCGGATCGGTGCGGTAGTCGATGGACACCAGCGGCCGTTCCTCATAGCCGAGAATCCCGGCCAGCGGGCCGTCGGCGGCGGCCTTGAGCAGGGCGTTGACCTCCGCCACCGTGGTGGCGCGCTCCACTTCGAATACGCAATCGGTCAGCGAGGCGTTGGCCAGGGGCACGCGCACGGCGTGGCCATTCAACTTGCCGCGCAGCTCAGGGAAGATCTCCGCGATCGCCGTGGCCGAACCGGTGCTGGTGGGGATCAGGCTCATGCCAGAGGCGCGCGCCCGGCGCAGGTCTTTGTGCGGTTGATCGAGGATACTTTGGGTGTTGGTCAGGTCGTGGATGGTGGTGATCGAACCGTGGCGGATGCCGAGGTTTTCGTGGATCACCTTGACCACCGGGGCCAGGCAGTTGGTGGTGCAGGAGGCGGCGGTGACGATGCGGTGCTGCGCCGGGTCGAACAGCTGCTGGTTGACGCCCATCACGATATTCAGCGCGCCCTGCTCTTTCACTGGTGCGCAGACCACCACGCGCTTTACGCCTTGGTCGAGGTACGCCTGCAGCACCGCGACAGTTTTCATCTTGCCGCTGGCCTCGATCACCAGATCGCAGCCGCTCCAATCGGTATCGGCGATGGCTTTGTTGGCCGTGACCTGAATGCGTTTGCCGTCGATCAGGATGCACTCGCCCTCACTGCTGGCCTCGCGCTGCCAGCGGCCGTGCACCGAGTCGAAATTCAGCAAATGCGCATGAGTCGGCGCGTCGCCGGCCGGATCATTGATCTGCACAAACTCCAGCTCCGGCCAGCCCCAGGCAGCGCGCAGCGCCAGACGACCGATACGACCAAAACCGTTGATACCTACCTTGATAGCCATGGACAGACTCTCTCGTTGAACGGGTTAAATATTGCGCGGCGCAAACATGATGATCGCCATGCCAAGCATGGCCACAGCCGCGCCCAGCAGGTCCCAATGGGTCGGGCGAATGCCGTCCACCAGCCACAGCCAGAGAATTGCCATCGCCACATACACCCCGCCATAAGCGGCATACACCCGCCCGGCGGCGGTCGGGTGCAGGGTCAGCAGCCAGGCGAACAGCGCCAGCGCAGCCGCGGCCGGCACTAGCAGCCAAATGCTCTTGCCCTGCTTAAGCCACAGGTACGGCAGGTAGCAGCCGATGATCTCGGCAAGAGCGGTGAGGGCGAACAGGCCCAGGGTATTGAGCATGCTCACCTCAGTTGCCGAACTGGGCGATCCAGCCCGCATGGGCCGGATGCTGAATGGCTTTCGGCCGCAGCGCCTGCACCAGGCTGATGGCCTCGCTGCGCTCAATACCCAGCTCGATCAGAATGCGCGCGGCCATCAGCCCGGTGCGCCCGGAGCCGCCCTTGCAGTGAATGGCGATGGCCTTGTCGGCCGCCAGCAGCTCAGCAATCTGCGCCATGGCCGCCGGCCAGGCGGCGTCGAAATCCGCCTGCGGCACCTGCTCGTCGGCCACCGGCAGATGCAGCCAGAGCAAACCTTGCGCGGCGCACAGCGCGGGCAAATCGCTAGCGGCGTTATGCGCCAGTTCGGCGTAGGGCATCAGGGTCAGTACCGCATCGGCACCGCCCTGCTTCAAGGTGCTCAAGGCACTGTCGATGCTGCTGTCCTTGGTGCCTGGGCACGGCGTGAAGATCAACCGACCGGGACGATTGGCAATGCTGAGAACATCAAAAGGATGGGACATGCGAAGTAATCCTGAACATTAAATGGAAGCCTGATTGACCCGTTTGCTCAGCTGCTCGGCCGACTCTTTACGCTCGGAGTAACGGTCCACCAGGTAGTCCGTTTGGCTGCGCAGCAACAGGGTGAACTTGACCAGCTCCTCCATCACGTCGACCACGCGGTCGTAATAGGCTGAAGGCCTCATCCGCCCGGCGTCGTCAAATTCGAGAAAGGCCTTGGCCACCGAAGACTGATTGGGGATGGTGAACATGCGCATCCAGCGCCCCAGCACGCGCATCTGGTTCAGCGCATTGAAGGATTGCGAGCCGCCGCTGACCTGCATCAGCGCCAGGGTCTTGCCCTGGGTCGGGCGTACCGCGCCCATGCTCAGGGGAATCCAGTCGATCTGCGACTTGAACACCCCGGTCATCGCGCCATGACGCTCCGGCGAGCACCAGACCATGCCCTCGCTCCACAGCACCAGCTCACGCAGCTCCTGCACCTTGGGGTGATCCTCGGGGGCATCGTCCGGCAGCGGCAGGCCGCTGGGGTTGAAGATCCGCGTTTCGGCGCCGAACTGCTCAAGCAGACGCGCGGCTTCTTCAGTCAGCAGGCGGCTGTAGGAGCGCGCGCGGTTGGAGCCGTACAGCAGCAGAATGCGCGGCTTATGGGTGACAGTGGGCTGAACCAGCATGTCCGCCGTGGGAATGTCCAGCAGCTCTGGGTCGATATTCGGCAGTTCGGGGCTCATGGTCTTGCTCCAGAAAACAATGGCTCAGCCGCACAACGAGGCGCGATCAGGACGGTCACGCATGCTGTGCAGACGCAGGCGGTCTTCGGCCAATTGCGGGTCGGCAGCCTCAAGTACCTGCGCCAGGATCTGCCCGACCCAGGCCGGCAACTGCGGATGTAGACGGTAGTAAACCCATTGCCCGGCGCGGCGATCCTGGAGCAGGCCGCTGCTGCGCAGCTGGGCTAGATGGCGGGAGATCTTCGGCTGGCTCTCCTCAAGCGCGGCGGTCAGCTCACAGACGCACAGCTCGCCTTCCTGAGCAATCAGCTGGGTCATGCGAGCGCGGGTGTCATCGGCCAGGCACTTGAACAAGGTCACCGGCGCCAGCATCTGCGTAGGCTGGCTGACCTTGCTTTTGACCAGGACGAACATCTTGATGCGCTCATGGATCTGCTGCAGGCAGTGCTTGTAGGCATTCTTCTGCTGACTGCTGGCCGGGTCCTCGAAATCCCAGGCGATGTATTCGCCGGCCCCGGGCAAGGTGCTGCACTCGAAGGCGGACTTGTCGCACAGGGTGATCACGTAATCGAACTGCTGGCCATCAAAACTCTCCAGCGCCTTGCTGTGCAGGCCTTCCGTGCTGACGCCCAACTGCTCCAGGGCCTGGCGCGCACGGGGATCGACCTCACCAGGCAAAGTGCCGGCGCTAAAAACCTCATAGCCTTCGGGGTCGGTATGGCGTAGCAGTGCTTCAGCCATTTGCGAGCGGGCAGCATTGGCCACACAGAGAAACAGCACGCGAATCTTTTGGCTCATGGGGTGATGCCCGATAAATACGATTTGGCGAATATATTGCAAACCGTATATATTGTAAACCGTATATTTACCTCGACTCAGGCCGATCCAGATCAATACCCCGCGCAGCACAGCTGACTAGACTCGCGGCACATCCAAGGAATTGCGCATGACCACCTCACTCGAATCCGCAGCCCACCCAGTCGCCTCGCCGCTCGGCCTGTTCGAGCGCTACCTGACGCTCTGGGTATTTCTCTGCATCCTCGGCGGCACCCTGCTCGGCCTGTTTGCGCCGACAGCGGCGCAGGCGGTGGGCGCGCTGGAAGTTGCTCAGGTGAATATCCCGGTGGGGCTGCTGATCTGGGTGATGATCATTCCCATGCTGATGAAGATCGACTTCAGCGCCATCGGCGAGGTCTACCAGCAGCGCGCCGGCCTGGGCGTGACGCTAAGCATCAACTGGTTGATCAAACCATTCACCATGGCTTTTATGGCCTGGCTGTTTCTACGCCATGTGTTCGCCGATTGGCTGCCAGCCGAACAGCTCGACAGCTACGTGGCCGGGCTGATTCTGCTTGGCGCCGCGCCCTGCACCGCGATGGTGTTCGTGTGGAGCAACCTGTGTTGGGGCAACGCCAATTTCACCCTGACCCAAGTGGCGATCAACGACCTGGTGATGGTGTTCGCCTTCGCCCCTATCGTTGCCCTGCTGCTCGGCGTTTCGTCGATCTCGGTGCCGTGGGACACCCTGCTGCTGTCGGTGGTGATGTATATCGTTATCCCCCTGGCCATCGCTCAATTTATCCGCGCGCGCCTGCTGCGTCAGGGTGATGCTGCGCTGCAAACGGTACTGGCACGTATCGGCCCATTCTCCATCCTCGCCCTACTGGCCACCCTGGTGCTGCTGTTCTCCTTCCAGGGCCAGACCATCGTTGCCCAGCCTTTGATCATCGCCATGCTGGCGGTACCGATTCTGCTGCAAACCCTGTTTATCGCCGCACTCGGTTACTGGCTGTGCCGCCAGCTCAAGGTGCGCCACGACATCGCTGGGCCAGCGGCGATGATCGGCGCGTCGAACTTCTTCGAACTGGCCGTAGCGGTGGCCATCGCGTTGTACGGCTTCAACTCCGGCGCAGCGCTGGCCACGGTGGTCGGCGTGCTGATCGAGGTGCCAGTGATGCTCTGGCTGGTACGCATGGTCAATAACAGCAAGGGCTGGTACGAGCGCGCGCAGAGCTGACGGCTCACTTGCGACAGTTAATAGCCATTCACTCGCAAGCCAGCAGATAACCTTACCGAGCGGTATATGTGGCGAGTCGACAGCCTGTGCCCGGCAGGCTAGCGTCAATACAGGGTGTCGCTGCCCCATGCGCACCCGCCACACTGCCTGAGCCACCCGGCCTAGCCGGTCGCTGTAGCCTGAGGTACGCCGCATGTCTTCTCACCTTGGCAACGCGTTTGCGTTTGTTTTCTGGTGCTTTCTCAGCTCGACGCTGCATGCGGAGGCCAAGTGGGAGTCACTGGACTTCATCACCGAAGAGTTCCCGCCCTACAACTACACCGAAAGTGGCATCGCCCGTGGCATTACCGTGGACATACTGCTGGAGGCGGCCGCCAGCGCCGGCCTGCCCATTGAGCGCCGGGATATTCGCTCACTGCCCTGGGCCCGTGGTTACCAGATGGCACGCAAGGGCCCCGGCGTACTGCTGTTCTCCATGACCCGCACCGATGAGCGCGGCCCGCAGTTCAAGTGGGTCGGGCCGATCATGCCCAGCCGCATCGTGCTATTGGCGCGCAAGGATCGCCAACTACAGATCAAGCAACCGGCAGACCTCAGCGCGCAGCGCATCGGGGTGATTCGTGATGATGTCGGCCATCACCTGCTCAACAACCTGGGAATCGGCGACAACAACCTGCATATCTCCGCCAGCGCGATCCAACTGGCCAATCTGCTGCACAACAGCCGCATCGACCTGTGGGCCTACGACGAAACCACCGCCTACTGGTTTATCCGCAACCTGGACATGCACAGCCACGACTTCACCCCGGTGCATGTGCTCAAGGAAAGCGCCATGTATTACGCCTTCAGCTTGGACACCGATGCGGCGCAGCTCACCCGCCTGCAGAACAGCCTGAATGCGCTGAAACAACAGCCGCGCTACCAGCAGATTCTCGACAGCTACAAATAGCCGCGCCTTGCATAATCTTGCGCTTTTCTGCCGACGGGGGCTGGCGCGCCGACATACCGGGCGTAGCATGGGGCGACGGAGGATGTATGTCGCAACTTGAACACCTACAGGTTTTTCAGAGCATGCACAGCTCACCCCACGCTCGCCTGCAACGCAGCGCCGAGCTGGGTGACGGGCTGGCGGCTGCCGTATGGAGCAACCGCCATGATGCCCGCGACTACCAGGCGCCCAGCCACCACACCCTGTCCTGCTACCTGGCCGGCGGCACCGGCACCTTCCGCCGCGAGAGCCCGCACAGCAAAGGCGCGCCGGACAAGCTGTGCATCCTGCCGGCGGGGCATCAGTCGGCCTGGGTGATCAACGGTGAAATCCAGCTGGCCCATCTGTATATCAGCCAGGAGCAATTCGCCCTGGCGGCCGTCAATCTGCTGGACCGTGAACCACGGGAACTGGAACTGCGCGAAGGCACCTTTCTCGATGACCCGCAGCAGGCCCAGCGCTTTCGTCAGCTCAGCCAGCTGGACTGGCAGGAACCCGCCGAACGCCTGCTCAGTAGCAGCCTGGCCCATGGCCTGATCAACCACGCCCTGCTGTCCCAGGTTGGCCGCCGCGAGGGGCTGCGCCTGACCGGCGGTCTGGCGCCCAGCCAACGCCGGCGGGTGCGCGAGTTTATCCAGGCCAACCTCAGTGAGGCGCTCAGCCTGGGCCAGTTAGCCGGGTTGTGTGCACTCTCCGAATACCATTTCGCGCGGATGTTTCAGCTCAGCTTCGGCCTGCCACCACACCGCTATGTGCTGGCTCAGCGCCTGCGCCAAGCCCAGCACCTGCTGCAACACACGGCCCAACCGCTGGCTGAGGTGGCGCTGGCCTGTGGCTTTGCCAGTGCCAGCCACTTCAATAACCGCTTCCGCCAGGCCTTTAGCGCCACGCCGGGACAGTTCCGCGCCGCCCTGCAACAGCGCTGATCCCACGCCAGCCGCATCAATCTGCCGCATACCTGCCTATCAGGCCCTGCCACTTGCGCACTCAGCAGCTGAAAACAGCCTGCTAATCCTGTGCAGGCTGTGCAAGAATCATCGGCTGCCTTCGAGAAAGCTGCCCATGCCACGACTCACTCACACGCCTGCCCGGTGCCGCTGATGGCCCTCGATATCCTGCATCTGCGCCAGGAAGACTGGCGTGCGGAATTCGGCGCGGGCGATCTGCAGCGCGGTCAGGGCTATGCGGCCCAGGGCCGCAGCCGCCTGCTCAGCCTCAAGGACAACACCCTGCTGGCCAGCTGCCGTGGCTCCGGGGCGCAAACCTATCAACAGCGCATCACCCTGCACCCTTACGGCCAGGGCTGGGGCGTGACCGGCCATTGCAGCTGCCCGGTGGGCTTCAACTGCAAACACGTGGCCAGCGCCCTGCTCACCCTGCAACAGCAGCAGGAACAGGGCGTCGATCTGTCGCCACTGATCGTCAGCAACCCGCAGGTGCGAGAAGAATGCCTAGAGAATCTGCAACCGGCGCCGGTGCTGAGCCTCGGCAGCCTGGTGCGGGTGCACTTCGATGCACGTAAGGGCCGCATGCAGGAACAGACCCAGCACCGCGCCGCCCTGGCTTTCGACTACCAAGGCCACCTGGCCTCCGGCAAACAGGGCAAGGACCTGCTGATCAAACAGGGCCCCGGCCTCAGCCTGCGCATCGTGCGTAATCTCAGCAGTGAAACCCAGCTGCGCAAGCGCCTGGAGCAAACCGGCCTGCAAGTGGCCCTGCGACAGAGCGAAGCGCTGCCGGAAAGCGCCGGCGAAGCCTACGAGCAGCCCAACGAGGCCGCCTGGCTAGTGTTTATCCGCGAGCAACTGCCGCAGCTGCGAGAGGAAGGCTGGCAGATTCGCATGCAGCCGGACTTTCAGTACAACCTGGCGCAGGTCGATGACTGGTATGCCGAAGTCGAAGAAGACCCCGAGCAAACCTGGTTCGACCTGGAGCTGGGCATCGAGGTCGAGGGCCAGCGCATCAGCCTGCTGCCGATTCTGCTGCAAGCAATCCGCCAGAAGCCCTGGCTGCTCAACGGCGAAGCGCTGAACAAACGCGATGACGACGAAGTGGTACTGGTCAGCCTGCCGCATAACCACAAACGCGCCGCCCTGCCGCTGGCCCGCCTCAAACCGCTGCTAGCGACCCTGGGCGAGCTGTTTGTGCGCGAGCCGGGCGAATCCAGCCAGCGCCTGCGCCTGTCGCGCCTGGATGCGTCCCGCCTCAATCATCTGCAACAAGGTCCAGCCATCAGCTGGCAAGGTGGCGGTCAGCTGCGTGAGTTTGCCCAACGTCTGCAGCAGCTGGACAACGCCACCGTGCAAGCGCCAGCGGGGCTGCACGCCGAGCTGCGCCCTTACCAACTGCAGGGTCTGGCCTGGATGCAGGGGCTGGCTGAGCTGGACATTGGCGGCCTGCTGGCCGATGACATGGGCCTGGGCAAAACCCTGCAGACCCTCGGCCATATCCTCTGCGAGTTCAACGCCGGGCGCCTGACTCAGCCGGCGCTGATCGTCATGCCCACCAGTCTGATCCCCAACTGGCAGGACGAAGCCGCGCGTTTCACCCCGCAGCTCAAGGTGCTGGCCCTGCACGGGCCGAAACGTCGGGCGCTGTTCAAGTTGATCGACCAGCACCAGATCATCCTCACCACCTACGCCCTGCTGCCGCGCGATCTCAAGGCCCTGAGTGCCTACCGCTATCGCCTGCTGATCCTGGATGAAGCACAGAACATCAAGAACCCGCGCAGCAAGGCCGCCGTCGCCGCCGGGCAACTGCAGGCCGTGCAACGCCTGTGCCTGACCGGCACGCCGCTGGAGAATCACCTGGGCGAGTTGTGGTCGCTGTTCAATTTCCTCATGCCCGGTTGGCTGGGTGACAGCAAAAGCTTTACCCGCGACTACCGCACGCCCATCGAAAAAAACGCCAACGAGCAGCGCCTGGCCCACCTCACCGGACGGATCAAGCCTTTCGTCCTGCGCCGCACCAAGGAGCAGGTGGCCAGCGAGCTGCCGCCGAAAACCGAAATCACCCACTGGGTCGAACTCAGCGCAGCGCAGCGCGACCGCTACGAAACCCTGCGCCTGGCCATGGACCAGAAGGTGCGCGACGAGATCGCCCGCCAGGGTCTGGCGCGCAGCCAGATCGTGATTCTCGAAGCGCTGCTGCGCCTGCGTCAGGCCTGCTGCGATTTGCGCCTGCTCGGTGATGACGGCGACAACAACCTGACCAGCGCCGACTCCGGCAAGCTCAGCGGCCTGCTGGAAATGCTTGAAGAACTGTTTGCCGAGGGTCGGCGGGTGCTGCTGTTTTCGCAGTTCACGTCGATGCTGGCGTTGATCGAAGCCGAGCTGAAAGCGCGCAACATCCCATACGCCAAGCTTAGCGGTAGCACCCAGGACCGGCGCACCCCGGTGCAGCAGTTCCAGGCCGGTGAATTGCCGATCTTTCTGATCAGCCTGAAAGCCGGTGGCGCGGGGCTTAACCTGACTGCCGCCGATACGGTGATCCACTTCGACCCCTGGTGGAACCCGGCCGCCGAAGCCCAGGCCAGCGACCGTGCCTACCGTATCGGCCAGGACAAGCCAGTGTTCGTCTACAAACTGATCGCCCGTGGCAGCGTGGAAGAGAAAATCCAGCAACTGCAACAGGCCAAGGCCAACCTGGCCCGTGGCGTGCTGGAAGGCGGCAGCCAGAGCCAGCTGCAGCTCAGCGAAGACGACCTGCAGGCGCTGTTTGCGCCGCTAAGCGACTGATCCGCGTCAGTCATCGCTCTGCGCATCATCACGCTCTGCCGCTTCATCTGCCGCATTGGTCTTTTTCCGTGGCCCGCCAGCCTGCACCGCCGGAAAGCGCGACGAGGCATAGCGCACCACAAAGATCGCCACCGCCAGCAGCAGAATCGCCCCGGAGATCATCACCACGCCCATGTCGGGTTTATGGTTGTGCGAAATGTCGGAAATCATCAGGCGGGTCAACGCGGTAATCGCCACATAGATCATGAAGCGGATCGGCATATGGTTGGTCTTGAAATAGATCCCCACCATCGCCGCCAACTCGAGGTAGATAAACAGCAGCAGGATGTCATCGACGGTGATGTGGCCCTTTTCCAGCATGCCTAGAAAGGCCATCACCGCCGCCCAGGCCGTGATCGCGCCGATGGCGAACAGCGCCAGGTAGTGGAACGCCTCCATCAACAGATTGCCCAGCGATTCCGCCAAGCCATGCATTCCCGTACGCAGACGTTCCGCCCAATTCATCATGTCACTCCCCAAAGCCCGGCATGACGGCCCGGGTATCCGAAATGGATGCCCGCCTCAAGCGATCATGCAGGAAAAGCACCAGCTTCAAGATGATGCAGGGATGCGACACAAAGGCACAGGTACGGATTGCCGCAGGCCCCTCAGAGCCACCAACTGAACATGCCGCTCGCCAACAGTGCTGCGGCGGCAGGTACAGCCCAGCGCAGGCGCCAGGCCAGCAGAGCGACCAGCAGCAGTGTGGCGAGCATCAGTTGGCACAGCCACAGTACCGCGCCGATCTCGCCGCCCTGGCTCAGGCTGCACACACCCAGGGCAAGCGTGAAGCAGATCGCTGCCGCCCAACGCAGCACGCGCTGACGCAAACGCCCCGGTTCGCCACCGAGCAAGGCTTTGTGATGACGCGACATGCTCAGGCACAGGCCGAGCATGCCGAGATAGGCCAAGGCGAAAGCCAACAGCATCAGCGCACCTCCCCGGCCGGCTCGCGCGATGCCTGCGCCGGTCTGACCTGCACCGCCGATGGCACACCCAGACGCCAGGAATACAAGGCGCAGAGCAGGCCAGCCAGAAACAGGAACAGATCGATGCCGGCCAAGGCCCAGTCAGCGCGTGCCAGGCTGGCCAGCAGATGGCCCTGCGGCGTCACCAGCCCAGACAGTAGCGGCAGGCCCAGGGCCAGCAGCGCACCGAGAGCCAGTTGCTGACGCAGCAGATGCGCACTGTGCCGACGCAGCACCGCCCACACCGCCAGCAGCAACCAACTGGCGACGAACACCCAGGCCTCCCAACTGCCCCGCTCAGGCAGACTCTCCGGCAGCAGGCGATTGCCCCACAGCAGAGCCAGGCTGGCCAGCGGCAGGCCGACAAACACTGCGCCATTGAGCGCACGCACTACCCCGATCGCACGCCCACCGCGGGTCGCACGCTTGCTTAACCAGACCCGGCTGCCGGCTACCAACATGGCGCAACCGGCCAACCCCAGCAGCAGATAGACCGCCCGCACCAGAGCACCACCGAACTGCGCCATATGCAGGCCAGCCAACCACAGGTAGGTGCTGTAGCCGGCCGGCGCACGCTGCTCATGCAGCAACTCGCCGGTGCTGGCATCAAAACTCAGCGTATCGGCAGGCTTGGCGATACGCGAGCTATCGGCGCGGCGCATCTCCACCACCGCCGAGGCATCGTTCGGGTGGTGCACGCTGATCCACCCTGGCTCGCCACCCTGCCAGTGCGTACGCGCCTGCTCGATCAGCGTATCGAGGGAAACCGCCGCAGCCGCCGGGCGATGCAGCTCCTCGCGGTGATACCCGCCCACCACCTCACTGAAGAAGTGCGCGATGTCACTCTTGTAGGCCACCTGAACACCAGCCGGCATGTAAGAGGCGACAAAGATCGCCACACCGGTGTAGGCCAGCAGCAGATGGAAGGGCAAGCCAGCCACACCGAACAGATTGTGCGCATCCAGCCAGGCGCGCTGGCCGTTGGCGGCCGGGCGCAGGGTGAAGAAATCCTTGAAGATACGCCGATGAATGATCACCCCCGAGATCAGCGCCACCAGCATGAACATGCCAGCCAGCCCCACCAGATAGCGCCCGAGCATGCCGCCGTGCAGCTCATAGTGCAGCTTGAAGAAGAACTCGCCGCCCAGGGTTTCGGCCAAGGGTTGCAAGCTGTGTGGCGCGAAGGTGCGGCGCTCGACATGCTCGCTACCGTCGACTTCCCAGGCCAGTTGCCAGAACGGCGCACGCTCGCTCGGTGGACGCAGCCAGAAGGCGTGCAGTTCATCCTCGACGTTGGCCTGCAGCCAGCCACGCAGCTGCTCGGCACTCAGCGTGGCCTCCTGCTGCGGGTGCAACGCCGGACGCATCCAGCGCTCCAGCTCCCTGTCGAAGCAGGCCACGGTGCCACTGAACAGGATGACGAACAGCAGCCAACTGGGCAGCAGGCCGCCCCAGGTGTGCAGACCGGCCATGGATTGACGCAGACTCATGGGCGCGCTCCAAACTCGGCGGGCAGGAAGGCAGCCAGACACGCCAGGGCTGTCAGCCCAACCAGCAGCAACCAGGCACGCATCGCACTGCGCGCAGCAAACGCATAGATCGCGGCAGCGCTCCATACGGCAAAGCACAGCAGGCTGGCGAATACCACACGATCAGCGCGCGCCAGCGGCAGGTATACAGAGAAGAACGCGGTAAACCCGTAAGCCAGGGCATAGCCACCAAACAGGGCGGCCAGGATCCGCGAAGCGATATTCCAGCGGGTCATCTTCATGGCCAACTCTTGTATGGGTGATCGGAATGCTGGCGAACGCCCTGTGGCCGAGCGCCTGTCTTCAGTAGCGATTTCATGTGCACTACAACCCGTAAAACGGCCGCCATCCGGCGGCCGTCTCCACTCACCAGCTGTAGCTGGCGCTGGCCGTCAGGGTTCGCCCGTAGCCGTAGTAGCAGGTCACTTCGCTGCAGGAGGTGTCATATTCCTTGTCCAGCAGGTTGCTGGCATTGAGCGCCAGGCGCATGCCATCAAGCTGGTAGTGCACGCTGGCATCAACCAGGCTGTAAGCCTCGGACTCGACGCTGACAATGGGCGCCAACGTCGGATTGAACGCCAGTGCGGCGTTGCGCCCGGTGTACCGGCTCTCGCCGACGTAGCGCACGCCGATGCCGCCGCCGAAGCCCTTGAGTGCGCCATTGAGCTGGCTGTAGTCGAGCCAGATACCGGCTGAATCACGCGGGGTGCGCGGCAAGCGGCTGTCCTTTTCCCAGGCGTTGGGGCTCTTGCTGACGAAGGCGTCGGTGTAGCTGTAGAAGGCACTCAGGTCCAGGCCTTCGGCCAGGCTGGCCAGGGCTTCCAGTTCGATGCCGCGCGAGCTGACCTCACCCACCTGACGACGCAGGGTGCGCCCCGGGTTACTGCTGCTGTCGTTGAGCACGTAGTCTTGCTTGGTCAGGTCGAACAGGGCCAGACTGACGAAGCTGCGTGCGCCCTCAGGCTGATACTTCACGCCGATCTCGTACTGTTTACCGCGCTCCGGATCGAACGTCTTGCCCGTGAGGGTGTCGCTGCCGCTGACCGGGTTGAATGACTCGCTGTAGCTGACGTAGGGCGCCAGGCCGTTGTCGAATACATAGACCAACCCGGCACGACCGCTGAAGGCCTCGCTGCTGGCCGTGCTGCCTGCGCGCAGAGCATCGTCGGTCTGGTTCACCGCCCAGTCATAGCGGCCACCGAGCAGCAGCCGCCAGTGTTCGCCGAACTTGAGCTGATCCTGCAGGTAGAGACCGGTCTGGCGCGTCAGCAGGCTCTGCTTGCGATCAATCGCCGGCGGCGCGAGGGGTCGACCGTACTGCGGGGCAAGCAGATCCAACGGTGGCACCGTGGCACCGTAATAGGCTGTTTCATTGGAGCGACTTCGGCGCCAATCGAGGCCGAGCAACAGGTTGTGCTCGACGCTGCCAGTGGCGAAGCTGGCCTCGGCCTGGTTGTCCACGCCCCAACCGCTCATGTGTTCATCCTGCACGCCGGCGCTGCGCAGCAGGGTGCGGCCGTTGGTCGGCAACACCGCATAGGCGTTGATGTAGCTGTACTCCAGGCTGGTTTCGTCGTAACGCAGATTCTGCCGCAGGGTCCAGGTGTCATTGAGACGGTGCGAAAACTGATAGCCGACGGAATGATAACTGCGCTGGAAGTCGTTGAAATCCGGCTCGCCATCGAAGAAATCGGGTTCGCGGTCGTAGGGCAGGTTGAAGGTGTCGCGCAGGTACGGCGAGAAGTGCGTACTGAAGCCGTAACGCCCATCGTCCTTCTGGTAGGCGGCCTGGAGCGTCAGCTCGGTGTCGGCGTTCGGCCGCCAGGTCAGGCTCGGCGCCAGCATCTGCCGTTGCATGCCGGTCTTGTCGACTTGGGCGTTGGCATCGTTACCGAGCATCACCACCCGATAGAGCAGCGAACCGTCATCGCTCAACGCCCCGCCGAAGTCGCCGGCCAGCTCTGCCAGATCGTCGCTACCGGCACGTACACGCACTTCATTACGGGCCGTTTCACTGGGCCGCTTGCTCACCTGGTTGACGATACCGCCAGGCTCGGCCTGACCATAGAGCACCGACGCCGGACCACGCAGCACCTCGATGCGCTCCATCGCCCAGCTGTCCAGACGCGGCAGGCCGTAGGTGCTGGTCGGCTGCACCAGGCCGTCGCGAAACACCCGGGTCTTGGCATCAAAACCACGGATGCTGAACCAGTCGTAACGGGTATCGAAACCGTAGGGCACGCTGATGCTGGGGGTGTAGCGCAGCGCCTCTTCCAGGGTGGTGACGCCGCGTGCATCCATCTGCTCGCGACTGATCACACTGATCGCCTGTGGGGTTTCCAACAGCGGGGTGTCGGTCTTGGTGGCAGTAGCGCTGCGGCTGGCGACGTAACTTCCGACCGGCCCATTGGCGCGTTCTGCCGCCTGGGCGATCACAGTCTGACTCTGCAATTCGAGGCTGTTGGCTGCCGCTTGCGGCACCGGCTCAAGGCGATAGTCGCCCTGCCCGTCCAGCACCACGCGCAGGCCACTGCCAGCCAGCAGTTGGGCAAACCCCTGATCCAGCGAGTAGTGCCCTTGCAAGCCGGAGCTGCTGCGCCCCCGGGTCAGCGCCGGATCGAAGCTAAGCAGCACACCGGACTGCCGGGCGAACTCGGTGAGTGCCGATTCCAGCGTGCCGGCACTGATCTGGTAAGGCTGCGCGGCCCAGGCCGGGCTCGCCACGGGCAACAGTGTCAGTGGCAGGCTGAGGCTCAGCAGTGCGGCGCGCACGGCACGTGCCAGGGGCTGGGAACGACGAACAGCGCGGGACATGACGACTCCTTCGACATAGCGTTAGGTAACGATTGCCTGGGAAGCCGGACGAACGAGAAAAACCTGCAAAAGAATTTGCGAATTATTTTCAGGTAGCCTGCAGACTGACCCAATAGGACGTGCGATAGACCACCCGTACCGGCAGGGTACGCGCCAGCATCGCCAGTACGCGGTCGCTATCGTCCAGCGGGAAGACCCCGGAGATACGCAAACCGGCCACCTGCGGCGCACAGCGCAGCACGCCCGGCCGCTGACGCCCGAGCTCGGCAAGAAACTCCGCCAACGGCATGTCGTGAGCCACCAGCAGGCCATCGACCCAGCGGCCGCGATCGACATCGGCAGCACCCAAGTCGTGCAGCGCGCCAGCGCTCAGATGCACCCGTTGTCCAGCCTCGATGCGCTGCGCCGCACCACCCTTGGGCCGCGCTTCGACCGCCCCCTGATAGACCGCCAGCTCGCAGGCATCCGCCTGCTGGCGCACCTGAAAACGGGTGCCCAGAGCGCGCAGTAGACCGTGCTCGGTACTGACCAGGAACGGCCGATCGAGCGGATCGGCGGCGGTCTGCACAAGAATCTCGCCCTGATACAGCTGGATCAGGCGGCGCTCGTTGCTGTAATGGATATCCAGGGCAGTATCGCTGTTAAGGTGCAGGGTGCCGCCATCGGCCAATTGCAGGCGGCGCCGCTCGCCAGTGCCGGTGCGTTGTTGCGCCAGCAACGGCTGCCAGGACTGCAGGTGCTGGCCCAGCACGCCGGCGGCCACCAGGCTGCCGAACAGGCCCAGTTGTTTTAACGCGCGCCGCCGCTGGCGATCCACTTGAGCGCCCGCCAGCGCCTGCCTGGCCAGCGGCGCCGAGACCCCGGCAAACTGCTGGCCCAGGTTTTCCAGGCGCTGCCAGGCCTGCTCGTGCTGTGGATCGGCCGCCCGCCACTCGGTGCACAGCCGCCACTCCTGCGCCGTAGCCGTACCCGAGGCAAGGCACACGCGCCAGGCAATCGCCTGCTGCACCGTCTCGTCGAGCGCGCTCATGGATACGCCACCCGGTAGCAATGGACGAAAGCCTGGGTCATATACTGCTGGATGGAACTGACCGACCGACCCAGCCGCTCGGCGATCTGCGGATAGGTCAGACCATCCAGTTGCGACAGCAGAAAGGCTTCGCGCACCACCGGTTTTAGACCGTCAAGCAGGCGGTCGATGGCCACCAGGGTCTCCATGACCAGCGCCTGACTCTCCGGTGAGGGCACCTCTGGCTCGGGTAACTGTGCCAGAGCCTCCAGGTAGACACGCTCCAGACTGGCGCGGCGGTAGTGATCGATCAGCAGGCCACGGGCGACTGTGGCAAGAAAGGCCCGTGGTTCACGCGGAGCCTGCGCTTCGTGCTGTACCAACAAGCGCACGAAGGTATCCTGGGCCAGATCGGCCGCCTGCTGCGGACAGGCCAGACGCTGGCGCAGCCAACCGATCAGCCAGCCGTGATGACCGCGATAGAGCGTTGCGAGGGAATCGCCGGGAAGGGGTTGAGCCATCGCAGGAAGTGTTCCATGGAGCAGAAGAAACGAATGCGAATATATTGCATTTGAAAAACACTGTCACTATGCCTTACTTCGTGAGTGCGCTTTACCACTGCATGCGAAAAGCCGAAGGCAGTCGCTTAACAGGTCACGGCGAAAGCCGATAAATTCAATACTGGCCAAACGGCAGCGAGTTCTTTATGCTCGCAACACTGTACAAAAAACCAGTTAATTACTGACATACATGAAGGCGTAGAGGTGATGAATGGCCGTCGAAGTGGTGTACCGCAGCAGCCGGGATCTGGAGCGTTTGTTCATGGATAAAGCCGAAGCCGATCGTCATGACAAAATGCTCGAACTGGCCGAGCTGCTCACCGAGGTGCTGCAGAAAGCCGTGCCATCGTTGAATGAGGCCCAGGGTGAAGAACTGGGCATCTACATGGCTAAGAACCGTGAGATCTTCGCCAAGGCGTTCAAGAACCAGCCGGATGCCTTGAGTGAATTGAGCGAGCCTGCTGCCGAGTAACCTGAGCAGTGATAAACAAAACCCCAGCCTATGGCTGGGGTTTTGTGTTTCTGGGCAACAGTGGGAAGCGCTTTAGCGGCGAGCTTTTAATCGCAGGATCGCGGCTAAAGCCCCTCCCACGTAGGCAGCTTTACCTGCTCAGCCATACAACAGCCGCTCAGCAATCGCATCGGCAACCCGCGCCGGTGAGCGCTTGTCGGCCTGGGCATGGCCGAAAATCTCGGTCAGGCGACGGCTGATCTGCGTCAGGTGCGCAGTAATCGCCACCAGGCTTTCCCCCTGATGCTTCAGCGCCACGTAGATCAGGCCACCGGCATTGATCACGTAATCCGGGGCGTAAAGAATCCCCCGCGCCTGCAGGCTGTCGGAGATATCGAGGCTGGCCAGCTGGTTGTTCGCCGCCCCCGCCACCGCCGAGCAGCGCAACTGCGCGACGCTGCTGGCATGCAACACCCCACCCAGGCCGCAGGGCGCGAGGATGTCGCAGGGCGTGGCGAGCAAGGCGTCACTGGCCACTGGCCGCGCGTCCAATTGTTCGACCGCACGTTGCACCCGAGCCGGGTCCAGGTCACTGACCAACAACTCGGCACCCGCAGCATGCAGCTGTTCGGCCAGGGCATAACCGACATTGCCCAAGCCCTGAATCGCCACCCGCAAGCCTTCCAGGTTGTCACTGCCAAGGCGCGCCAGAGCGGTGGCACGAATCCCGGTAAACACCCCCATGGCGGTATGTGGCGATGGGTCGCCTTCGGCCGTGGTGCTGGTGACATGCTGGGTGTGCTGGGCGATGCAGTCCATGTCGGTGCTGGACGTGCCGCTGTCCATGGCGGTGATGTAGTGGCCGTTGAGGGTTTCGATAAAGCGGCCGAAGGCTTCGAACACGGCGGCGCGGTTATCGACATGCGCGGGACGCATGATCACCGCCTTGCCGCCGCCCTGTTGCAGGCCGGCCAGAGCCGCCTTGTAGCTCATACCCTTGGCCAGACGCAGGGCATCCTCAATGGCACTCGCCTCGTCGACATAACTCAGGTAACGGCAACCACCCAGCGCCGGGCCGAGGCGGGTGTTGTGGATGGCGATAATCGCCTTGAGACCGGTCAGCGGATCCTCGGCGAAGTGCAGCGACTCCAGCCGGGCGGTTTCCATCATGGCGAACATGCTGTGGCTCCCGTACTGATTTGCAGATCAGTATAGGCCCCGCACTCAATAACAAGCCTCCGGTGATCAGTTAACCAGCAAAGTGACGATCTGCTCACTGTAACGGCTGATAACAAAGGGCAATGAGCGCTCACGGTAGTTAAGCAATGGCTGTTCGATGTAATTCCAGATCACCCCAACCTGCTCCAGTTTGGCGCGCTGATCGGCGCTTTCAGCCGTGGACTGCTGCAACTGGGCAAGGCGCTGACTGAACGTCCGAGCCAGCACATCAACCGGCTCGGACAACTCTTGCGCCCGGTCATAAACCGCAGAGCCAGAATCAAAACTGGCCGCCTCACGCACATATTCAGCGGCAATCTGCTGCATCAATATGGCCTGACGCAGGTCCATCGAAGCGGGGTTATCCGCCAACTCGACCTGATGCTGACGGATCAGTTGCAGCAGGCTGTGCCCACTCTGCGACAGTTCGCCGAGCGCATAAAAGTCAATGTCATCATGGCTCTGCCGGGCACCACTCAACAGCGCAGACTGAAAGCGCTGTGCGTGAGGTTGCAGTCGGTTGGCTAGCGACTCATCGCTGTGCGCTTGCATTAACTGCTCAAAATTTTCCACTTCAGCCTGCAGACGCAGTTGTACTTCCGGAGCCCCCTGCTCAAGTCGCAATAAATGGAAAAGGGTCAGTAGCCGGTAGGTGGATAGTTCTTGAGCCAACAGTTTCTCTTGCGGGGTTTGCGCAGCACTTAGCAGGGGACTGAACAGTATCAGCAGCGTCAGAGCATAGTGCCGTATGGCGGCAGACATCCTTGATTTCCTTATTCAGAGACACAGCCAACACCTTGGCACAGCGCAGACGCGGCAATGTACTGGACGAAGGTTAGGCGCTTGGCTACAAAGCACAGAAACGGGAGATGAACATGACCCCACGCGCTGCCTGCCTTGCCTGCCTGGAGCTACAACCGCCCGCGCTTTTCGAGGCGGCCGTGTGGATTGCCGTGGAACACCAGCCACAACTGCAGCCGGAGCAGGTGTTGCGTCAACTCGACGCCCTGCAGCAGCAGGTCAGCCAAGGGCTGCCCAACCTGCCCGCCCAGGAGCTGGCACAACCGCTGCTGCGCCGGCTCAGTGAGCTGGACTTTCATGAAGACGATGAACACCCGCTGCGCCCGCAGGCCGCACTGCTCAACTGCGTGCTGCGACGGCGCCGCGGTCAACCGTTGATGCTGGCCCTGCTCGCCCTGGAGCTGGCCCGGCGCCTGGCGATTCCCCTGCAAGGGGTCAATTTCCCCGGGCATTTTCTGCTGCGGGTGCCCGGCGCCGATCACTTGCTGGACCCGTGCAGTGGGCGCCGTCTGTATACCCGCGAATGCCGCGAGTTGCTGCAACGCCAGCAGGGTGCCGACGCCGAGCTGAGGGCCAGCCACCTGCTGCCCTGCGATGCGCCGAGCATGTTGCAGCGCCTGTCACGCAACCTGCGCTACCTGCATCAACTGGCCGACGATCCCATGGCGGCGCTGCTGGATGCCGAGCGCGTGCTGCTGCTCGGCCCGCCAAGCCTGCTTGATCACCTGGCCCGCGCCGACATCTACCAGTTGCTCGACTGCCCACAGGGCGAACGCTTCGACCTTGAACGTGCCCTGCTGCTCTGTGATGACCCGGCGCAGCGCCTGCACCTCAGCCAGCGCCTGCGCCAACTCAGCGCCAGCCCGGCACTGCATTAGCAAAGGCTACATATTGCAGGCCGCTTTTCTAGGGTGAGTTAGCGGCGCAGGGGATATGGGGCGCCAGGCAATTCGAGCGCAGCAGCTACATCGCCTAGAAAAAGCCCAACGCCTTGGCCTTGGCCACCGCCTGAGTACGCCGCGCCACACCCAGCTTGCCGTTGATCCGCCGCGCGTGGGTCTTCACCGTATGCAGGGAAATAAACAGCTGCTCGGCCACTTCCTGATTGGACAGCCCCTGTGCGATCAAGCCGAGCACCGCCAGTTCGCGACTGCTCAGCGCATTGGCGCTGGTGGCAGATGCAGCATTCGGCGCGCCATCACCTTGGCTGGCGACGCAAAACCACGGGCGCAGATACCCCAGACGCCGCTGCAGCGCCTGGCCGGTCTGGCGGGCCTGTTCGGCGTCCACCTTGTCGTCACAGGCAGCGCAGGCGTCGGCATAGTTCAGCCACAAGTCGCTGACCAACGCCTGCCGGCCCTGATCTGCCACCTGTTCCAGCAACTGGCGCAGAGGCTCGCGCACATCCTCGCCCTGCAGACGATCGAGTTGCAGCAGGAGCGCCTTGAACCGTGGGATCAGCTCGGGGAAATTGGGCGTCGGCAGCACCGCTTTAACCCGCTGCTCATAACCCAATACCCGCGTCGCGGCGATACGCGCCCGCGCATAGTGCCCCTGGGCAATCCACAGATGACAGCTGGCCAGCAACAGGGTGCCGCGGTACAGGGTTTCATTGACGCGCTGACGCTGCATCTGCCGTTCGGCCTGGCCAAGATGAGCAAAGGCTGTGGCCATATCGCCCTGCCCCATCGCCAACTCGGCCAGGCCGAGGTAGCCATGAAACGCCGCTGGATCGCCACAGGCGAGCGCATGCTCAAGCCCACGCTGCAACGCTGCCTGGGCTTCATCCGCACGGCCCTGGCGCAGTTGCAGACGCCCCAGGCGCAGCTCAAGCCGCGCCAGTACCGGCGTGTTGTGCAAGGCCGTCGGCGCAGTTGCGCTCAGCACCCGCTGCAGCAAGGCTTCAGCGCGGGCAAATTCACCTCGCGCTTCGAGCAGCAGGGCATGGTCCAGCTCCAGCAGGGCTTCAAACACCGGATTGCCATGCAGACGTGCCTGCTTCAAGGCTTCAAAACTGAGCTTCTGTGCCGCCTCCAGTTGACCTTCGCCAATCGCCACCAGGGTCAACGCCGAACGACACAGCAACGCCTGCGACCACGCGCTTTGCGGCAACCCCTGCAAGGCATCATGCAGGTGAGTGCGAGCATCCACGGCACAGACACGACCATAGGCGATGATGCCCTGAATGGCTTGCCAGTGAGCGAACAGCTCGCGTGTTCGCGCACCATCGCTGCGCGGTTGAAACCGCGCCAGTTCGTTGATGCAGCTCTGCGCCTCATCCAGCCGCCCGACCAGCAGCAACACCCAGGCGTTGAGCAGAATCAGACGCGGTGTGCTGTATAACAGGCTCTCCGGCAGCTCGCTGCGCCAACGCAGAATCAGCGCCAGATCCTGGCCTTGCAGCACCTGTTCTTCGGTAAATCGCTCAAGAAAACTACCCGCCACGTCCGGCTGCCCGGCCAGCAAGGCGTGCTCCACCGCCGCGCGAATATCGCCCTGGCCGGCAAACCACTGACTGGCATGCACATGCAAAGCGCTGCACGGCAGGTGGTGCGCCTGCCGCTGCAGCAGCCGAGCCAGCGGCGGGAACAGCACATACCAGCCCTTGGCTGCGTCCAGTTCCTGAATAAACACGCCGCGCTCGATCAGCGCACGTAACCACTGCGCGCCCTCGCCCACACCAAACAGGTGCTCACACAGCGCCGGGTTGAAGCGCGGCAATTGGGCCAGTTGCTGGAGCATCTGCAACAGCTCATCCGGCAACCCTTGCAGCACTTCGCGTTCAACATATTCGGCGAGCAACTGATCATGCTCCCCCGCCTGCAGCGCGCTCAGCGCAGTCGGCTCGGCCTGAGCCGCCAACAGGTGCAGGCGCAAGGCCGCTGGCCAGCCCTGGGTCAGTTCATGCAGGTCGTGCGCCCAGGCGCTGCGGCCTGGGTCCAGTTGCTGCAGCCAGGCCAGCACCTCCGCTGTGCTAAAGGCCAGTTCGCTGGCGCCCAGTTCAAGCAGCTCGCCTTCCAGCAACAGGCGCGAAAGGTTACACGCTGGCCGCCGCCGGCTTCCCAGCCACCAGCAGATACCCGGTGGGGTGACCATCAGCAGTTGATTGAGAAAGTCATCGAGGGTGTGATTCGGTTGCGCCGGGTAGTCATTGAGCATGATCCACAACTGCCGCGACTCCTGCGCCAGGGCCGCCAGCAGCTCGCCACTGCTGAGGCCTGCGGGGTAGTCGAGCAGCTTGCCCAACTGCTGAGCAAGCTGCTCGGCACACAGGCCCTGGCCTGCACAGGTCAGCCAGAGCAGGCGGTAATTGGTCGGGCACTCACGGGCGCAGTCGGCCAACAACACAGTTTTACCAAAGCCGGCCGGGCCAACCAGTAAACGCAGACGACAGTCGTGTGCCAGCAGCCGCTGTTGCACAGATAGCCGGAGGATATGTCCAGGTGGTGGACGCTGTACGCTGCCGCAGGACGACACTGCGGCGCTTTGCGGGAAAGACGCTAATGCGTGCATGACGGCTCGATTTATTGTTTTTACAGGAACCGGATCATTGCAGGCTAACCCTCAATGCCTATCGCTCACAGCTCCATCACGGCAGGTGATGGCGGGCGATAAAAAAGGCGGCCCGCAGGCCGCCCAATTACGGAGTCACACGTGCTGGTGATTGGCCTAGCGAACGCCGGAGCTGCGCAGCGCGGCTGGCGTGTAGTCGGCAGCGGTCGCCTTGAAGCCGAAGTTATAAGCCGATTTTTCTTCGTTCTTCATGCCCAGAGCCAAATAGCGACCCGCCACCAGGTCATACAGCGCTTCCAGGGTGTAGCCCGGCACCTGATGGTTGTAGTAGTGCTGCGCATGACCTTCGGCAACACGCCAGAGCTGGCCACGGCCGTCGTAATGATCAACCAGGGCGATCTGCCAGCTGTCCTCGTCGACGTACATGTGGCGCTTGGCATAGATATGCCGCTCACCGCTCTTCAGCGTGGCCACCACTTCCCAGACCCGGTGCAGCTCGTAACGTGTCAGGTCCTGATTGATATGCCCGGCTTTGAGCACGTCGTCGTACTTCAGTGACGGCGAATCCAGCTTGTAGCTGTTGTAGGGGATGTACATCTCCTTCTTGCCGACCAGTTGCCAGTCGTAGCGATCAGGCGCCCCGGAGAACATGTCGAAGTTATCGGCCGTACGCATGCCATCAGCGGCCGTACCCGGCCCATCGTAGGCCACCTGCGGCGCACGCCGCACACGACGCTGACCGGCGTTGTAGATCCACGCCAGGCGCGGTTCCTTGACCTGATCGATGGTCTCGTGAACCAGCAGCACGTTACCGGCCAGACGCGACGGTGCAGTTACCCGCTGCTTGAAATACAGCAGGACATTGCTGCCCTTGGCCGGATCAAGGTCGGGCATATCCGCCGGGAAGGCCACCTCATCCTCGAACTTGACCAGGCTATAGGAGCCATTGGTCTGCGGCGTTGCCTGAGTCACCACGCGGCGGGTGTTACCGCCACGGTAACGGGTGATGTGATTCCAGATCACCTCAACGCCCGTCTTGGGAATGGGGAAGGCGTAGTAACGGCTGGTATTGAAGTTCTGCAGGCCATTACCACCGTCTACGGGCGTGGTATTGACTGCGCTGAGCTTGGCCGCTTCGGCAATCGCGGCCGGTACGGCGGTGGTTCGATGCGAGGGGTAAACCGGAATCTTGTAACTCTCCGGGTAGCGTTTGAACATGGCCAGCTGACCGGCTGACAGCTTGTCTTTGTACTGCTCGGCATTGGCTGCGGTAATCGTGAAAAGCGCTTGTTCACCGGCAAAGGGGTCAGCGAGAAAGCCCTTGCCATCGACAGCCGCTGCACTGGTAGACAGACCGCCATCCCAGGCCGGGATACTGCCATCGGCATTGCCGGCCATTTCCCCACCCAGCGGCGTCAGGCTGGCACCCAGCTGAGCCGCTTCTTGTTCGGAGACCGCGGCCATCACGCTGCTGGCTAACAACGTCAGCAGCAGCGCACCCGCTTGCAGGATTCTTGTGTTTTTCATGGTGTACGGATCCTTTTGCACTGCGTTGATCAGAAGTTCACACCGAAGCTCAGGGCAACAAAGTCACGGTCGACGTTGGTGTTGTAATCACCACCAAAGAAGTCGGTGTAACTGAGGCTGGCGGTATAGGTGT